>NZ_HG322949.1:1803183-1914884 GCF_000723165.1 Janthinobacterium agaricidamnosum NBRC 102515 = DSM 9628
AGCACGTACGAGCAGAACAAGATTCCGCCGAATCCGTTCGCCGCGCCGCCTGCGACCACGCCACCGGCAGCGACTACCCCGCCGGCGACGACGACACCGCCGGCCACCACCACGCCGCCAGCGACGACGACGCCGCCAGCGGCGAACACGCCGCCGGCCAGCATCCCGAACGGCGCCGCACTGCCGGTCACCAATCCGAACACCGCCAGCGCCGCTTATTTGCTGGCAACGGATTCCGCCGTAGGCGACGGCAAGCTGAGCCAGGGCGATTTGTGGAACATTGCCAACGACAAGACCGGCAAGTACAAGCCGCAGACCCAGGCTGCGGCCCAGTACCTGTACGCCAACAAGGGTTCGGCGTTCAAGGATGTCGACGGCGCCGACCAGAAGCATGGCACCGACGGTCATTGGAGCAAGAAAGCATGCGAGGCTTACGTGAAAAAGGCCGGCTTCGATATGTTCGATGCGGATAAGATCCCGCCGAATGCATTCGCGGCCCAGACCCCGACGCCGCCAGCACCGCCAGCGCCGCCAGCACCACCGCCGCCAGCACCGCCAGCACCGCCGCCGCCAGCGCCGCCAGTGCCACCACGGCCAGGCACCGGCGGTGCCGGCAGCCACCTGATGGCTTGACGCGTAGCCGGCGCTATCCCGGTCCGACGCCGGGAGCCGCGCGCCCGTCATGGCGCGCAATCACTCCCTGCCTGCTTGCATACGGCAGGGAGTACCGCGGCCTAATGATGCGCCGCCGCGGTTCCGCCATTGCCGTCGGGCAGTGCCACGCGGATGTTTTGCATCATGCCCTGGTCCTCGTGATCGAGTATGTGGCAATGCAGGACAAAGTCGCCGATATAGCGTTCGTAGCGGGTCCGCACCACGATCGTGTATCTGCCCTGTCTTGCCTTGGCGGGGTCATTCGATGCAAACAGGTTCTTGACCCACAAGGTATCCTTCCACACGTTTTTCAGGCCCACGTATTGACTGTCGCCGTCCGGGTCCCTGCCGTCGTCGCCGCTGATGTCGACGCCGTCGGGCGTCAGGATCTTGACGATCTGGAACGGGTTGACGTGGATGTGAAACGGATGCGAGACAAAATCCGATGCCAGCGTCCATTCGTCGACTGCGCCCAGTTGCAGCGTGCGGTCGATCCGGTTGCCGTCAAACGGCCTGCCATCGACCTGGAACGTGGTGCTGCCAGGCTTGCTGGTATCGATATTGAATGTCATCAGCTGCGTGCCGGTGACCTCGGCCGCATCGATGGTACGGTGCGGCACAAAGCTGCTCAGCTTGAAGCCGTCGTTCAGCTCGGCGACCACTTTCGGACTGACGCTGGCCGGCAAGTTGGCCTGCGCCGCCGCGACCAGCCTGGCCTTGACATAAGCGACGCTGTCGCCCCTGACCGGCGTTCCGGGCCCGACCTCGACCAGTCCCAGCAGGCGGGCCGACGGCGCGGCGCGGTCGACGCTGCTGGCCACCTTGACGTCGTTGATGACGCAGTAGTCGCCGGGCTGCGGGAATACCACCAGCGCGTCCCAGCGGTAGGCCGGCTGGAACACCACCGCCTTGCGCGGCATGGCCTTCGCCAGCGTCAGGCCGTCCGCCGCGATCAGCGGCAAATCCAGCTCCGGTCCGGTGCAGTATTGATTCACATAGTCTTCGGTGGCGCTGGCCCTGAGGCCGCTGATCGGCGGCGCGTTGAAGGCCCGGCGCTTGATCTTGAACGAAATGGTGTCCCTGACGCCGCCGTGTATCATGCGCCAGCGTTCGATCACGCCGGTCCTGGCCCTGGCCAGCTTGCCCAGCACCACGCCATTGATGCTGGTGTAGCGCCCGGAACCCTGCCAGCTGCCCGGGCCGAACTGGTCATACCCGTCGATCTGGCCGATATCGCCGTCGTCGCACTTGTAGCGCTGGTCTGTCGGATCGGACAGGCCGGCGCCGGGATCGTTGCCATAAGTTTTAATTTTGCCTTGCAGCGGGCCGGACTGGAAGCGGCAGGCATATTGTATCTGCTGGAATACCAGCACCCGCTCGGGAAACTGGGTGCGCGGGCCGGACTTGAGCAGGGTGTCGATATCGCCGTTTTCGGCCGGCGTCGGCGCCCTGGTGCCGCGCACGATCAGCGCGCCCGCCATGCCGCTCGACACTTGCAGCGCCGTCGAGCCGTGCCGGTGCGTGTGGTACCAGAACGTGCCGGCCGGATGGGTCGGCGGGATGTTGTATTCGTACTGGAAGCCGACGCCGGGATTGATCGAGATGAGCACGTTGTCGCTGTTGCCGGCCGGATTCACCCACAGGCCATGGCTATGCAGGTTGGTGCCGTTGAAGCAGTGCGGGATATTGCCGCTGCCGCCCTGGGCGATGCAGCTGGGGTCGGCCGGCAGATTGTTATTCAAGGTGATCCTGACGGTTTGTCCGGGATACGCTTCGATCTGCGGCGCGACAAACACCGTCTGGCCCGGCGCCGCCCAGTTGCTGTCCGGCGCGATCGAGCGCGCCGGGCCGCTGTCGCCCTGCACGTAGCTGCGCAGGCGGACCCGGTCGTATTTGATGGCGCCCGGCCTTTCGACGGACGGGTTGCGTATCCAGCCATTGACGTAGCGGATCGATAAATTGAGCTCCACCTCGCGCGGTACGCCCGGTGCAAGCTCGGTCATCAACGGCTGCGTCAGCAGGTTCAGGCGAGGGCGCGTGGCGCTGCTCTCCAGCAGATTGGCCGACTTCAGGATGGCCGCCGCCGAGCGCAGCGCCGGTGGATTGGCGATCTCTTGCTGGTCTTCCTGCTGCAGTTCGGCGGCGCCGGCCATGCGGCCCAGCGCCAGGCCCACGCCAAGCGCCAGCGCGGTGGCGCGCAACACAGGAATCCGGTATGTGTTTTGTCGCATGAGTTTTCTCCGGTTTACTTGCTTGGTGCGATGGCGGACGTTTCGAGGCGGATGTTGGCGACGGTCACGCCGGTGCCGGCCTGCTGGTTTTTCGCCTGGCTGGCGCTGGCCAGGTCGGCCGGCACGAAGCGCACGGTGATGTCGCTGGCCGAGCTGATCCCGAGTTCGGCAAGGTTCGCGTTGACTTTGTAGACCAGGGTGCCAAGCGCATTGTCCGATCCGTGACCGGCATGGCTGGCGTGCACCGGGCCGACCCCGAAGTAGCTGAAGGTCGCGATATAGCTGCTTTTCTGCGGCTGCGACTTGCTCGACAAATAGACTTTGTAGGTCAGCGCCGGCGCGCCCTGCAGCTGCACGTCTTCCAGCACCAGATAGGTTTGCCCGGCTTCCGCCGCGGCTGCGCCGAGCGACTTGACGATGGTGCCGCTCTCCTCGGCCGCCGCCTGCAGCCCGACCGACACGGTACTGTTGCCCAGCGTGATTTTCTTGCCGGCCGCCAGTGGCGCATGTGCTGTCAAGGGGGAGCTGGCCCATGCCTTCAGTCCTGCTGATTTTTCTTTGCTCATGGTATCCGGCCTGGCGTCGCAATTGTCGAGATGGTCGTACTGCGGGGTGTAGGCGGCGCTGAACACGTCGGCCACCTTGACCTTGACCGGTTTGCCGTTTTCATCGATGAAGGTGTATTGCTGTTCGAACCACGCATCGCTCATGCCGAGATTGGCCCTGGCCCACGCCAGCGTGATCGGCTGGCCCTTGGCCTTGCCTTTCATCCAGCACTGCCACAAGCGATCGATGTTGGCGTGGTGCATATAGAACACCGGGTCGGCGCCGGCGATCGGCACCAGGCCGATGTCGGGCATGGTGCAGCCGGAACCCGCTTCGCAATGCATGGTGCCGTGCGGCTGATTTTGCAACTGGTTCGAGAAGCCCGTGAAATCGTTGAAGCCGAACGCTTGCGTGGCGTCGGCGGAATCCGGGTCCATCAAATTGACCAGCTGGTTCAGCCCCGGCGTGCGCCACTGGTCGTACAGCGGGCTTGCTTGATTGGTGACCAGCGGCGGCAGCGCCAGCTTGTTCTTCGACGGCATATAGTTGTCGTAGTAAGACCAGTACGGCAGCGCCAGGTTCGGAGCCTTCGACTGCTTGCGCAGCGTGCGTTCGAAGAAGTGCAGGTAGAAGCGATGCCATGGCAGGAAAAACAGGTTGCCATGCTGGCAGGTGCCCCAGATCGTGTCGGTGTAGCCGTCGTTGGGCACCTTGACATTGACGACGTGCTGGTAATAGGCCGCGCAGGTCTTCTTGTCAAACGCCTTCAGGCACTGCGGAATGCGGTACTCGATGATGTACTTTTGCATGCTGGTGGCGTGCGTGCCGGTGCCGATGTAGCCATGGGTATTGGCCCAGTAGGCGAGGCTGGTCCTGAATTGTTCGGACATCGGATTGGCGCTGCTGAACTGGCGCATGCTCGCCACGCCCTTGGTCAGGGCCTCGACCATCTGCGGATTCTTTGAGAATTCCGCGACGCTGATGCGGGTCGGATCGGCGAGCGCCGCCGTGCTGCCGACGCCGAGCAGGAGCGAGCTTGCGGCGACGATGAAAAAGCGTTGGCTGTAATTATAGTCAGACATGTTACCCCCAGTTTCAAGATTGCAAATGGCGAGCGCACAGCGGGTCTGTAGTCAAAGGCGTTGAAATGCGGAGCTTGCGTGAGTCAGCGGTTCCCGATAAAGCTGAAAGGCTGATGTGCCTGACTGCAAAAAGCGGTGTCTCAGTGCGGTAAAAATGGTTGCCGCGGTTGCCGCAGCGTCGTTGCCGGCATTTGTCGAGTTTGGTATTCCGATAACGGAATGCAGTATTTATCAGAATACCGAAGCGGTCAATGCGAATCAGGGGGGTGAGAATTAGTGGTTCTGTCCATGCAACACTACTAAAAAGATACCATCTTGACGTAGCGCCGCGGCCGGTCTGGCGACTGGTTACGGCTTAGTTCGCTATCGATGCGAGAGTGCGTGTCAACTCGCGGCTCAACGCGGCGATATCGCCGCGCTGGCGCTCGATGACGGCATTGCCTGGCGCGCTACGGGCTTGTGCCTGGCGCAACGCCGCCTGCTGGTTTTGCAGTTCAACAGCGATCATGCGATAGCGTTCCTGGTCGCGCGCGCGCTGCACTTCCGGCGCAATCACCGGGAAATCGGCGGCGCCGACCGGCATGTCCGGCGCGCCGGACAGCGCCGGCATAGTGGCGGCGGTTTCGGAAAGACGCAGCGTTTTTTTCGCGCGCAATACCGGGGCCGGCGCGGCAAGGCGGATACGGCTGCCGTGCAAGCCGGACATCGGCTGGTTGCTATAGACCACGATATTTTTTGACGGCAACTGATAGCGCAGCACCGGGCTGTCGGCGCGATTCGACGCCAGCGCCGCCGGACTGGCGGCCAGCAGCGTCATCGCCAGCAGCGTGGCGCCATGCGTATGCGAAATCATCAAGAAAGCCTCCAGCGAAAAGACGGCGCCAACATGGCGCCGCTGATGCTGAGTACCCTGGCCGGGCCCGATGGTTCCGTGGCGGCGCCGCTTCGATGATGTCAGCCGTGCGCCGGTCTGGTGGCCGGCGCCGACTGGTACAGCTTGTACAGCGCGGCGCGGGTCGCGCCGCCGGCATAACGGCTGCGCAGCGGATGCCGGTTCAGCAGCGGCGTCGTGTCGCCGCCGATCGGCTTGACCGGCGTTACCGGCGTCACGGCGCTGGTGCGGACCAGCGCCGCCGGCGCTTCCAGTTGCCAGGCTGACATAACGGCGCTCATGCCGTGCGATAAGGCAGCGATTCTCATATTATTTCCTTCACAGCTCGATCATGCCGATCGGATGGGCGCGGGTATGCTGCGTCAATTCCGAAAACGCGAATACCGGCACCGAAAAGAATTCGTCTTCGATCAGGTTGCGCACCGAGCGCCGCAAGTCGGCCGCGGTGACCAGCACCGGCGGCGCGGCCGGCGTGCCGCCGGTGCCGGACAGTTCGCCGAGCCGGTCGAGGAAGCTTTGTTCGATTTCCGGATCCAGTTCCAGGTAGCTGCCCTGGTTGGATTCGCGCAGCGAACTGCGCAATTGATCTTCCAGTTCCGGCGACAGCAGCACCACTTCGATCAAGCCGTCGCGCGCCACTTCATGGCACAGCTGGCGCTTGAACGCCAGCCGCACATGGTCGGCGATGATGTCCGGATCGTTTTCCTTGGGCGCCCATTCCAGCGTGGTTTCCAGCAGCTGGCGCGCATTGCGCAGCGAGACGCCTTCGCGCGTCAGGCGCTGCACCACCGCCGTCAAGCGCGACAGCGTCACCGATTTGGCGATTTCCTTGCCCAGTTCCGGATAGCGCCGGTCGGCCCAGTTGGTGAAGCGCTGCACTTCGTGCACGCCGACGAACATCTGGCAATTGCGCAGCATTTCGACTTCGACGTCGGCCGAGAATACCTGTTCCCACGCCATGTATTTGACGCCGGCCGCCTGCAGGCCGGCGACATCGACCTTGACCCACACGCGGCGGCGGCGGGTGCCGTTCAATTCATCCTCGCTGCCGACAAAGCCCATTTCGAGGATCCGGTCCAGCGATTCGGTGGTGGCGGCCCAGCCGGTGCGCAGCGGGCTGTCGATCAGCGGCACGTCGGCCATCAGGAAATGCACGCGGCCTTCCGGCACCGATGGGTGGAATTCGAAACTGATCGGCTGCAAGTCCGGTATGCCCTTGTTGTCGATCATCAGGTTGCGCATCACGCGCACCGCGCTGATCAGCGTATCGGCCGCCTGGCTGTCGCGCAGCGACGGCGGCATGCGCACCGAGAACGGCCGCGTTGCGGTGAACGTCGTCAAGTCGACGATCTTGGCATTGTTCTTTTCGCTTTCGACCGCCTGGCGCTGCAGTTCGGCGTCGGCGCTCGGTTTCATCAGGCCGACCACGCCGCTGGCGCCCAGCACCAGCGCCAGGCCGAGGAACACCAGCGTCGGCATGCCGGGAATACAGCCGAACATGACCATCAAGGCGGCGGCGGTCAGCAGCGCTTTCGGTTCGCTGAACAATTCGGCGGCGATATCCTGGCCGATATTGCTCTCTTCTTCATCCTTGTTGTTGCCGCCCTTGCTGACGCGGGTGGTGATCATGCCGGCCGCCAGCGAAATCAGCAGCGCCGGGATCTGGGCGATCAGCGCATCGCCGATCGACAGGATCGAATACACTTGCACCGCGCCCGAGACGGTCAGGCCGTGCTGGATCACGCCGATCGAAATACCGCCGACCAGGTTGACCGCGACGATGAAGATGCCGGCGATCGCATCGCCCTTGACGAACTTCATCGCGCCGTCCATGGCGCCGTGCAACTGGCTTTCCATGCCCAGCAAGGCGCGTTTTTTCTTGGCGTCGTCGGCGGTCAGTATGCCGGCCCGCAAGTCGCTGTCGATCGACATTTGCTTGCCCGGCATGGCGTCCAGCGAAAAGCGCGCCGCCACTTCCGAGACCCGTTCCGAACCCTTGGTGATGACGATGAACTGGACCACCGTCAAGATCACGAAAATCACCAGGCCGACCACCAGGTTGCCGCCGACCACGAAGTTACCGAAGGTTTCAACGATGTGGCCGGCGCTCCCTTCCAGCAAAATCAGCCGCGTGGTGGCCACTTCCAGCGCCAGCCGGAACAGGGTGGTCATCAGCAGCACGGTCGGGAAGGTCGAAAAGGCGGTCGGGCCGGCCATGTACATCGACACCACCACCATCAGGCCGGCCACGCACAGGTTGATCGCGATCAGCACGTCCAGCAGCCACAGCGGCAGCGGCAGCACCAGCATGAAGACGATGGCGATTACCACCGCGGCGGCGATCAGCTCGGCGCGCCTGGCGATTTTCTGGCCCATCTGGTTGAGCGTCATGACAAATGAGTTCATGCTTTATTTCCTGAAGTCGGTAGGGTGAGGGTGGGAGCCACGGCGCTCATGCGTTGCCCGCGCGGCGCAGCATGATCGCGCTCCAGCCGGCGTCGGCGCCGTCGGCGTGCAGCGCCTTCAGCGCGGGCGCCGGAATTTCGAAACCCGCTTCGAGCTGGGCGTAGGCCGCCATCGCGTTCAAATGGCGCTGCTTCGGCCACAGCAGCAAACAACCCTTGGCCAGCTGATACGCCTGGTCGAACTGGCGCGCCTGCAAATGGCCCCACACCAGGCCGATCGCCAATTCCAGTTCCGCCTCCAGTGCCTCGTCCGGCCTGGCGTTGCGCAGCGTTGCCCTGATGATCATTTGGTCTCCTTGAGCGGTTTGTCGGCTGGCTTGGCGGCGCCATTGGCCGCCGCCATATCGCTATCCATATCCATCTGCAACATGCGCAAGCGCCATTGCACGTTCAGTTCGACCACCTTGATCGCCGCCAGGCATTCGGCGCGCGGCTGGCCCTCGGTGGCCAGCGACTTGGCCAGCAACAGTTTCTGCAAGGCCCGCAGGTCCGGCAAGGGATCCTGCGCCCACGCTTTATTGCGGGTGGTCAGTCCATTGCCCAGCCAGCGCGTCAGCTCGGCGCCGGCGTCGGAATGGCTGGCGCCGGCGCGCTCCAGCGACAGGCTTTGCTCGCGGGATGACAAGTCGCTGCTGAGCACCTGGTTCGGTTCCAGCTGGATCGGCATCTGCTGCTGCACCGGCGCCTGCCGGCCGCCGCCCGGCTTGACGCCATTGTTGGTGATGGGGCGTGTCGTCATATTCATGCCAGCAACTCCTGTACCGCGGTGAGTTCTTGTTCGACGGGGATAAAGGTCCGTTCGGGGCTTGGCAGGCGCCGCACCAGGTACCAGCCGCCATCGGGCAGCACGGCCGGCAGCCAGGCGCCCAGCAGCGGCAACTGGACGGCGCGCTTGCGCAGCACCGTTTCGGCGCTGGCCTGGTGCGCCCGTTCGCGCGGATAACCGACCGCGATCAAGGCGGTCTGCTCATGCGGACAGGTCAGCAACTCCATGCCATTCTCCAGCGCATGGTGCAGCACGACTTGCTCGCGGCAAGCCCGTAATACCAATTCGAAGATTAAATCCTGCATTCAGCTTCCTTTGAAAATCGGTGATGCTTGATTAGCCGCCCGCGCGTTGCAGGCTGCTGCGCCATTCGGCTTCGCGCTGGTCCGCGGCGCTGGGGCCGCTCGGCAGCGCCTGGTAGGAACCGACCGTGCAGGCTGTCAATTCTTCAATCAGCGTGCCGCGGGTCATCGGACCTTGCCACAGCCTGTCCGGGGTTTGCCTGACGCTGTCACGCAGCACCGCGTAACCGCGGGCGCGCCGCCGCTGGTCGATATGGGCGGTATGAGCCACCTGGTCGAGCATCGTGGCGGCCTGTCCGGCGCGCTGCTGGCTCAGCTTCATCAGCCACGCGGCGGTGTCTTCCTGGCTGCCGCGCGGCGTCAGTTCGGCTTGCGCCGACAAGGCGCTGTTGAGCGACTTGGCTTGCGCCATGCTGCTTTGCACCAGCCGCACCGCGGACGTATCGGCCAGCGACATGCACAGGCGCCGGCCTTGCAGCTTGCGGTCCTGCAAGCCACCGGCCATGCCCGAGTGGACTTGCTCCATCAGGGCACCGAACGGCTTGCCGCTGCTGGCCGCCGTCTTTCTCAAGGTGTCGAACAGCGCTTCCGGCGTCAGCGCCGCGCCGTCGGCCGCGCCGCAAGCCCGGCGCAACGATTGCATCGACTTGAAGTCGCCGGCCTGGCCGAGCTGGGCCAGCACGCGCGACAGCGTGTCGCCATCCTGCTGGCCGGCGCGGATCTGCGGGCCGTGCTTTTTATCCAGCTCGGCCAGCATGGCGCCCAGCTTGGCGTCCATGATTTGCCGTTTTGGATCGTCCGGGGTTTTCTTCAGCTCTTCGCGTACCGAACCGAGCAGCAGATGGCGCTGCAAGGGATCGTACGGCGACAGCATGTCTTCCAGCGACTGTTCGCTGCCGTCGCGCAGGTTGGACATGACCTTCTTGCTGACCGCCTGGATATGTTCTTCGTCATCGTCGTCATCGTCGAGCGCCGAAGAGCCGGAGGCCCCGGAACCCTTGCGGGCCTGCGTCAGGCGCCGCGCCAGGCTCTTGCCCGGTCCCGGCGCCTGGCGCGCCTGGCCGGAGCGGAAGCTGGCCAGGCCGGTGCTGGACGCGTTGCGCGCGGCATCGCGCGGATCGACCGCGGCCGGCTGGTTCCTCAATTCAGAGAGGTGGCGCTGGCGGATGCGGTTGTTGAGGGCGGCTGAATTATTGATGTTCATGGCCATGAGTGGCGCGTATCTCGATCTGGTTCCAGCGGCGCATGGCGCCGCGTTTGGCGGCAAGGCGATGGAACCCGAAGGGGCCGGCCGGTTACTTACAGCGGAGATTGTATTGAACGAGGGGATAGGCTATGTTGGAACTCAGGGTATTGAATGGCTTGCATCGCGGCGCGGTATTGCCGTTGGCGGGCGACAGCGTCACCATCGGCTGCAGCGAAGACGCCGACATGGTGATGGTTGATAACGCCATCGAAGCGGAACATGCGGTACTGCGCTTTAATGGCGTGGACTGGGTGCTGCTGGCGGAACAGGGCCGCATCGCCGGTGTCGGCCAGACCTCGGCCAGCGACAGCGTCGAGCTGGTTCCGGACCAGCCGGTATTGCTGGGCGATAGCGGCATCTGGCTGGTGCTGTCGAGCGCCGAAGCGGCGTGGATCGCGCCGCCGGCCGGCCATCCCGGCCTCGCCGCGGCGCAGCCTGAGGCGCGGGTTGAGCCGCAGCCGGCCTATGGCTCCGATGCAGGCTTCAGTGGTGCTTCCGACGCGGGTTTTTATGGCGGTTCCGACGCCGATTTCAATCCCCGCGCCGAGCCCGGTTTCAGCGACGACCCGGTGGTGCTGCCGCCGCCCGCGCCAGGCGGATCGGCCGGCGCGCCGCCGAATCTGCCGACGCCGCGCCGGCGCAGTCGCTGGCTGCCGCGCCGCCTCAGCCTCGGACTGGTGCTGGCGCTGACCGCGATCGTCTGCAGTACCGCCTATGCGCTGGTGCAGCGCGACGAAACGCCACCGCGGCGCCGGCCGCTGACGCTGGACCTGGCCAGCACGCCCAGGGCGGCGCGTGCGGCGGCATCGGCATCGGCGGCTGCGGCAGTTGCGTCAACCAGCGTCGCCGCGGCGCCGCTGAGCGATCAATTCCGCCAGCGCCTGCGCGAGGCCGAGTTGCTGGACCGCATAGACCTGCAGCTGGGCGCCGCCAAATGGGTCATGCGGGCCGACCTCGACGACGACGAGCGGGCCCGTTTCGAGCGCATCCTGGCCAGTTTCGTGGCCGAGCATCACATCACCTTTCCGGTGCAGGCGCATATCGTGACGGCCGAAGGCATGCTGCCATTTAAAATCCAGCAAGTGATCACCGGCTCCACTCCCAGCCTGGTCACCGCCGACGGCGAGCGGCTGTATGTCGGCGACGATTATCGCGGCACGCGGGTGGTGGCGATCGACCAGCACCGCCTGAGCTTCGTCGGCAAACGCAAGATCGAGGTGAACTGGTGAACGCCGCCATCGACGATGGCAAGCCGGCGATCGCCCCGGCATTGGCGGCGGTGCGCGAACGCTTGCCGGACTGGCTGGCCGGCTTGCCGGAGCGGCCCGGCCTCGACACCTACGGCCGGGTCGGGCAAGTGGTCGGCACGCTGATCGAAGCGGCAATGCCGCCGGCCGCGATCGGCGAACTGTGCCACCTGATCCTGCCGGAGCGTACCGGCCAGCCGATGCTGGCCGAAGTGGTCGGCTTTTCAGGCAAGACCACGCTGCTGTCGGCGCTCAGCCCGCTGGAAGGCGTGTCGAACCAGACCCTGGTCCAGCCTTTGCGGCGCAGCCACACGGTCGAAGTCGGCGAACATCTGTTTGGCTGCGTGCTGGACGGATTTGGTCGTGTCGTGTTCGACACCCAGGGCCGCAAGACCGAGCCGGCCGCCTGGCGCAGCACGGTGCCGGTGATCCGCGACGCGCCGGTGGCGACCGACCGGCCGCGCATCGTCGATACGCTGGCGACCGGCGTGCGGGCGATCGACGGCTTGCTGACGCTGGGACGCGGCCAGCGCATGGGCATCTTTGCCGGTCCCGGCTGCGGCAAGACCACGCTGATGGCGGCGATTGCGCGCGGCTGCGGCGCCGACGCCATCGTGTTCGGCCTGATCGGCGAACGTGGCCGCGAAGTCAACGAATTCCTGCAGCATGAACTGGACGCCGAGCTGGTCTCTAAAACCATCATCGTCTGCGCCACCTCGGACCGCACGTCGATGGAGCGCGCCCGTGCCGCCTTCACCGCCACCGCGATCGCCGAAGGGTTCCGGGCGCGCGGCAAGCATGTGCTGCTGCTGGTCGATTCGCTGACCCGGTTTGCGCGGGCCCAGCGCGAAATCGGCCTGGCGGCCGGCGAACCGCCGGCCCGCGGCGGCTTTACGCCATCGGTCTACACCATGCTGCCGCGGCTGGTCGAACGGGCCGGTTTGACGCAGAGCGGGTCGATCACCGCGCTGTACACCGTGCTGGTGGATGGCGAGGCGGCCTCGGACCCGATCGGCGATGAAGCCAAGTCGCTGCTCGACGGCCATATCTTGCTGAGCAAGAAGCTGGCCGAGCAGGGGCATTACCCGGCCATCGACGTATTGGCCAGTATCAGCCGGACCATGGGCAACGTCACCGAATCGGCGCAGCGCAAGTCGGCCTCGCGCTTCCGCGAATTGATGGCGCGTTATCAAGAGATGGAGTTGCTGATACGGCTGGGCGAATACAAGTCCGGCACCGATGAACTGGCCGACCGGGCGGTCGAGCTGCGGCCCGAGCAGTTGTCGTTCCTGCGCCAGGATACGCGCGGACAATCGCCGTATGACGAAACCATGGCCCGCATGGCCGAGCTGGCCGCATGAACGGTCGCGCGGCCGGCCGCCAGCGCGAAGTGGTCGACGTGGCCGAGCCGCGCAAGCCCGACCGCACGCTCGATGGCGTGATCAATGTGCGCAAGCAGCGCAGCGAGCGCATGGAGCGCGAGCAGCGCGAGGCGCTGGCGGCCTGGCGCGAACTGCGCATGGGCTTGCGCGCATACAAGCTGGTCTGGCGTCAGAGCGTGCTCGACGCCCAGCAATTCTGGCAGCACAGCCGCGCTGATTTTTTTGCGATGCGTACGTCCAGCGGCGAGTTTTTCAACGCCCGGCGGGTGTACACCAAGATGCGCGGCATCAGCGACCAGGCGCTGCTGGCGTGGCGCGAAGCGCTGTTGCCGTGCCGCCAGGCGGGGCGGGTCTTTTTCGAGGCCAAGCTGGCGGTACGGCTGGCCCGCCTGAACCAGGAAAAATTAAGCATGGTGCGCGACAGCATCGCGCTGCAACACCGTCTGCAGGAGGATTAAATGTCAGCCATATCGCCATACCGGGGCGCGGCTTTGCACGCCGAAGAGCATCGGGCGCCGCCCAGGCCGCCCCAGCACCATGCCGATCCGGTCAAACCGTACAAACCGCAGCCGCCGCGGGCGCCGCGCCACGACGACGGCGCGGCACAGCGGGAACCGCGGCAGGCCGATGACAAGGCCGCCCAGTGCGCTACGGTGACGGCGTGGATGCCGGACGAACGGGCGCGTCGCGAACAGGGCGGCGGGCAGGACGACGACAAGGATGGCCAGGACGGCAAGGAGGGGGGCGTGGCGCCGTCGGCCGGCGCGCCGCCGGCGCCGGACCCCGACCTGGACCTGTGCGCCGACGCCTTGCTGGGCCTGGGGGCCGACAATGGCGTGTTCGAACTGCTGCTGCCGGGCGGCCGTTCGCTGAATGTGGCGGTCGATTCGAACGACAGCCGCATCAGTTTCCTGCTCAGCACCGCCGACAATGGGCTGGCGAAACAGCTGCGCGAAAAAAAAATGGAACTGGAAGGCCGGTTGCAACGACGTATGGGTAAGAAAACCACTGTCACGCTGCTGTAGCCGTCCCGGCGCCGCATGCGTGCGGTACGTCTAGCCAGGATTCCCATGTCTTATTTCGTTGCGCCCGGACGGGCCACCGCTCTCGATTTGACGCCGACCCGCGTGACGGCGCAGTTTGCCGCGCTGACGCGCCAGCTCGGCGGCGGCATGCAAGCCGATTGCGGCGCTATCGCGCTGTCGCTCACCTTGGCGCCGGCGGCCAGCCTGGACGCCGCCGGTTCCGATGAGGCGCTGGTATTCGACGGGCCGCATGGCGCCGTGACGGTACAGCAGGGCGTGCGCTTGCTGCGCGCGCTGACCGGCATCGACCTGAGCTCGGCCGCGATGCAGGGGCCGCACTGGGCCTGGCTGGAAGCGGCGGCGCTGGCGCGCCTGCGCGGCACGCCGCTGGCCTTTGCGCAAACTGTACGATTGGCCGCTCCGGATGCCGCTCCGGATACCGGCGCGGATGGCGACTTGCTGGCGCTGGCCCTCAGCCTGGAAGATGCCGGCCAGCGGGGTGCCGTCCATCGCATCGTCACCCGCGCCAGCGCCAGCGTAGCGACCTGGCGCGCATGCCTGGCCGATCCGCTATGGCGCGCCGTGCCGCGCGCCGCGCTGTCCGACGCTTTCCTGCCCAACCCGCAGCCGGTGCTGCTGGCGCGCCATCGCTTGCCGCTGGCGCTGCTGCAAACCCTGCGTCCGGGCGACATCGTGCTGCCCGACCATCCTTATTTCGACTGCGCCGGCGCTGGCCTGCTGAGCCTGGGCGCACAGCGTCTGGGCGTGCAATTCCACGCGCCGCGCTCGCTGATTATTACTGCAATGGAGCAAACAATGGACTATTACACCGCATCCGATTACGAGACTGAACCGGATTATCCATCCGGGCATGGGGCTGAGCATCCAGCGCACTATCAGGAAAATCATCAGGCGGACTTTCCGGCAGAGCATCAGGATTATCGGGCGGACCAGCAGGCGGACTACCGGGCGGATCATCAGGCCGACTATCAGGCCGGTTATGAAGCGCAGCCGCCAGCCGCCCCGCTGGCGCCGCCGGCGGCCGAACCGGCCCACGCCGAGCCGCGTTCCACGTCTGTCGAGCAACTGCCGCTGAGCCTCGATTTCGTGCTGGGCCAGCTCAACCTGAACCTGGGCCAGATGCGCCAGCTGGCGCCGGGTGTGGTGCTGGAGCTGGGGCAGGGCACGCCGGCCAGCATCGGCGTCATGTGCGGCGGCCGCCTGCTGGGCCGCGGCGAAGCGGTCAATGTCGACGGCAAACTGGGCGTACGCCTGACGGAATGGACGGAGCAAGCGTGAACAATCAATATGATGTCGTGTCATTTTCCATCCTGCTGGGGATGCTGTCGCTGATACCGCTGATCGTCGTGACCACTACCTCGTTCCTGAAGATTTCGCTGGTGTTGCTGGTGCTGCGCAACGCCATCGGCGTGCAGCAGGCGCCGCCGACCATCGCGATCTACGGCATCGCGCTGGCTGTCAGCGCCTTCGTGATGGCGCCGACGGTGCAGGAAATCGGCAACCGGGCGCTGAAACTGCAATCGTCCACCAGCGATTCGTCGCACGCGGCGCCGCTGCTGCAGCAGGCCCAGACGACGCTGGAGCCGCTGCACCAGTTCATGCTGAAATTCAGCCAGCCGGCGCAGCGCGAACTGTTCCTCGATTCGGCCCGCAAACTGTGGCCCAAGGATATGGCCAAGGCCGCCACGTCCAGCGATACGCTGATCGTGCTGCCGGCGTTTGTCGTCTCCGAACTGCAGGCCGGCTACCAGATCGGTTTCCTGATCTATATCCCGTTCGTGGTGATCGACCTGCTGATCTCGAATTTGCTGCAGGCGCTCGGCATGCAGCAAGTCAGTCCGCAAACGCTGACCATTCCGCTGAAGATGCTGCTGTTCGTGATGGTCGATGGCTGGGGCAAGCTGCTGCATGCGCTGGCGATGTCCTATCTGTGACCGTCCGCTCCCCGTTTTACCTCTGATTTTTAGCGCCGGCGCTGGTCGCCGGGGCGCTTCCGATTTCCTGAAAGGACTTCAGCGTGGCCGATACCTTACAATTTTTCCAGCAGGGCCTGTGGCTGGCCGTCGTCTTGTCGGCGCCGCCGCTGATCATCGCCACCGTGTGCGGCGTGCTGGTGTCGCTGGTGCAGGCGATTACCCAGGTACAAGACCAGACGCTGCCGTATGTGGTCAAGCTGGTTGCCGTCGCGGTGACGCTGGCCGTGCTGGGCCGCTGGCTGGGCAGCGAGTTGATGCAACTGACCGAAACCGCGTTCCGCCTGATTCCCGGCGCCGGCCGCATGGGGATGTAAAGCGTGTACACCGTCATGCCTCATTCGCTCCTGCTGGAGATCCAGTCGCTGCTGATCGCGCTGGCGCTGACGCTGCCGCGCATCGCGGTATGCCTGGCGATCCTGCCAGGCTTCGGCGCCGGCACGCTGACCATGGTGATGCGCGGCGCCGTCGCGTTTGCGCTGGCGCTGCCGGCCGTGGTGCCGGCCTTCGCCAGCGTCAATGCGACGCCGCCGGGAATGCTGCTGGCGGGCATGCTGAGCTTCAAGGAGGCCGCCATCGGCGGCATGCTGGGGCTGACCCTGGCGGTGCCGGTCTGGGTGGTGCAATCGATCGGCTCGATCCTCGACGCGCAGCGTTCGCCGATCCAGCTGGCGTCGAACAATGCGTCGTTCGACCATGACGCCAGCGCCATCGGCGCGATGCTGGTGCAGGCGGTGATGCTGGTGCTGATACAGGCCGGCCTGTTCACCGCTCTGACCCGCATCCTGATCGAAAGTTACGGCATGTGGCCGGTGATGAGCCTCAGTCCGCCGTTCGACCCGCTGCACCTGGACGTGATGATCCAGCGCTTTTCCGAATTTGTCTGGCATATCGTGGTGTATGGCGGGCCGCTGCTGATTCCGCTGGTGATGGTCGATTTCGGCTTTGCCATCATCGGCGTGTTCGCGTCGAACCTGCAGGTGTCGTTCGCCGCGGCGCCGATCAAGAGCCTGGCCGGCATGTTCATCCTGCTGATTTACTGGCCGACGCTGTCCTATTACGTGGCCGGCGACTTTTCCCACATCCTCGACCTGAGCGCGATCCTGCTGGGGCATGGCACATGAGCGATAAAACCGAACAACCCACCAGCAAGAAACGCGAAGACGCGCGCGCCAAGGGCCAGATCGCGGTCAGCCGCGACCTGGCGCGGGTGATTTCGCTGACCGCCCTGTCGGAGCTGGCGCTGGCCACCGAGCCATGGTGGCGCGAAGCGATCAGCGGCTTGATGCTCAATTCGATCGCCGCCATCGGCCAGCCATTCCATGAACGCATGCTCGGCATGATACAGTCGGCCGGCCTGTTGCTGCTGCTGGTATTCGGCACCTGCCTGGTGGTCTGCGGCCTGCTCGCGTTCATCTCGCATTGGGGCCAGTTCGGGATTTTGATCAGTACCGAATCGCTGACGCCGAGCCTGGACAAGCTCAATCCGGTGAACGGCATCAAACAGCTGTTCTCCAAGAAAAAGCTCAGCGAACTGCTGCTGTCGCTGTTCAAGGCGACGGTCATGCTGGGACTGACGTTTTTCCTGGTGCGCGACCAGATCTCGTCGATCCTGCACCTGGCAGGCGGCGAACCGAAGGATATCTACGAGGGTTTCATCATCTTGCTGCGTTCGGTGCTGCACTCGATCCTGATATTGTGCGGCGTGCTCGGCTTGCTCGACTTCGCGTTGCAGCGCTATTTCCTGACCAAGAACCTGATGATGGATATGCAGGAAATCAAGCGCGAGTATAAAGAGTCCGAGGGCGATCCGATGGTCAAGGGCATGCGCAAGCAATTGGCGCGCCAATGGGCGCAGGAAGAACCGGTCGCCAAGACCGGCGACGCCAATGCGGTGGTGGTCAATCCGACCCATTTTGCGGTGGCGATGCGCTACGACACCAGCACGCCGGTGCCGCAAGTGCTGGCCAAGGGCAGGGATGAGGTGGCGCGCGCCATGATCGCGCGCGCCCATGAGCTGGGAATTCCGGTGATCCGCCATGTGTGGCTGGCGCGCACGCTGTACGCCACCGCGCGTCCTGGCGGCTATGTGCCAAGTTCCAGTTACGAAGCGGTGGCGCAGGTCTATGCGGCGGTGAAGGAAGTGCTGGAAAGCGGGCGCGAGCACACCGTGCTGGAACTGGAACGCTACGGCACTTCGCCTGACGCGGCGGGAGCCTGACATGAAATTGATCATCTTGCCTCCGGCGCCGGACCAGGCCGGCCTGCCGCCATCCGCGCCATCCGCGGCAGAATCGGCCGTCGATGCGATCGGCGCCGCAACCATTACCGCCATCTCGGCCGACAGCGCTTCCTTATCGGCGCCGCTGGCGGTGTCACTGGCGGCGGCGTTCGAAAAACCGGCGCCGCCGCGCGGCCGCAAGCCGGCGCCGCGCGGCGCGGCCGCCTTGCGGCGGCTGGCCGATGACAGCATCAGCATCAGTGGCGACGCCGACATCGGCGCCGGTGCCGTCATCGAGCAGGGCCCGGCCGGTACCAGGATTACCCCAGGCAATCCGGTCGCGGCAGACCGCATCGGCACGGCGGCGCGCGCCGCATTGGGGCTGGAACGGATCGTGCCGCCGCGTGCTGGCGGCCAGGATCGCGAGGATCGCCGTGACCACGATACGCTGGGTTCGGTGGAACAGGCCGGCGCCAGGTCGAGGCGCGCGGCGTTGGGCGCTAAAGCCGATGCCGCCGATGCTGCCGACGCCGCGCTGTATCAGGTTCAGGGCCGCAGCCAGGACGATGGCGTATTTTATCTGGCGATGGCAGGTATCACGGTGGTGCCGCCATTACGCAGCCCGGTTCCGTCGATCAAGCGCGGTTTGCCGGCCGTCGCGCCGCAGTCGCGCGCGCAATGCATCCGCTTTTGCAACCGCAGCCAGGGTTGCGATCCATCCAGCGCGCTCGGCTGCGGTGGCCGCTGGTGTGTCGATGACGGGGAAGTGTAAAACAGCGAAATGCCAGAGGGGGAGCGCATGCCATGCATGCGCTCCCCCTCTGGCCGTTCAGGCCAGGTGTTTGCGCGGCGCCGTTGCGCTGGTTTCAGGTCTTGCTGAAAAACGCAGATACCAGGCTTCAGCCAGGTCTTTGGTGGTCATGATGGCATCGAGCAACAGGCGCTCGTCCATCACCTGGTGCGCCGCCACCCGGCGCCAGAACAGATAACGGCCGCTGCCGGCATCGATGGCCCAGCCACAATTGCTGCGCGCCAGCGGCGACGCGCTGCTGGTTGGCAGCGTCTGCGCCGGCGTGGCCGGCAACAGCGCCGAAATCAGCAGGGCCGCTCGCGGGAAATCATCGGTAAACGTGGTCGACGTCAGGATATCGTCGAACTGCAGTTCCAGTACCGGCGCCAGTGCATTTGTCGCCGGCTGGCCGCTCAGTTCGGCCAGTTCGTTGAGCAGGCGCAAAACCTGGGACGCGGCTGCCTCGCGCGACTTTGCAGTATTGGAAATGGATTGCTTCATAAAATAGGGTATGGCGTCATCCTGTCGGCAACGCTTTATTATGTATCAAGCCGAACGCCGCCGCAATGGCCGCTTCAATTGATTGTTTGGCAATGTTATTGCTAAAAAAATAGTGCCGGTGCTTGTTACGTCTGATCGCGACGCAAACTTGATCGGACCGGCCCGGCTTGTTGCATGCGCCGGCTGAAAATATGTTGGCTATTACGATTCATTTCAAAGGTGACATAGTGTTCGTCTTCGTGAACCCTGGGCCATTTGCCGGCATCCATGAAGCGCAGCGAGCGTGTATTGAAGCGTTCGATGCGGCTCAGAATGGTTTCCTCCATCTGGAATAACCATTCCAGCGTCGGCTTGAACAGCCAGGCCCACCGGCCATAATATTGCGGCAGCACGGCGATATGGATTTCCTTGCCGTCGAACAGGGCGCCGCCGGCCGGCGCGCCATCGATTTCATAACCGAGCGAGGGGCAATCGGCGTAGTACGCCAGCACCTGTTCCATGCTGACGCCCAATGCGGCGAAATGCTGCGGACCATAACGCAGTCGTTCGGCTTCATACATCAGTTCCAGGTCGGCTTTTTCTGTTATGCGGAATCGGGACATAGCGAGCACCAATGCGTATCGAAGATAAGGAAAGTAAAAAATGGCTGGCGCGCCGGATGACGCGTCAGCCGGGGTGATCAAGGTCAGCCCGATCGTTCAGTTAGATGATTGCGCTTGGATCCGGCTTGTCGTTTTGACCGCCTTGTGCACCGCCGGGGGCGGCGGCGCTAGCGGCGGCGCCGGCGAGGCTGGCGGCCCCGGCCGCGGCTTCAAGGGCGGGGCCGGCGGCAGCGAGAATAGGGGCGAGAAATGGCATGGTAATTCCTTTCAATTTCATTGGTTGGTTGATTGCTGCATTACTCTTCATCTGAAAGAGTATTGATAAGTGGTGGGCTCCGGGCAATTGTTCCAGATGCGGGATTTATATTTTGCCTTCATGGTGCGCTGGAACTTGCATGGCCATTTTGTTACTCACCATGCAGACGGCGCGCATACCTTCACCTTGATGCATGCAATGCGATTTGCGGGGTGTCGCCGATTTTTCGCAACTGACCAGGGAGGAATCAAAGATGGGCTTAAAAGTAGGTGACAGCTTTCACTGTCCGATGGACAATACCAACTATGTGATCACGTCGGACAATACGATTAAAGCGTGCGGCACTGAAAAACATGGTCAATTTCTGCAAGATAATCCGGATTGGAAACAGTATTATTCCAATCCGGACAAGGGCGAAATACGCGAGCCATCGAATGCGCCGCCGCAGCGTTATGTGGTGCCGGGCGAGCCGGGCAGCGGCGCCAGTGGCGCCAGTGGTACCGGCGCCGCCAGCGGCGCGCCGGCGACCGGCGTCTATTCGGCTGAAATCAATGCGGCGGCCAAGGAATTCGGCGTCCCGCCGGAACTGCTGGCGGCGCAGATGCACCAGGAATCCGGCGGCAACCCGAATGCGCTGGGCGACGGCGGCAAGAGCTTCGGGCTGATGCAGTTGCAGAAAGATACCTGGGACAGTTTCCGTAATTCCGACAAGTGCCCGCCGAGCTTGAAGAACGTCGATTTCGAGCAAGTCAAAAATGATCCGGCCACCAATATCCGCGCCGCCGCCGCACTGGACAAGTCGTACCACGACCAGGCCGGCGGCGGTGACGACAAGCATGCATGGGGCGTTGCGTTGCGGATCTATAACAGCGGTTCGATCCAGGATCCAAGCAACCTGAGCAATCCGGCCGACGGTGCCACCACCGACTACGTGCAGAATATCTTCAAGAGCATCAACTGGCAGGTCTGATCAAGCAGCCGGTAGTGCATAAGAAAATGGCCGCTTTCGCGGCCATTGTTCATTACGCTTGCGCAGGCGGCGTTCTATGGTTCAGCGCCGCGGTTTGCTGGTTCAGCGTCTTGGTACTGACGCCTTGCCAGGTCAGTTCGCGGTCGGCCGCGACTTTCAGCGTGGCGCCGGCGCTCAGCATCCAGTTCACCGGAGAGACGCCGCGTTCCTTGCTGACTTCTTCCAGGTTCCACGAACCGACCAGCTCGGCCTGGTTGATCTTGCCGCCATGACCGTCATCCATCCCGGCCAGCGTCGGGTCGCCGCTCAGCAGGCCGGCGATCAGCGTTTTCAGGCCGGCGATTTCCGCCTTTTTTTCTTCCCTGACCTGATCCGACGGGGCATTGCGCAACGCCGCTTGCGCGAACACGATCGCCTCGCGCGACGCGTCGATCAGCTTGACGGCGTCGGCGCGCAGCCGCCAGCGTATCGCCGGGCGCTGGTTGGCCGCGAACTCTTGCTCGACCTGCTGCAAATGCTCGTCGACCTTCTCCTTGCCACCCAATAAGGCTTCCCATGCCGGCCGGTTTTTCGGATGGTTGATCGCTTGCTGATAGGGACCGAATTCCTGGTAGGTGACGTCCTTGTAGATCAGGTTGGGCAGCAGGCGGCCGTGTTCCTCGATGGTGCGCACGGTGGCCAATTTTCCGGTTTCATTCAGCGTCGCTTCGGCCGACAACAGCGGCAGCCTGACGAAGCCGGGCGGCGTCACGCCCACCGCGGTCCTGACGAAATCGCGCCCGGCGCTGCCCACCGTGACGAGCGAACGGGCCGTCGCGCCGGAGGTGTCTGAACGCATGAGCCCGATATGCGGGTTCTCTTCGTGGCCGTGGGTCACGCTGACGCCCATCGCAAAAGCGCTGGTGCTGACGGATTTCGACGTGGTGACCTTGGTTTGCTGCGAGCGGTGATCTTGCCAGCTGACGGAAAAGTCCGGGTCGTCGAAATATCGATCGACCAGCAGCGACTTCCACAAGCTGCCGGGCGGGGTCTTGGGCGCCTGGCCTTTGGCTTCTTTTTCCAATGCCGATGCCGCGTCGAAAAAACTGTTGATGAATTGCGCGGTCTTCGGCTGGTGCAGGTTCAGATCGCCGTCTTGGCTGTTGAGCCTGCGCAAAAAGCGCAAACGCACGCCGGTAAACACCGATTCATCGGCGCCGGTATTGCCGCCAGTCGACAGGCCGACGGCCACCGGCGGCGCCGGGATGCTGAGGCCGCCCTGCGCGCCGACATGGCGCTGGCGGATTTGTTCCACGCCGAAGCCGAGTTCATGCGCATGGCCGCCGGTGTTGTATTCGACCACCGCATTGCGTCCTTTCCTGTAGCGCACGTCCGGCGACGCCGGGAAGGGGATGGTGGTATTGTTGACGCCATACACCCCGCCGGACGACACGCGCAGCCGCGGCCCCATGCGCACCGTCTTGGAAAACGACAGGTAAAACTCGCGCATCGCGTCGATCGACAAGTCGGCCGGCTTCAACTGCGCCTTGGCCAGCACCGCCTTGGCCGAGGTCAAGCCGTCGCGGTATGGCGACGGCGGGGCCTCGGCGCCGGGTGCGCCCAGGCAGGCATGGCCCATCGCTTCCAGCGCTTCCAGCGTGCACGGCTGTTTTTTGCAGGACTGGATATACGCCTTGGCCTCGGCCTCCAGCTGCCTGCGGAATACCGGCGGCAGGCCGGCCGCCAGTTCAAGCGCGCGCTGGTGTACTTGCGGAGCGGTGTTTTTGAAATCGCAGGATTCCGGCGCCAGTCCCTGCGCTATCTGGCCCTGCCAGTTTTCCAGCATCGCCAGGGTATTGACACGCTGCAGTACCTGCGCTGGCGGCACCGTGCCGGGGCGTGCTGTCAGGCTGGCCGCGATGTCATCCTTCAAGCCGCCGATCGCCTGCTTCAGCGCCTGGTCGAAGGCGCCGCGCTCGGCCGTGTCGCTATCGAGCTGGGCTCCGGCCGCGCCCATGCCGAGCGCCAGGAACGGCGCTTTTTTCTGGCCGAACAGCGCGCGCGGATTGGCCCTGCTGAGCCAGTTCTGGCTCATGCTGGCGCTGCGCACCGGCCACAGCACGCTCTTGTCGAGCCGCGCGCTGGCCAGTTGCCGGTTGCCTTGCGGACCGGCTTCGCGCAGGTTTTGGCGCCAGTCGAAATGCGCGGTTTTTTCGGCGTCGCTCAAGGAGCCGACCGCGCCATGATCGCGCCACAGCTTGACCGCGGCGCTCTGCGTCAGGTGCGCCTGCCGGGTGGCGTCGGCGCTGTCGTTGCCGGAATCGCGCGCCTGTTCGAGCGAGGCGCCGGCTTGCAGGTGCAGCAGCAGCGACTGTTCGCGGCGCGCTTGCTGCGTGACCGGTTTCAAGTCGAGCACCACCTCGGCCGGATCGACATCGGTGCGCGCCTTGGCTTGTGCGGTGGCTTGTTCCCAGTCGGCGACCCGCCTTGCGTCGCTTGCGGCGACAGCGGGATCCACCGGCACCGGGCTCAACGCCAGCAGTGCTTCGAAGCCGACCCCGCCCGAGGTGGCCAGCAATTGCGCGGTGCGCCACGCGGCCGCCTTGTCGCCGGAGCTGTCGCGCGGCGCTGGCGGCGCCTTCTTGGGGCCTTCCGGCCCGGCCGCCTTGGCGTCCGGGTCGCCGGCCAGCCGGACCGGCGTGTGCGCAATGACTGGCGCAGGCGCTGTTTTTTGCTCGTGCTCTGCCTTGGTGATGTCCAGGCCCTGCGACAGGATGTGCATGACCTGTTCGGCGCGGAGTACATCGTTGCCGCAAATCGCGGAGACTGCCTGCAACAGCGCCAGCGGGCGTTCGAACTGGCCCGACAAGCGCTGCTGGTCCGACGCGACGGTGCGCTTGGCCAGCGCCAGCATGCGCTGGTGCGCGGCAGCGGCGCCAGGCTGGGCGGACTTGAACAGCCTGGCCGCCTCGGCATCGAACGCCGCTTCGTTTTGTACGATCAGCGGCAGCTTGCTGGCCGCGGCGCTGGCGGCCAGCGTGGCTGGCGCCGGCGCCACCGGCGCGGGCTTGCGCCGTAGCGACAGATGGCGCAGCTTGAACTGGGGCAAAGGCCAGGCCGGGGCATCGGACGACGTGCGGGTCAGGTGGTCGACGCTCAGTGCGATGGCGTCTTTCATGTCCTTGCCGCCAAAATCGCTACCGGTTGGCTTCAGCGTGGGCGCGGCGCCGGCGCTGGCCGGCGCATCGGCCAGCCGGGTACTGCGGGTGGTGTCGAGCGCCGGCGAGCGCAAGCGGCTGCCGGCAACCGAAAAGGTCGACGCCACGGTGACCCTGGCGCTGGATGGAACGCGCATCGCGTCGCGCACCGCGCGCGTCATGATTTTTTGGGCCGACGAATGGTGCACGCGCGGCGCCGCGGCGGTGGTGGTGGAAGTGGCGGGAGTGGCGGCATTCGGCGGCTGTGCGGCTTTCGGTGGTGGCGGGGTAGCTGGGGTTTCGGCAATTGGCGTTGCGTGAGCCGAATGCGTGGGGGGAGTAGCGCCTAAGCTAAACATGGTATGTCCAGTTGAAAGAGGTGATTGTCGACCTGTCACTGCACCAGGCCTGCGGCGGTAGCCCGGGCGCGACAGTCCCGGGAGCATATCTTTCCGGAAAATTAGCCTTTAAGATAACTAATTGGTAGCAGCCAAGGGTCGATCGGTTCCATTGTCAATTGTGTAGTGTTGCTGTTTTACGTCGTACAAATGCCACGCTACAGGGTTGGCCGGAGGGGCGGGGACGCAAAAGAGGGGCGGCGCCGGCCGGTCGCCGGCGCTGGAGGGCTTGCAAACTATATTTGGCGACGCGGCGGCGCATCGTCAAAATCGTCTTCGGAATCGGATTGCGCATCGCGCAGCATGCGTGCGGCTTCGCGCGAGCCGATCTTGCCGATGCCTGACTGGATGCGGCTTGGATGCTTGTTAAATCGGTTCCTGAAGTCTTCGCTCGCCTTGGTCACGGTCGATGGGGCTTTTTTTGACGGCAGCACCGAACCGGACGCGACCTTGTCCCTGGTGCGGAACGCCAGGCTGCCCGCTACCGAATCCGGATCGGGTTGCAGCGACACCGATGATTCTTCAGTTAAAAATGCGCGGATGACCTTGGGCCTGCCGCCTTTCGCGCTGGCCAGTCTTGCATAGTCGACGGCGCCCATGCCTGCCCTGTTGCCGGTTCGGAATTTGGTGAAATAAAAATGAGTCAGCGCATTACTACGGAATTTTTCTACCTGACCTGGATGCAATCTCACGACGCCCAGGGCGATGCCGTTATCCACGCTTGATCCGACTTTGTGGTTGGGATCCATGCCATTAGCGCGTCGGTCTGCCGCCTGGACATCGGTGGTGCCCTGGTAAAACCTGCCTTCTTCGTACACCGATTGTCCGAGTTCTTTCTTCTGTGCCGCGTCAAACTCGGAGGGGCTGGGAGGGATGAACGGGATGATTTCCTCTGCGTCGCGGTGCTGCGCCGTCAGATTGTAGGCCATGGCGCTGCCGGACATGTCACGCTCTTGGTAATATCTGCCCTCCTCGTACGCCGCTTTGCCGGATGCATTCTTCTGTGCCGCGTCAAACTCGGAGGGGCTGGGCGGGATGAATGGGATGATGTCTGGTGTGCGGCGCTGTTGCGACATCAGTTGGTGCCGCATGGCCGATCCCGACATGGCGCGCGGCCTTTGCTGCGGCAAGCCTGGCGGCGGCAGCCCGGCAGCGTTGAAATTGGCGTGGGTGGCGGCTGGCAGTGGCGGCCCATAGATGGGATAAGGGACGCGCGGGGTTGCCTTCTTGATTGCCGCCCGTGTTGGCTGAAAGGGGGCGGGAGGGACGGTGGGACGTGGCTGGGCGATGGCCTGCGGTGGCCGGTCGTAGAGCGGCGCATTGCTGCTGGCACTCGCTGGCGTCTGGTAAAGATTCGTCGGTGCGGCTTGCGCCATCGCTTCCGGTGTCGGCCGAAAGGGCTGCGTAGCCAGCCTGGGACGCGGCTGTGCGATCGCCAGCGGCGGCTGGGCATGGATCGGATGAGCGCTGCTGGAATTGATTGGCGGCCTATAAATGTCGCGTGGCCGCGAACGCCGCGAGTCGGGTGGGGGCAACTGGCTCGCGCTGGCGTTAAAACTCGCCGCTACCGGTGCCGCCGGTGGCGGCCCATAGATGGGATAGGGATAGTTTGCTTGAAATGAGCTCGGTTTCATAGGTGCTTTTGCAGGAGTTCAGGATGTTTTCGCAGGCAGCGAGTCATCTGACAACGCTCCCTGCCGGCATCGCTTGTTAACGCCACGGTGCCACATCGGCAAAATCGCTGTCGGAGTCGGTTTGCTCCTCGCGCAGCATGCGTGCGGCTTCTTGCGAGCTGATCGTATCGATCCGCAACGCAGTACGGGCTGGATTGTTGTTAAATCGGGTCTTGAAGTCTTCACTCGCCTTGATCAGGAGATACTTGGAATCTGCCTCAGCAGAGAATGTCGCCAGATGGCTGTTCATCTGAGGACGCTCCCTGCCGAGAGAGGCACTCCTTTTGTTGCTAATCTCTCGGCAGCAAAACGATATTAGAATTTATCGTCATCCGAATCGCTCTGCACATCGGCGAGGATATGTGCGGCACGGGTGCTGTCGAGTTCAGGAAGGCGGAACATTGGGCGGAACGGTACCTTGTTGTATTCGTTCTTGAAATCTTCGCTGGCCTGGGTCACCTTGACGCGGGCATGCTTGGAGCGTAGAACCGATCCTGCTGGAACCTTGGAGCTGGTGCGCACCGCCTTGACTTCGCGGTTGCGGGAAATGCTGTCCGGATCGGATTCCAGTTGCACCCGGCCTCCTTGCGGTAAAAATACCCTGAGCAATTTAGGATCGCGGGTTTGGTAAGCGGCCATGTTGGCATATTCTGTCGCGCCCAGTTCTTCGCCTTCCTGGTGTTTCAGTGGCGTGAAATAGTGATGTTTAAGAGCGTTATCCCTGAACGCTTCGACTTGCTGATCCAATTGCTCCTGCAATTCTTGCTGCGAATAAGCTGTTGGTGGCCCGTTATAGCTAAAACTCACATAGCCGAGCGCAATGCCGTTGTCCACGCTTGATGTGTTTTTGGTGCGCGGATCCATGCCATCGGTGCGCCGTTTAGTAGCAGTGCGCAAGTCCGTGCCTTGATAAAGCCGATTTGCCTTGTATACCTCGTTGGCCAGATTTTTTTCATGATTAGAAATGTACTGAACTGGCGCCTTGGGTTGTCTTTGGGGGAAATTCGTCTGTAATTGGTGTTGCCGCATCGAATCCGAGGACGCCCGTGGTCGCCGCTGCGCGTTGTTCGGAACCGCGTACTGTTGCTGGCTTTGCTGGCTGCCGCCGGCGCCGTGATGCGATATGCCTGAGCTTGAATAATTGTAAGGGGCAGGGGGAGTTGCGTTAGATTTCATAATGGTCAGTGTTTGAATGGATGTTGTGGATCAAGCGGCTTTGCTATGTCACCCGGCTGTCGCTGATCGCGGTAGCCGGGTTCAAGCGCCGCGTCCCTGAGCGGCTTATTGCCTGGAAGAGTGCCAAGGCGCGTCTGGAGGTCCATCGAGGGCAGACGGCGTTTTTGCGGCCTCCAGCCATCGTCGAGATCGTCAGCCGGGCCTGCGGCGTGGTGGCCAAGGGCGATGTGGCGCGCGGCATGGATTTTGCAATTTTTCTGGCAAGCGATTTGTTCCGTGAACGATGCGTGCGCTTGCCGGCATGATGCCCGAGCCGGCAAGTTTGGATCAGCGGATTGGCAGAGATAAAAATCTTGATCAAACCGGGGCGCGGGCACGCAGGGAAAAAACCATCAGCCTGGTTGCTGAAGGCATGCCGAGATAAATCGCTGACGTTGTTTTGTCATGATGCTTATCGTAAGCCGTCTTCGTCGTCGGACTGCACATCTCGTAACAACTCGCCCGCGGTTTTCAGGTCGACCTTGACACCTTGGTCTTTCAGGCGCCGTTGGAAAACCTCGGCATCCTTTCCTGGCGCGCTACGCTTGCTTCCGAGCACATGCTTTGGCGCTACGTCATCCTTGGTATGCACAGCGGTCCGATCGCTCATATAAGAATCCCTCTCAAAAGTGGTGTGCTTGTTGGTATGGGCACCCATGGTGCGTACCAACGCGGCTCCCCGGCCATTAATCTGGGCGAACGAGGCGGCAACCTTCTTGTCGCCGGTGAAGTAGTGGGTTGGCTTCGTGCCGACTTCGGTAAACGCGGTTTTATCGGCTGCGCGAAAGCCATTCTGACGAATACTTGCCGCCGAATTTTTGTCTGTGCCATGGAACAGACGTTCCTTTTCGTACACCGCCCTGGCTGTGGTGTGGAGTCCGTCCTGGGCCGAACTTCCTTGCTGAGACAGCAATTGCTGCTGTCTCATCGCATCCGAGGATGCCCGTGGCCGCCGTTGTGTGGAGCTTGAAGACTGTTGATTCGACTGGCTGGTGCCTTGATATGGCATGCTTTGCGCCGTTGTTGAATAGTTGTAATGGGCTGGAGGTGTTGCGTTGGATTTCATGATGGTGAGTATCGGTTGGATGCGGTTGATGTGAATGTTGCTATCGTGTTGTCGTCATAGAATTCGTTAAGAAACCTTGCATTTTTTTGGCAAGAAATTTATCCGGAATATATTCAGCGCTGATCGTCTGAGCGTATTCATGGAAAGTAAGTGGGAGGGGCAAGCATTTCAGTTCCTTCCATGCTGCAATGGCAATATTTTTCCGTCTGCTAAGTGAACTAAGTTGCAGATTGCGCCACTCATTTGCACTTGAGTGGTGCGTTGAGCACTCGAGTGGTGCGTCGATGCAACGCGCGCCGGAGACACGCTGGCCAGCGAGCCGGGCCAGCGTTGGTGAACCTTCCTATAATCACACAGCCTATGCAGCTGCCCATCTATCATGCCTATTCATTTCCGTTTTCCAGGGACGTCGTCATCGCGTCCGCAAGAAGAAACCCCTGCCAGCAATGCGCCGCAGCCGGTGCCGCCCCATGCGGTGCCGTTATCGACCCGGCTGGCGGGCAAGCCGGGCGCCGCGGGTTCCAGGCTGGGACATCAGTTGGCCAAGCGCCAGATCACCTCGAGTGCGCGGATGCTCGCCCTGACCAGTTCTCGCTCGTCGGAAATGCCCGACAAGAAAGGTTTGCCGGCGCAATTGGAGGGGCAGCAAACGCTGCACGCCAACGCGCGCGAGCTGGCGCAGCGGGTCGAGCGCATCATGGACACCACGCTGGAAGAATTGCCCGGGCTGAATGCGCGGCCGGGCCGCTCGGCCTTGATGGAAAAGTTGAGCACGTATTGGCCGGCGACGCTGTTCGTGCCGAAAAAACTGAGGGACCTGGTCCATGACGACGCCGCGTATGCGCAACTGGGCGACGCATCCGGCCAAGCCGACAGCAGCGATGCCGCGACCCCGCAAAATACCCTTAACGAGCGCAAGAGCTTGCTGGCCCAGGTCGCGACCGGCATGAAACAGTTGAAACAAGCCGAGTCGGAATACGTTGCGGCGCGCGACACCGTCTCGGCCGGGGGGGGGCAAGCGTCGCAAACCGAACGCGAGGCACTGGAGCAGGCCGAGCGCAAGCTGCAAGATGCGGTAGATCGATTGCATGCGTCCGTCACGCTGACCACCATGCTGGGTGGCCACGATAATGCGCTGGCCACCGATTTATTGCGGCGCAAGACCGACTTCGTCAAGGTCCAGGTGCAGATTTGCCAGCATAAACTGCGTCAGGCCGGACTCGACCTGGACCAGCAGCGCGGCCTGCTGATTCAGCAGCGCGACGGTTTGCAGGAGACGCTCGCGATGCTGACCTTGAGAGCCGACGACGCCAGGCGCGGCAAGGCGGAGATGGAAACCCTGCTGGGTTCCCTGCAAGAGCAGCTGACGCTGGACCTGGCGCAGCGGCCGCAGTCCGATGCCGGCGCCATCGAGCCGCCCGATGCGGCGCTGGAGCAGCGGATCGCCGTGGCCACGCGCCAGATCGACCAGTTGCAACTGGCGCTGCCGGACGTTGCCGTGCAATTGGCCGCGCACGAGGAAACGCTGGAGCTGGCACAGCAGGCGTTCGAACAATTTGCCCCGGTATATCACGAGAAAATGACGCAACTGTATGCGTCGCGGCGCCAGGTGGTCGATGGACAGCAGCAGTTGAGCAAGTCGGACGATGCATTGTCAAGCCGGGCCGATGCGTGGAAACAGCGCAGCGCCGATACCTATGCGCTGGAACTCGAACAGCGTGGCCAGGCGGTCGAGGCGCTGCTGCACGCGGCGCCCGGCTTTGCCCAGCACGACTTGCTGGCGCCTGCCGGCGCACAGTTGCAGGCGGCGCTGCGCCAGATTGCCGATGCCTTGCCGGAAGATAATCCGCACACCGATCGTTTACTGCCGCGCGTTGCCATCGTCGAGATCGTCAGCCGGGCCTGCGGCGTGGTGGCCAAGGGCGATGTAAGGCGCGGCGCCGCTTTGCTGCAGGAATTGTTGTCCAAGCCGAGCGGGCAATGGCCGGGCGGGGCGCCATCCGATGATTTGCGGGCACTGTACCGGCATATGGCCGAGGTGCCGCGCGGCATGGAGTTACTCGGCAAGGTGGCGGCCGGAAAGACCGGTGCGCCGCCAAAACCGGCCCAGCTTGAAGCGTTGCAAGTGTACTGGATCGCTGACCAGGCCCGGGCCGGCAAGTCGCCGTCAGACAAGAACCCGTGGCTGGACTCGGCCCAGTCGGCGGCCAAAGAGGCGCTGCGCACGCGCGGCGCCGGTGAGCCGGCTTTCGATATCGATGCCTTGCCGCTGGAGCAGAAAATCGCTTTCCGCGGCGTCAGCAAAGGCTTGTTGTCGAATGGACCCGGTTCCGATTTCGAACGCATCAATAACAGCTTGCTCAAATTCGGCGGCGAATGGGTGGACTTGACCCATCGAGAAGAAGGCAAGCCATTGCGCCGGCTGCCACGCTCGCCGTTCAATCCGGCCCGCACCCGCACCACGCCGTTCGATCCGAAGGTGTTGCGGCTGGGTATCAAACAAATGGAAGCGCATGGCATGCCATCGGTCAAAACCGATGCGGACAAGAAAATTGGCGAATTGGCGGGCAAGTTGTCCGATATATTGGCGCCGCGCTTGCAGTCGGCTGCGCCCACCGAATTCGATGTCATGGCAAAGGTATTGTGCGACTACATCAGCGGCCAGCATGCGCTCAAGGAGCAGCGGCCCGAGCTGGCCGCGCCCCGGCTGAAGACGGCGTTTCATTCCGCCAAACGGCTTTACAAGAGTCACCTGGCGCCGCTCGACCAAGAGCAGATACGGCGCGAAACCAGCGCCCAGCTGCGCCGCCGCAGCCATCCGGAGCAGGCGCATGCGGTTAATCCGCGCATGCTGATCAAGGCCAATCCCGCCGCGAAACCGCCGCCGGCGCCGTTCGCCGCATTATTCCGCGACGCCGGCGACGAGGGCGTGACATCGGCCGCCGCGTTGCGCGCGCTGGTCGATCATCTGGACGGCAGCCTGTCCGCTAGCGAACAGGCCGCGCTGCTGCCTGAACTGGAGAAAATGGAACACGCCGTCAAGGCGGCCGGGCGCAAGCGTTTCCAGAGCAAGTCCGAGATCCGCGATTTTTATGCGCCGATGCTGGAGCAGTTGCGGCTGCGCAATGAGTTGACGATGACCGGCGGCGGCGAAATCGGCGGCGGCATTCCGCTGCTGCCATGGGCGCCGATCGCGCCGCTGACCGCGAATGTGAATGTGAACCTGTTTTCGAAGAAGCAGGAAGCCGCTTTTGCACTGAAAAACCCGATTTACGGCATGGAATTCATTATGTCCGACATCGTCACCACAGGTTCGGACATCAAGGGCACCGTCGGTTTCGGGCTCGACCTGGGGCCGTTCAAACTCACCTTGCCGGCTTTTTCGCTGAAGGCAGAACGCAGCGATGCGCGCACCGATTACACGGTCTTGCGCAACTTGCGCGGCAAATACACGCACAACGCGGCGGCCGAGCGGGCCACCGGCGACCAGGCCATGGCGCTGCTCGACACGCTGATCAACTGGGATGCCGATGACAAGCAAGCCCCGTCAGGGCGGGCTTTCCAGGGGCCACTGGAAGCGGTGCTGGCGCTGCATCCGGAAATCATGGTCGGCTGGGGCAGCAAACATAGCAGCAACAAGCAAGCCAGCGCCGAACTGGCCACCGTCGCCCGCGCACCCATCGGCAGCGACCGCCTGGCTGGCGGCATCGGCCTGACCGTGACCGCCAAGGCCGATGGCAACACCGAGCGTACTGTCGAGCATTCCGGCTGGCGTGCGCACGAGACCACGGTCGAGCGCGTGTCGCAGCGTCGCCAGCGGCTCACCGGCGGCTTGACGCTGGGCGGCACGACCACGCTGTACAAACATCCGCTGGAGCATGCCGGCCAGAAGGAAGGTTCGATCCGCGTGCCGGGCGTGGTCAATCTGCTCGATTCTTCGGTGCAACTTGCCTATAACCTGGAACGCAACCGCTACGCCGTCGGCGACAAGCAGGGCGCCACGCTGGACCGGATTTATGCCCGCTCCGACACGATCCTGGCTGAAATCGAAAACAATATGGAAGACTTTTATTTACGCTTCCTGGAAGCGGTCCCGGTCGAGCCGGGCGAGGCCAGGGATACGCCGCAAAACCGCTTGCGCGCCGAAACCAGCCTGCGCCAGTTCATGGCCGATGTGAAGGCGGCGAAATCCAGTCCCAGCCTGCAATTCAACTTGCGCTATGAATTGCAGCCACGGGTGGCCGGCTGGCTCGATTCGCTCAATGCGCTGGAAAAGATCGCGCTGCAGGGCGGCGACCAGGCCGCAGCCAGGCGGCATCGGGAAGCGTCCGAAGAATTGTTGCAATTTCGCAGCAGCTGGACCTTCAAGAATTGCACCATACGCAGCAGCGGCAAATCCAGCGACGACCGTGGCTGGGATTTGCTGATACGGCTGATGTCGCGGCGCAGCGCGGAATCGTCGGTGACGCCGACCGCTTATCCGGGCTGAGCCGGATGCTGATTTTTTGGTAAGGGCAGGCGAACCAAACAGCGGCAGGCGCCACTGATGGAAGCTTGAGATGTGCAGCGGTCACGGCGGAAGCGATGATCTTTTCTTTTTGCATAGCCAAGCGTGGGAGCAAGCGTGGGAGCGAAAAGTGAGCATCGGTCCGCCGTGGACGGTAAAGCGGCGCATCGCAAGCCAGGATCATCCTGGTAATTATTTTATTTTCCATAACCACTTACGGTCAGCCTGCCATGCCTATACGTCTTCCCCATTTATTTCATTCCACGACATCGTCCGCGGTCACGCCGGACCATGCCCGCAACAGTGCACCCGCACCCTTGGCGCCGCATGCGGCGCCGCTATCGGGCCGGCTGGAGGGCCAGGCCGATAAAGACAGATCGAAAGTGGGGCGTGTCCTCGGCAAACGCCAGTTCGCGCTCAGTTCGCGCGCGGTCGGCCTGGGGCGCGTGCGAATTGCCGAGTTGCCGCATAAGACAGGGTTGCCGGCGCGCATCGATGATCGCCAGACACTGCATGCGTCGGCGCGCGCGCTGGCGCAGCGGGTCGAACGCATCATGGACACCACGCTGGAAGAATTGCCAGAAATTAATGCCCGGCCGGGACGCTCGGCGCTGGTGGAAAAGTTGAGCGGGTATTGGCCCGCCAGCATGTTCATTCCGAAAAAGGTGAGCGAGCTGCTCGCCGAGGACGTAGTCGTTACGAACTATTCGTTGAAAAAAGTCACGCAAAAGATCGTATTCAAAAAGAAGATCATACTCAATAAACAAAAGACCGTATTCAAGCAAGAGATCGATAAGGCGGCCGGCGCAGTGCCGCGCGATACCCGTCCCCAGCGCCGCGATTTTCTGGATCAAATCGCGGCCGGCATGGCACAGTTGACGCAAGTTGAACGCGAATACATCGCGGCACGCGACGCGGTGTCCAGTCAAGGCGAGACACCGTCCTCCGTCTCGGTGGATAAACTGAATGACGCGCAACTGCGCTTGCAAGAGGCGGTAGACACATTGCATGCATCGGTCACATTAACCACCATGCTGGGTAGCCACGACAATGCGCTGGCCACCGACTTATTGCGGCGCAAGACCGACTTCGTCAAGGTCCAGGTCGAGATTTGCCAGGAAAAGCTGCGCAAGACCGGCCTCGACCTGGACCAGCAGCGCGGCTTGCTGAATCAGCAGCGCGACGGTTTGCAGCAGGCGGTGGCGCTGGCCGACCTGGCCGTGGCCGACGCCGAACGTGGCCAGTTCACGATGGAAACCTTGTTGATCTGGATGCAAGAACAACTGGTACTGGACCAGGCGCCACAGCCGGCCGATGCCAGGCATGACCAGGAGCGCGCCAGCCGGATCGCCGAGACCGGGCAGCAGATCGCGCAGTTGCAGCCGGTCATTTCGGCGGCACGGCAGCAACTGGCCGCCTGCGAGCGCGAGCGCAGCCAGGCGCAAGAGGCGCTCGATCAATTTGCACCGGTGTATACCGAACAAATGACGCAATTGTATGCGCAGCGGCGCAAGGTGGTCGGCGAACAGGAGCAGTTGAGCAAGTCGGCCGCCGCGCTGCCGGCCCGGGCCGAGGCGTGGCAACAGCGCGCCGGCGACACGTACGCGCTGCAGCACGAACAGCACCAGCAAGCCATCGATGCGCTGGTGCGCACCGCGCCGGGCTTCGCGCCGCAAAAATTACTGGCCTCGGCCGACGCGCACGCCCAGTTGCAGACGGCGCTGCGCCAGGTCGCCGAGGCATTGCCCGAAGATGATGTGCAAGCCGAACGCAGCTTGCCGCGCATGGCGGTGGTCGAGATCATCAGCCGCTCGGTGGCTTCCGCTGCCGGCGGCGATGCGCAGCGCGGCGCCGACCTGCTGCGTGAATTGCTGTCGCGGCCCAGCGAGCAGTGGCTGGTTCCGCCCCCCAAGGAGGGCGTGCCGGCGCTGGTGCATGCGCCGCCATCGGACGATTTGCGTACGCTGTTCCGCAATATGGCCAGTGTGCCGCGCGGCATCGAGCTGCTCGACCAGGTGGCGGCCGGCAAGACCGGCACCACCATGAACCGGCCGCAGCTGGAGGCGCTGCACCTGTACTGGATTGCCGACCAGGCCCAGGCGCGCGAATCGTCTGACGACGTCAAGGCATGGCTGGAATCGGCCAAGTCGGTGGCCTGCCACGCGGTGCGCAACAGCGACAAGGATGCGCCGCTGTTCGATATCGAGGCTTTGCCGCTGGAACAGAAAATCGCTTTCCGCGCCGTCGGCAAAGGTTTGTTGTCGAACGCACCGGGTTCCGATTTCGACCGCATCAACCAGACCTTGCTCAAATTTGGCGGCGAGTGGGTCGACTTGCCGAAGGATGAGCGCGGAAAACTGATGCGCCAGCTGCCCCGTTCGCCGCTCAATCCGGCCAGTACCCGCACCACGCCATTCGCACCCAAGGTGCTGCGGCTGGGCATCAAGCAACTGGAAGCGCAAGGCATGCCGTCGGTGAAAAGCGACGCCGACAAGAAGATCAGCGAGCTGACCCGCAAATTGACCGGCATCCTGCAACAGGCGCCGCTGTCGAAAGGGCGGCCGGCCACCGCTGGCGATGCCGAATTCGAGGTGATGGCGAAAGTCGTGTGCGATTACATGCTTGGCCAGCATGCCGGCCAGGAAGACAGCGCCGAGCTGGCCACGCCCCGCCTGAAGACGGATTTTCATAAAAGCAAGCGGCTGTACAAGACCCGTCTGGGTCCGCTCGACGTGGAACAGATTCGCCGCGAAAGCGCCGCGCGGTTGCGCCATTTGCGCGATCCCGGGCAGCCGCAAGCCGACGGACAACGCAAGCTGATCAAACCCAATCCCGCCGCGCAGCCGCTGCCGGCGCCGTTCGACCAGCTGTTCGGCAAGGAAGGCGCGCTGCCGGGCGAGGTCGTGCGGACGCTGGTCGGCCATCTCGACAGCCATCTGTCGGCCGCGCAAAAAACGCAGCTCGGCTGGGACGATTTGCAACTGGCGGCGCAGCTCGACAAGATGGACCACGCGGTCGCCGCGGCCGGGCGCAAGCGTTTCAACAGCAAGGCCGAGATCCACGATTTTTATGCGCCGATGCTGGAGCAGCTACGCTTGCGCAATCAATTGACGATGACCAGCGGCGGCGAAGTCGGGGTCGGCATCCCGATGCTGCCGTGGGCGCCGGTCGCACCGCTGATCGCGAACGTCAACATGACGCTGTTTTCAAAAAAACAGGAAGCCGCCTTTGCGCTGAAGAGCCCGACCTATGGCGTCGAATTCATCATGTCCGACATCGTCACCAAGGGCGCCGACATCAAGGGCACGGTAGGCTTCGGGCTGGACCTGGGCTTCTACAAATTGACCTTGCCGGCTTTTTCGCTGAAGGGGGAGGCCAATAATACCCATACCGACTACGCCGTGCTGCGCGGCTTGCGCGGCAAGGACAAGAGCGGCGTGCGCGAGGAACAGGCGGCCCGCGATGACAGCCTGGCGCTGCTCGATACGCTGATCAACTGGGATGCCGACGGCAAACATCCGGAACCGGGGCAGGTCTTCCAGGGGCCGCTGGAAGCGATCCTGGCGCTGCATCCGGCGGTCGAAGTGGGCTGGGGCAGCAAGGATGGCCGCAACCGCCAGGTCACGGCCGACCTCGCCGCCGCCATCCGCGTACCGCTCGGCATCGACCGGCTGTCGGCCGGGGTGGGCCTGAATATCAACGCCAAGGCCGACGGTTCCACCGAACGCACCGTCGAACACTCCAGCTTTGCCCATCGCGAGCTGCATGACCAGTTCGACCAGCGCCGCCAGCGCATGGCCGCCGGGGTGGTGCTGGGCGGTTCCGGCACCTCGTACAAGCAGGCGCTGACCCATGACGACGGCGGCCTGGATGGCAGCATCCGCATCCCGGCGCCGTTCAGCCTGGCCGACCTGAGCCGCGAGCTGGCCTACAATCTGGAGCGCAATGGCGTGACCACCTTCAGCATCGGCGACAAGGCCGGCGCCAGCGCGGACCGGGTCTATGGCCGGGCGGAAACGCTGCTGGCCGAGATCGAGGCGAACATGGAGGAATTCTACCTGCGCTTCCTGGAAGCGCTGCCAGTCGAGCCTGGCGCAGTCAGGGACACGCCCGAAAACCGCGCGCTGGCCGAATCCACGTTGCGCCAGTTCATGGCCGACTTGAAGACGGCCGCATCGCGTCCCAACCTGCAATTCAACTTGAAGTATGAATTGCAGCCGAGGATGAGCGGCTGGGTCGACGGCTTGCGTGCGATGGAAGCGATCGCCGCGCACAACGGCGACCTCGACGCGGTGCAGGAGTATCGCCAAGCCGCCATCCAGCTGATGCAGTTCCGCAGCAGCTGGGCTTTCAAGAATTGCGCGATCCGCAGCAAGGGCAAGGCCGGCGACGACCGTGGCTGGGATTTCCTGGTGCGCCTGATGTCGCGCAGCAGCGCCGAAAGCTCGGTGGCGCTGAACGCCTATCCGGCCTGATATGCATGGCAACCTGCCGGCTGGTCCGGCAGGCGTAAAAAAAGCCCCGTCACAACGGGGCTTGCATGGTGCGGAATTGGCCGCCTTAGCGCGGGCTGTTCATCATTTCGTGCAATTCGAGCCGGTTGTAGGTGGCGCGCATCGCATCTTTCGAGCTGACCTGGTTCTTGCTGACCATCTTGGCCAGCACTTCGTTCAAGCCGCGCGACAGATTGTCTTCCTTGCGCTTGATGAAGTCCGTAATCATGTGCAGCTTGCCCGGGTCGCTGATGAACGGCGCCACTTGCTGGTTTTGATTAAAGATCATTTCGCTGGCAAGCACGAACGATTCGCCGTCTTCGCTCGGCAGCAGGTTTTGATAAATCACGCCGACCAGCGAATTGGCCAGCGCGGCGGAGCGCTGGCTATATTCGTTCGACGGGAAAAAGCTCAGGAACTTGCTGATCGCGCCCAGCGCGCTATTGGTGTGCATGGTGGCCATCATCAGGTGGCCCGATTCGCCGGCGTGCAGGACGGTGTCGGCGGCGTTGAAGTCGCGGATTTCGCCGAGCATCAGCACATCCGGTTTTTGGCGCAAGCCTTCACGCAAGCCACTTGCAAAACTTTCGGTATCGGTCGGCACTTCCTTTTGCGAGATGATCGACAAGTTGCGCTCAAGAATGTATTCAATCGGTTCTTCGATGGTGACGATATGGCCGTTGCGGTGCGTATTCAAATGTTGCAGCATCGACGCGATGGTGGTGGTCTTGCCGGAGCCGGTCGGCCCGGTGACCAGGATGATGCCCTTGGTCGCTTCCAGCATGGTCTTGACGTACAGCGGCAAGCCGGTTTTTTCGATCGGCAGCGGGTGCAGCGGCAATTTGCGGATCGAGATCGCCACTTTTTCGCCACTTGCCAGGCGGTAGGCGTTGCAACGCAGGCGGCAATTGGTCAGCGCACGGGAACGGTCGATCGCCGCGGTAATGATTTTATCTTCCCAGTCTTCGTCGATCGATTCCAGCACCGGCACCATGTCGCGCAACTCGACCGGTTCCGGGCTGGTCTCGACCCAACCCCTTGGGGTCTTGATCATAATCGGCATATCCTGTTCGATATGCACGTCGGAAAACACACGTCCCGTATTGATCAGGGACATCAGCTCCCAGAGAACGTTTCTTTCGGGAAAAAAATCCTGGCTCATGTTGGTGGCTTCTTTTTTCTACTCATTATTAATGTACGGATACACGGATTGATACGTTGTCGTAGTCACAATCAAAGACTAATTTTACTCTGTTTGCGGCGACATATTCTCAAAAAATCTCGTGTGCGGCCTGACATTGATGTTTACGATATGGCGCGTTTTGCCCGAGTGGCGCCCGGCTCAATGATTGAATTTCTGGAGGGCAATTTTTTCACTGGCGATATGTCGGAGTTGGTGTGGTCGGCGCAGTCATCGCGTTGCTGGCGCTGCCGGCCATCATACCGCAAGTATCGCGCGGTTCAGTCGCGCGCGCATGCTTGCCCGATATGCATTTCCTAGGACTCCGCTTCGATCAGGCAAACCATCTGCGCGCGCCGCCGGGCTTCCTGTTCCAGGCGTATCATGTGCAACTGGATGCGCGCGGCGCGGCGCGCCGTGATGATGTGCTGGGCTTGCCGGTCGAGATCGCGCAGTTGCCAGCGGATCGTCATTTTGCGGACTAATCGTAAAAGCTGTTTCATGGATGACCTTTCAAGAGGTGGCTGCCTGAATAAAATGGGTGCAAATTATTTTCAGGCAAATTCGCCGAATTGCGAACGCACCGTGGCGCGTACCCGCGACACCCGCGAACGCACCGTGCCGATAGGCACCTGCATATGTTCGGCCGCCATTTCATACGTCATGTCGCCCTGCAGGACCGCTTCAAAGGTGCTGCGGATTTTCGGCAGCATATTACCCAGCAGCGCATTGATGCGGGTGTTCAACTGGCGCGCCTCGATCACCGTGGCCGGGTCCGAGCACGGATCGACCAGTTGTTCCATGAAGTTTTCATCGACTGTTTCGTAGCGGTCGGCGCAATTGCGGCGGACTTGATTGCGGGCCAGGTTCAGCGCGATGCCGAACAGCCAGGTCGACGGTTTCGACAGGCCGGAAAAACGGTGGCCGCAGCGGACGGCTTCGGCGAAGGTGTTTTGCACCACATCCTCGGCATCTTCGCTGTTGCGCAGATAGCGTTTGACGAACAGCAGCAAGTGATCGTAGTGCTCGACGAACAAGGCGTTGACGTCAATGACCGCAGCGTTTGCCGATGCCGGGGCATCGAGTGGCGCGTTGTTGTGATCCAGATCGATTTCAGCAATTTCAATGGTAGCGGTCATCATGTTTTCCTCAGGCGAGTGGTCGAAGTTATCGGTATGGTCAAGCGCGACAGGCGTTGTTTTTAAACTGTTGTTGCGCCGATGAACGAACCTTAACAGTAATTTTTTCGCCTGATTTCAAACGATGATTATTCGTGAGACATTGAGAAAAGTTGAGCAATGGCGGCAGGATTGTTGAGAAAAAAGCTGGAACTATTCTGTATATGATATGCATGGTTTCCAGGGCGCCGATGCCTTGTCCGCGATGGAACCGCGCGGGCCGCTGCCGCTACCTATGATGACTGCCGCCACGGCTCTCATCAATAAAGGACCGCATCATGACACTCCCAACCGGTATTCCAGCGGCATCGCTCGCTACCCCTCATGCCGATGCCTCGGCAAGCGCTGGCGGCGCCAAATCCGTGCTGGTGCTCGATGCGCCGGATGGCGCCGCATTCCGTGCCACGCTGGCGCGCCAGATGGAACAGGCGCAGCCGGCGTCCAGCGTTGCTCCCGCCACGCCTGGCACGGACGGTGGCTCGCTGGGCGACCGCCTGATGACCCGTGTCTCCGACCTGGCCAGCGACGTGCAGGAAAACCATGCGATCGTATCCCGCTCGCTGGAACAGGCCACCCGGCAAGGCAACCCGGAACAAATGATGAAGGCGATGATGGCGCTCAACGATTACCAGACGCGCATCCAGTTCATTTCCAAGGTGACTTCGAAAGCCATTTCATCGCTCGATCAACTGACCAAGCTGCAATAACATGAAGGCAGTCATGTACTCTCCACTGATATCGCTCTGCAAGTCGATCTTGCGCGCGTTTGCGCGGCCGCGCCGCCTGGCGCTGTATTGCTGCGTGTTCGCAATGGCCATGCTGACCGCCTGCAGCAACCAGGTGAATTTGCAAACCGGGCTCAATGACGCCGATGCGAATGAAATCCTGTCCTTGCTGACCCGTTCCGGCGTCGATGCGCAGAAAGTCACCGGCAAGGACGGCGTGACACTGACCGTCGACGCGGGCGATCTGTCGCGCGCGACGATGTCGATGCGCCAGGCCGGCCTGCCGCGCCGCAACTTGTCCAACCTGGGCGCGATCTTCAAGAAGGAAGGCATGATTTCGACCCCGCTGGAAGAGCGCGTGCGCTATATCCACGGCCTGGCCGAAGAGCTGGAAGACACCGTGCAGCAGTTCGATCATGTGATCGCCGCGCGCGTGCACGTGGTGCTGCCGGAACGGGTCGCGCCGGGCGAACCGGTGCAGCCGTCGTCGGCGGCGGTGTTCGTGAAATATTATGCGCCTATCGATGAAGACACTTTGCTGCCGCGCATCCGCAACCTGGTGGCGTCCAGCATCCCGGGCTTGTCCGGCGAAGCGGGGCGCAACAAGGTGTCGGTGATCCTGGAAGCGAGCGAACCGCTGCAGCCGGTATTCGTCGAGTGGACCCAGGTCGGGCCGTTCCGCGTGCTGGCCGCATCGTCCGGCACGCTGATGTGGACCCTGGGCGGCTGCGCGGCCCTGCTGCTGCTGGTGCTGGCCGGCCTGGTCTGGGTCTTGCTCAAATATCACCCGACGCTGATGCCGCGCCTGCGCGCCCATTTCGGCAAGCCGGCGCGATTTGATGAAGCCAATGCCGAAGCCGGCGAAGGCGGCGCATCGTGATGGTGGCCGACAGCCGCGTCGAAGCGCCGCTGGGCGCCGACTTTATCGACTGGTGGTTTGCGCCGTGGCCGCCTGCGCCGGCGAGTGACGCTGAGCAAGCTGAACAAGGTGCGCCGGGCTTGCCGGCATTGCGCGACCGCTATCGCTGGTGGTGCCAGCAGGCCGGCTGTCCGGCCGACTTGCCGGCCAGTTTCGATCCGGCCTGGCAGCCCTTGTGCGGCGCCGACGGCGCAGTATTGCAGGCCACGGCCAGGCTGTATGCCGGCCTGATCGCCGCGCGCGAGCATGACGCGGCGCTGCTGGCCATGCTGCCGCCGGACGACCGCAAATGGTGCGCCAGCCTGGCCGCGACCCAGCCCTTGCCGCATTGCGGACGCGCCGTTTACGAGGCTGGCGACAGCGCCGACGTGCGCGGCCTGGCGGAACTGGCGCAGCATCTGCGGCATGGCTTTCCGGGGCTCTGGCCGCGCCTGCAATGCCTGCTGCCGGCGCCGCTGGCCGGGCGCGTGCAAGCGTTGCTGGAACTGATGGCGCCGCACGATGAATTGACGCCGCGGCAATCCGGCCGCGTGCAGCGCTGCTGGTTCATGTGCGCCGCGCGCGCCGCCGCGGCAATCCCATCTTCCGTTTGAAAAGGTCAGCATCCATGCATGCATTTTGTAGCGACACCATCCATCCCGATCCCTTGCTGCGCGCCGATCACGGCGTGCTGCGGCCGGACGGCCTGCGCCGCACCGCGGACGCGCGCGACGCCGCCGGCCAGATCATGGCGCAAGCGCAGGAGCAGGCCGCCGCGCTGGTGCTCGAGACCGAACAGCGGCTGCTGTCGCGCGCCGCCCGGTTTAATGACGAACTGGCGGCCTCGCACCACGCGTTCATGGAGCAGGCGCAAGACATGGTGATCGAACTGGCGCAAGCGATGTTCAGCCGGCTGGTCGGCACGCTGGCGCCGCCAGAGCGCCTGGCGGCGCTGTACCAGCGCCTGCGCCAGGAAGTGCCGCGCAGTTTGACGCAGCCGGTCTTCTGGATCCATCCCGGGCAACTGGCGCTGATGCCGGAAACCGACTGGGAAGTGCGCTGCGATGCGGCGCTGGCTCCCGGCGCCTGCCGCCTGGAAGCGGCGGAGGGGGAGTGGCGCATCGATTTCGAGGCTGGCCTGGCCGCGCTGCTGTCGACATTACCGGCCGGCGGCACGCTCAAGCCGGCCCATCATTCAACCACTGAGGAGTCCATCCATGCCTGAACCCATCACTTCTTACCGGTTGCCGACGCACGACGTCAGCAGTCTCCCGTCGCCGGCCGTACCGGAGGCCAGCCGTCCGTTGCCGCAGCCTCCGCATGGCGCGCGCCTGGCGCCCGTCGGCCCGCGCGCCAGGGGCGCCGGCCTGGTGAACAAGCGCATGATGGACGAGTTTCGCGAGTTTCGCGCGCGCGAAGCCGGCAATGCGGAGAAAAACGGGCAGCCGAACACCGCCCTGCGGCGGGATGGTGAAGAGTTGCCTCCGACCTATACGCCAGCGCCGCATGGTCCGTTTGCGCGGGACGAGCAAGATTCTTATCATCAATTGCCGTCGATGACTCCGCAACAGCATGGGCCGCATGCCTCCCCGGTGTCGGGGCCGCACACGGCACCGCTCGATGCGCCGCCGCCTTATACGCCGACGCCAGCGCCGGCGCCGCACACGGCGCCGCTGGATGCACCACCGCCTTATACGCCAGAACCCCAGATGCCAGGACACCCTGCGCCGCCGCGCCGTTCGCTGATGGGACACCTGCAAGACTTTTTCCATCAGTTCGACAGCCATATCGGCCAGATGTTCCAGCACTGCCAGATGCCGCCGTATCCGGAACCCAAGCCGATGCCGCCGAACCTGACACCGGCCGAGCAGGAGCAGTTCCATCAGGAGCAGCAGCATTTGCAGCAGATCTACCGTGTGCAAATGGGCATGGCGATGGATAACCTGATGACCATGTTGAATATGTTGGCGGACATGTCCAAACGCATGAATAAAATCGCCGCCGAAGCCATTTGATTCCCGCCGCGCATGGCGGCTTTTCGGGCCGCCTGCGCTAGTCACCAGAAGATTTTGTCAACCGTTCTAAGTATTTCTACGGATATATATTTTCAGTATAAATTCAGTACAGAGTGCGCATCATGCGTTACATTATCGATCTTATACATATTATTTATAATATTAAAATAATATTTCATAAATAATATCTTTTTTTGCGATCGCCATGCGGACGCGCCGATGGCCCTCCCGACGCCGCGGCCGGCTGCCAGGGCGGGGCTTGCCGGCGCGCAGAAAAGGCTTGGTTTCTATTAATCTTTGGCTATAAAATGTTGTTGAGTAAAATGTTGCTTTGCAAACTGTTGCTCAATTAAATGTTTTTCAATACGTTTTTTGTCACGACTATAAGTATTTTGTAAATTGTATTTTGCAAGTTGAGTTGTAACCAAGTTGTAATGCCAACCGGGTATTGTCCCGGGGAGCCGCGCTGCTGGCGGATGATCTGTTTTTTTGTAATTTATGGTGGCTTGCATGAAATTGAACGTATCTAGTGTCTGCGTACCTCTTGCGCATCGGGCTGTATATTGCGTGTGCCGAACCGGGAAAAATCTGCTGAAAACGGCAGCTGGCGTCAATTGCATACGCGGTTATGCCCAATGACACAAAAGATTGGCTGCTACATTCGAAGTGACGCAGGTTACGAACGTATCAAGCACATGCTGGAAATGGCCTCCTATGAATGCCAGCGCTTCCCATCTGAAAATACCTTGTTGCGGATGACGGGACGTCGAAATTTAGTCATGCTGATTATCGATATAGGGACCGACCTGTCCGCCGCCGAGTGGTTTTCATCGTGGCTCAATTGCCGCAGCGGCGACCGTACGCCGATCATCGCCCTGTCGGGCGCGGCCAGTCCGGACTTGAGCGTGCTGGCGCTCGATTCGGGGGCGGACGATTTCCTGCATATGCATTTCGAGCCGGTGGAAGCGCTGGCGCGCATTCGCGCCGCGATCCGGCGCAGCAATCCGGTCGGCCTGAGCCGCACGATTGCGCTGGAGGGGTTTGTGCTGGACCGCGAGGCGAGCAGGATTTCCTACGATAACGAGGTGATCGAATTGACGCCGCGCGAATTCACCATGGCGTGGCTGTTTTTTTCGTCGCCCGGCATTTATATCTCGCGCAGCACGATCGGCTCGACCATCTGGAGCGCCGACAGCGAGATTGCCGGCCGTACCATCGAACAGCATGTCTACAAGCTGCGCAAGAAACTGGAACTGGGGCCGGAGCGCAAGGTCACCATCCGCACCGCCTACAGCCAGGGCTACCGGCTCGAAATCCATACCTGATCCGTTGCGCCGTTGCCCCGCGTCAATCCCCCCCCTGCCACCGAGGAGGCAGGGGGGGGGCACCGCGTCAGCGGTTGCTGCGCACCATATCCAGATAGCTGTTCAATTGCGCATTGCCGACGCTGCGGCGTCCCTTGCAGCGCGCCCGCGGCGGTTTGGCGGCGATCGCGCCCGGCGCCGCCAGCGCTGGCGCCAGGCCGGCCGGAACCTGGGCAGCCGCTGCTGCCAGCAGCGTATTCGCCTGCACCTGCACGCTCGATTGCGGCGTCGCCGCGATGCCGTCGCCGGTCAGGCGGGGCGTGATCAGGAACAGCCGTTCACGGCTGCTCTGCGAGTCCGACGATGAGCGGAACATGCCGCCGATTAGCGGCAAATCGCCCAGCAGCGGCACTTTCTGGTTTTGCCGGTTCAGTTTTTCGGCATGGTAGCCGCCTATCATCAGCGTTTGCTGCAAGTTGATGATCGCCTGGGTACTGATATTCGAGCGCGTCACCTTGGTATTGGCATTGTTGCTGCTGTCGCCGAGACTGCCGTCTTCGACGTCGACTTCCAGGTGTACCCGCTGCGCGCTGCCGTCGTGCACCAGGCGCGGCACCACGCGCAGCAGGGTGCCGACTGAAATATTGGCCAGGTCGGCGACCCGTTCGCCGACCAGCGGCACGTAGGCGGTCTGGCTCAGGTCGAGCACCGCCGGCACATTGTCGAGCGTCATGATGGTCGGCTTGGCCAGCACATGGGCTTCGCCGCTGCCTTCGAGTGCATGCAGGCGGGCGTAAAAGCGGCCGAGGTTATTGATCAGCAGCGTCGATCCCGGCAGCGGCGTATCGGTGCCGTTCGAATTGGCGCCGGTGCCGTTGACGGTGGTGGTGGTATTGCCGCTGGTGACGCTCCACTCGACGCCCAGCTCGGCCAGCTTGTCGCGGTCGATATCGATGATCAGCGCTTCGATTTCAATCTGGCGCGGTTCGACATCGAGCTCGTCCAGCAAGGCCCGGTACATATCGCGCTTCTCCGGCAAGTCGTATACGATCAGCGCATTCAGGGTGGGATCGGCGTCGATGCGGATGCGCTGTTTCTGTTCGCCGCCCTTGTTGCGCGGCTGGGCCGCCGGCGCCAGGCCGGGATCGGGATTTTCGGCCGGCAGCATGCCGAGTTTCTGGTACGGCGATTTGGCGACGCGCTCGGCCGGCGCTTCGGTCCTGGCCTGCGTGTCGTTATTGATCATGCCGCTCAAGATGGTTTTCAGACCGGGGATGGTTTCCTTCTGGCCGCGCCGGTCGATGGTGCGGTCGGTTGCGTTGGCGTACTTGAGGCGGAACACCATGATCTGCTTGTCTTGCGGCGCGACGCCTTTTTCCTTGGCCGTCGGCGTCAGCAACTTGCGCGCCAGTTCGACATACGGCCGCGGGCCGCTGACGATCACCGCGCCGTCTTCCGGCAGTTCACCCCAGCCGAAACGGCTGTCGAACAGGCCCAGGCCGACCAGCGCCGGCTTGGCGTCGGGCACCGCGGCTTCGCCGATGTTCAGCCGGGCGGTGGTGTAGTCGCCGTCCGGCACGATGTACAGCGTGGCATTGTAGACAAACCAGCGGAAATGCTGCGTCGCTCCCAGGCGATCGAGGAAGTCGCTGCCGCTGTCGGCCTTGATGCGGCCCTTGACGCGCGACGCTTCGGTCAGGCTGCTCTCGACCCGCACGCCATAGGCGGTGGCGAATTCAGCCAGCACTTTTTCCAGCCCCATGCCGTTGGCGTCGACCGAATAGGCGGTGTCTTTCCAGTTGGCGGGCGTGCTGGCCGCCGCCGGCAGCGCCGTCATCAGCGGTACCGCCAGCGAGGCCGCCAGCAGGAGCGCGCGGCGCCATGACGAAAAATGACTGTGGTTCATGGTATTCCTTTTGCAAGAGCCATGCGCATGCGCAGTTCCTGGCGTTGCCGTGGCGATTGGGCGTTGCGTGCCGCCGGCGGCGCTGCCAGGTTGAGGCGCCAGTAGGCGACCTGGTTCAACAAGGTTTCCAGCGGCTGCGCGGCCTGGCTCCAGTGCGTCACGCCAGGCAGCCACTGACTCAGCAGCAAGCTGTTGCCGTCTTCCGACAGGCGCAGGCCGGCGTCGAAATACTGTGCGCTGGAAAAGCCCAGCCGCAGCGCCGCGTTCAGCCGTTCGCCGTTGGATGGCGCATACAGCACCGCGCTCAGTTCCGCGCCGCCGGGACGCGGCGTCAGCGTGACTGTCTCGCCATCGATCTCGGCCGGCACGCCCGGCGCCAGTCGCGCCAGCCATGCCGCGACGGTGTTGTCGTCGGCGCCCAAGATCAGCGGCCCGATTCGGTCAGCACGGTCTTCATCGGCTTTTCATGCAGCAGGCTTTGCGCCAGCATGACGTTGCGGATCGCCCAGCTTTTTTCCATCAGCCGCGAGAATTCGGCCGGGTCCGGCTGCTCGCCGTCGGCCTGGCGCCGCATGAAGTCTTCCATCTGATCCGCATTCTTGTCATCTTGCCGGTTCAAACGGCTGAGGTCCCGCAGCGCCGCCAGATTTGTGTCGTTCATAGTCAGGTTCTCTTTCAGGGTGGAGGGAAAAGCGCGCACCGTCGGCGTCATTTTCATGGCGCCGGCGGCCCGCGGGCCTTGCGATGAAAGCATTCTAAGTGAGTCGCGCCGCGCACGACGATCTGGATGAGATTTGTTGAGACACTGCTTTTTCAACGTCTCGTACAATCGAATCGTCGAGTAAGGCCAGGCGTATCTCCGGCGCCGCCGGTGCCGAAAACAATCGGGCACGTCTAGTCGTTTTGCGCATAAAAAAGGAAAACAACTGATGCAAGTCACATCTTTTTGGCGATCGCGCCAACTGGCGATACTGCTGTTACTGGCCGGCGCCGCGATCCGCTCGCAAGCCGCCGATCCCTTGCCGCCAGTGGGCTGGACCTTGCCGGTGCTGGGCGTACCGGGCGGCGCCCTGTACGGCCGTGCGATGCCTGCCGCGTCTTCCGCCGGCGCCGATGCGCAGGAAGAGGATTGCATCGAAGATGAACCGGCGCCGGTCCGTGCCGCGCCGTTCGCCGCGGCCATGGCGCAACCTGCCGCGCCGGGCGCCACGCCCGCCGCATCCGCCACCCTGCCTGCCGTCGTGACTGCCTCGGTGGCGACGCCGGTGGTGTCGCCCGAATGGCGCATCCTGGCCAGCGACAAGACCCTGAATGCGACGTTCAAGCGCTGGGCGGCGGCCGCCAACTGGCAATTGCTGTGGGAAGTGCCGGTCGATTATGCGGTCGACAGCGACACCACCATACCAGGCAGTTTCGAGAAGGCGGTCGAGACGGTCGCCAAGAGCATGGAATCGGCCGAAGTGCCAATGAAAGTCATTTTCTACCAGGGTAACCACGTCTTGCGTGTCGTCGAAAAAGGGACAGAACAATGAATCGTATCAACCGGACATGGCCAGGCGCCGCACTGTTCCTGATGCTCGCGGCGCTGGGCGGCTGCAGCGACTTGAGCAAGCGCGCTGAAAAAAGCATCGGCGAAGGAGATGTCAGCGCATCGCAATATGTCAAGCAAGTCGGGCAGAATATCCCGTCGCCGCAGCCGCAAGAGCCGTCGGCGGTCGAGCATGACAGCGGCATCTGGCTCAGCAAGAAGATAGTCCGGCGCGACGGCCCGTCGCTGCCGCCGGTGTTCCGCGAAACCGCGATTTTCGACCGTACCGTCTATTCGCTGCAAGAATTGGCCGAACGCCTGTCGCGCCAGTCCGGCCTGTCCGTGACGGTGCGTTCCGACGCGGCGCTGGCGGCGGCCCGGCTGCAATCCGATGGCGGCCAGGCAAACGGCGCGCCAGTCTCGGTGGCGCCTGGCCAGAATGCGCCGTATGCCGCCTTGCCGCCCGGCGTGCCGGGCGGCGCGCAGGGCAATGGCGTGCCGCCGGCGCCGGGCGCGGCCAACCCGCTGCGCGGCGGCGCCAGGGCGCCGCTCGGCGTGCGCCTGGTGCATACCGAAGGCGACTTTAAAAGCTTGCTCGACCAGGCCGCGCTGCGCTTTGGCGTGTCATGGAAATATGCCGATGGCGGCGTGAGTTTTTACTTCATGGATTCGCATACTTACCAGATCAATACCTTCCCCGGCGAAGCCAAGTTTTCGGCCTCGGTCAGCAGCGGCGCCAGTTCCAGCGGCGGCGTGTCCACCGCTGGCGCCGGCGGCGCGGCGGCGGGCGGCACGGGCGGCGGTTCGGATGGCGTCAATTCCAACAACCGCCAGAATACCGCCGTCGCGTCGTCGCTGTCGGTGTACGGCAATGTCGAAAAGACCGTCGAGGCGCTGTTGTCGCCGTATGGCAAGGTGGTGTCGTCGCCGGCCACCGGTTCGATCACGGTGATCGACGTGCCCGAAGTGCAGCAGCGGGTGGCGGCCTATATCGCCAACGAGAACAGCGTCATGTCGCGCCAGATCGCCATCAATGTGACGGTGCTGGCGGTGAGCCTGAACGACTCCGACGAATACGGCATCAACTGGAACCTGGTGTACAACAATTTGTCGAATAATTACGGCATCAAGAATGCGCTCGATTCGACCACCACGACCGGCTTTTCCGCCGGCCTGCTGAGTTCCGCGAGCGGCAAGTTCTCCGGCAGTTCGCTGCTGATCAAGGCATTGGCGCAGCAGGGCCAGGTGCGCCGCCAGACCAGCGCCACCGTGGTCACGCTGAACAACCAGCCGGTGCCGGTGCAAGTGGCGCGCCAGACCAGCTATGTGCAGTCGTCGCAGACCACCCTGACGCCGCAGGTCGGCAGCGCCACCACGGTGACGCCGGGCACCGTGACCACCGGCTTTAATATGAGCATCCTGCCGCATATCCTGGAGAACGGTAACGTGATGCTGCAATTTTCCACCGATATCTCGGCGCTGAACAAGCTGCGTCCGGTGGGCAGCAAGGAAAACGGCGTGGAAGTGCCGGAAGTCGATACCCGCAATTTCCTGCAGCGCGTCTCGATGAAGTCGAACCAGACGCTGATCATCAGCGGTTTCGAGCAAAACGAAGATACCTTCAACCAGAACGGCATCGGCCGGCCCGACAATTTCGTGCTGGGCGGCGGCAAGAAAGCGGCAAAAAACAAGGATGTGATCGTGATCCTGGTCACGCCGACTACCGTATCGTCCCTGTAAGCGAGCCGCCGTGTCCATTTACCTGACCCACATCGGCAAGCATCAGTTCTGCAGCGGCCTGTTTTGGCAATCGTTGTCGCGGCCGCGCGAATTATTGAAGGAGGCGCGCGACCTGGCGCTGAAGATCGATTTCGATCAACTGGTGCTGCGCAAGGAATATGCGACCGCCCAGGCCGGCTTCGCGCATGGCGCCGGCGATGGCCGCAGCGCCGTGTATTCGCTGGCGCTGGCGGTGTCGTCGGCGCTGGCGCGGCAGGGCGCCCATTATGACGGCGAAAACCAGCCGGCCCATAACTGGCTAGCGGCGTTCCGGCTGCCGGACGGCATGTGGGCCTATTTTGCCGTGCGCGACGCCAACTTCCTGCCGAACGGCGACTTTGCCGGCAGCCGTGAGGAAGTGCTGGAGCGGCTGCACGGCGATTACGGCCTGGGCGGCTGGAACCTGGTGATCGGCGACGCCGAACTGGAAGACTACGGTTTCCACAATTTCATCGAAAAAGGCATCCTCGACCTGCTCGAGGAAAAGGGCGGCAAGATCAAGGTGTCGCCGCAGTGGGCCTTGCGGCCGTTGCGCAGCCAGCTGTTGACGCGGCGCCGCGTGGCGCTGGGCGGCGCCGTGATATTGGCGCTGTGTGCGCTGGCCGGCATCAAGATTTACCGCGACCGCGCGGAACAGGAACGCCAGCGGCTGGCCATCGTCGAGGCGCAACGGCAACTGCATCTGCAGCAACTGCCGCCGCCGGCGCCGCTGCATCCATGGGCCAGCCTGCCGCCGCCGGCGCTGCTGGCCGAGACCTGCAACCGCTACCCGCGCTTCCTGGCCAGCGGCGGCTGGGCGCTCGACGGCTACGCTTGCGACGGCCATGCGGTGCAATACGGCTGGCTGCGCCAGGATGCCAGCCTCGATTCGTTGCTGGCCCAGGTGGCCGGGGCGGTGCCGGACCTGAATGGCGAACGCGCCACGTATACCCAGCCATTGCCGGCGCTGGCCGGGCGTGATGAGGCATTGTTGCCTTACCAGGAATTGATGGCGCCGATCTTGTCGCGGCTGCAATTGATGCATGTGAATATGAAGGTGGTCAAGGCGCCGCAGCCGCCGGCCGTCAATGGCGTAACAAGCGCGGATCCAAATGGAACTTTGATGCCTCTCTGGAACACTTATAGCTACATGATCAATACCTCGGATTGGCAGCCTGTGGAACTGGCGGCCATCCTGGATCAACCCGGTATCCGGATCAACACCATGAATTTCCGGGGCGATGCCTGGACCATTGAAGGAACTATTTATGCCAAATAATCTGAAAATCGCGATGCGCGCATGGCTAGCCGGCAGCGCCACGCTGGTCTGCATGATAGCCCAGGCGGCCGGTCCGGTCCAGCCGGCGGCATCGGCATCGGCCGCGGCGCCGGCGCCGGCTGCGGCGGTATCGGCTTCCGCCAATGCGCAGGCGCAGGCGGTGTCCGACACCTTGAGCAAGATCGAAGCCGAGACGCTGGTGCTGAAGGCGCGCGAGCGGCAATTGTCGGTCAAGGCCAGCATCGGCGCCCGCGAACAGGAAATCGCCACGCGCCAGTTCGAGCGCAGCCTGCTGGTGCGCGCGCCGCTGCATGGCGAGCCGACGCTGGTGGCGGTGGAGGGCATGGGACGGCGCCTGGTCGCCACGCTGGAATTCGACAATGGCGACAAGGTCGAAGTGCGCCAGGGCGACCAGCTCGAAGGCGGCGCCCGCGTGGTCGCGGTCGAGCCGGGCGCGCTGGTGCTGCAAACGCCGCGCAAGCAACGGGTCCGGCTCAATATCGTGCAGCGCCAGCCGGAGCGCGGCAATCTGAACAATCCGAATAATCTGAATAACAACGTCGCCGCCGGCGCGCTGTCGCTGCCTTTGCCACCACAGGGGAAATGAAGATGATCGCCAAACAAGCAGATAACCGTACCGTGCTGCCGCTGCGCCGCGTCGGCCCCGCCGTCAGCGCCGTCGCCAGCGGCGAGGTATTGAGCCGCAGCGGCACTTTCGAGGCCAGCAGCGAGCAAGTCAAGCTGCTGTGCCTGCTGGCCGGCGGCCAGCTGCTGGTGGCCTATGGCCAGGGCACCAATCCGCATGTGCTGTCGTATTGCGCGCGGCTGGAAAAAATGGGCCAGCCGTTCAAGCTGGTGTTCACCGATATCGAGGCGATCACCGCCTTGTACCAGGATGGCCATGCCGGCGCCGGCGGACGCCGCCAGGAGCATTCGATGATGCAGGTGACGGCCAAGGATTTGCTGACCAAGGCATGCAGCGCGCGCGCATCGGACATCCATATCCGGGTCGAACGCAACGCCACCGAAGTCTATTTCCGCATCCATAACGACCTGGTGCTGAACAGCAGCCAGACCGTCGAATACGGCACCCGCCTGCTGGCCACCTTGTATGGCGCGATGACGTCGGTGTCCGACAGTTCGTACAAGCCGACCGAACGGCAGGACGCCAGCATCGCCGACCGCGACAAGCTGCCGCCGATGCTGTACGGCGTGCGGATCGCCACCGCGCCGACCAGCGAAGGCACGGTGATGGTGCTGCGCCTGCTGTATAACGACGCCGGCGACCATATCGACCTGCGCCCGCTCGGCTTCAGCGACAAGCATGCGGCGCTGCTGCAATGCCTGAAGGAACAACCGATCGGCATGAACATCATTTGCGGCCCGACCGGTTCCGGCAAGTCGACCACGCTGCAGCGCGTGCTGACCGGCCAGATCCTGGAAACCGAGCACAAGCTGCATGTGCTGACGGTGGAAGACCCGGTCGAATATCCGATCGACGGCGCGGTGCAGACCTCGGTCATCAACGCCCCGACCGAAGAAGAGCGCAGCCGCATGTTTTCGGCGGCGATCTCGAATGCGCTGCGGCTCGACCCGGACACCATCATGATCGGCGAAATGCGCGACCGCGCGTCGGCCCAGAATGCGCTGCGCGCCGCGATGACCGGCCACCAGGTCTGGACCACGGTGCACGCCAACAGCGCCATCGCGATCATCGACCGGCTGGCCGACCTGGGCTTGCCGATGAACCTGATCAGCGACCATACGCTGATCACCGGCCTGGTCAGCCAGCGCCTGGTCAAGCTGCTGTGCCCGGATTGCAAGGTGCCGTACGCCGAAGGCCGGCAAGCGCTGTCCGAAGCGGCCCAGACGCGTTTGCGCCGTGCCTTGCCCTACGGTATGGACCGGGTCTGCGTGGCCGGTCCCGGCTGCCCGACCTGCAATGGCCACGGCACCATCGGCCGCACCGTGGTGGCCGAGGTGATCACGCCGGACGAGCGCTTTTTCAGCTACGTGCGGGCGGGCGACAAATCGGCCGCGCTGCGCTATTGGCAAACCAACCTGGGCGGCCAGACGCTGCTCGCGCATACGCTGTCGAAAGTGGCGCAGGGCCTGGTCGATCCGCGCATGGCGGAGCAGGTGGTCGGCCATCTGACCAGCGAAATCCCGGTGCAGACCGCGCGTCTGAGCATCGCGGAGGACAGCCATGCTGGCTGAACTGAATCACCATTGGGCCAAGCTGCAGTTTTCCGAACTGCCGCGGCTGCGGCTGTACCGCAAGATCGCCAAGATGCTGTCGAACGGCTTGCCCTTGCTGAAGATCCTCGATGAATTGTGGGAGCGCGCCTCGTCGCGCGGCCGCAATCCGAACGAGCCGATGGCGCTGGTGCTGTCGGACTGCCGGCGCATGGTGCAGAACGGCCGCTCGCTGGCCGACGGCCTGGCCGACTGGATCCCGGTCAATGAACAAATGATCATCGGCGCCGGCGAACAGTCGGGCCGCCTGGAATCGACGCTGGGAGTGCTGATCGACGTGGTGCAGGCGCAAAAGAAGATCAAGAACGTGATTTTGTCGGGGCTCAGCTACCCGCTGGCGATCGGCGGGCTGATCCTGATTTACCTGTACATCTTCGGCACCCGCGTGATTCCCGAATTCGCCAGGATGCTGGACCCGGCCGGCTGGCACGGCGCGGCCCGTTCGCTGTATGTGATGTCGCAGCTGGTGCAGCACTGGATGGTGGCCATCGTCGGGCTGGTGCTGGCCGTGATCGCCGTGCTGCTGCTGTCGATGCCTTACTGGCGCGGCAACCTGCGCGTCATCGCCGACCGTTTCGCGCCGTATTCGATTTACCGCCTGATCATCGGCAGCGGCTTCCTGATGGCGTTTTCGGCCTTGCAGTTCGCCGGCATCACGGTTGAAAAATCGCTGATGCGCCTGGCCCAGCGCGCCCAGCCATGGCTGCGCGAACGGCTCGACGGCGCGCTGCTGGGCGTCAAGTCCGGCCTCAATTGCGGCGAAGCGCTGCGCGCCGCCGGCTACGGTTTTCCGTCGCCGGAACTGGTCGACGATTTGTGCGTGTACGCCCAATACCGGGGGTTCGCCGAGGCCCTCAAATTGATGGCCGACGAATGGATGGAAGAGGGTGTCGCCACCATCGAGCGGCAAATGAAATTGCTGAACGGCGCATCGATCGTCTGCCTGGCCACCGTGATCGGCTGGCTGGTGACCGGCTTTTTCGGCATACAGCAAGAAATCGCCACCATGACCCGCGCGGTGCATTAGCGCGCCGGTTTTTGTAAAGAATCAGCGTGGTGAAAACCACGCGGCAGTCGCAGTGAAGTTTAATTCCGTCGTTTAATTTTTTTAACTGGAGCCTGACATGAAACGCACTAACACAATGAATCAACTGCCATCGCCATTGTTCCGTCAACAGGGCGCGTCGCTGCTGGAAGGCATCGCCTATCTGGGCATCGCCGCGCTGGTGATCCTGGGCGCCGTGTCGCTGCTGAACGGCGCGTTCAGCAGCGCCCAGTCGAACCGTTCCGCCGAAGAGCTGATTTCGGTGCGCACCGCCGTCAAGAAACTGTATATGGCGTCCGGCTATGGCACCGGCAGCCTGAATGCCCAGTTGGTGACGGCGCGCGTGCTGCCCAACGGCTTGACGCAAAACGGCGCCACGATCACCAATTCCTTCGGCGGCCCGGTGACCATCACCGGCGCCACCTCGAATTTCACGGTGGCTTACGGCCAGGTGCCGCAAGACGTCTGCATCAGCACCGTCACCGGCGCCAGCGGCTGGAGCACGATCAGCTCCACTGGCGGCGGCGCCCCGGTCTCGACGTTCCCGGTCACCGCGACCGACGCCGGCAAGGTGTGCGCGGCCGCCAATAACGACCTGACCTTCACCGCCAGCTGATTTACCCCCGACTCAACCAATAAATAGATTGCTCATCCGATGCTTGCTGCTACCACTGTCAAGGAACTTCGATTTTCCGAACTGTACCTGGGTCACGAAACCCTGGACGACCGCTTTTCGGAAACTCCGGGCGCCGACGTCAATATACTGTCCGCCGGTCCCGCGCTGCGCCGCGACCTGGACTTGCTGCTGGCGATGTGCCGCGACGCCCTGGCGGCGGTGAGCAACTCGCAACGTTGCCGGGTGCTGTATGACGGCGTACCGTATCATGTGTCGGTGATGCGCACCACCGGCGGCACGGTGTTCGTGCTGCGCCGTATCGCCGGCACGATACCGTCGTTGTCCTCGCTCGGCATTCCCGATGCGTACCTGCGCCGCTTGCAGGTGCGCGACATGAGCGGCCTGTTCATCATCAGCGGGCCGTCCAAGTCGGGCAAGACCACCACCGCCTGCGCGCTGATCAAGCAGCGCCTGCAAGCCTTCGGCGGGCTGGCGGTGACCGGCGAGGAATTGATCGAACTGCCGCTGGAAGGCCATCACGGCACCGGCGTGTGCTATCAAACCACCATCGGCGGCCAGCTGTCGTTCCGCGAGGGCTGGAATAACCTGATGCGCTCCGGCGCGCAGATCATCTTCGTCGACGAAATACGCGATGAAGAAAGCGCGGCGGCGGTGCTGCGCGCCAGCATGGAAGGACGTTTGATCATCACCACCATCCCGGCCGACAGCGCGATCCAGGCCATCATCAAGCTCGACGCGCTGGCGGCCGAACGGCTGGCGCCGGCCAGCGTCAAGACCTTGATGGCCGATGGCTTGGCCGGCGTGCTGCACCAGCGCCTGGGACGCGACGGCAAGCAGCCGCTGATGACGGAAACGCTGTTCCTGCGCGATGCGCTGCGCACCCGCAGCATCTTGCGCGACGGCGCCTACGACCAGCTGGCGGTCGATATCAAGCAGCAGATGGCGGCGATGATTTCCAGCTACGAACCAGCCCGGCGGGTGCTGGCGTGATGCTGCCGCTGGTCGTGCTGACGCTGATGATGTCGCTGGCCGGCTACTACGGCACGCGGCATCCCGAGCACAGCGTCGACAATGTCGCGCAAGTGGCGCAGTCCGGCGCGCTGGCGGCCGGCATGGCCAGCTACCGCGATGCGCTGATCGCGTATTTCGCCAGCCATCCGGGACAAACCGGCAGCGTCACGCAGCAGGCGCTGATCGCCGCCAAGGTACTGCCATCCTGGTCGCCGCTGGCCGGCGCCGCGGCGCCGCTGTGGAATAATTACCGCACGCCGGATGGCATCCTGTACATCTACGCCGGCGCTGCGCTGCCGCACAACATCACGGCGGAGCTGCTGGCGCTGTCGAACAACTCGGTGCTGGTAGGCGGCTTCGGCTCCGGCACGTCATCGTTTGCACCGGCGCTGGGAGGGATGACGACCATCGCACGACCGCCGGTGACGATCCCGCAAGGCAGCCCGGTGTGGCTGGCCATACTCAACTGAATGGAATCTCGCATGTTATCCAAGCAAGGCGGCATGAGCCTGATCGAAGTGCTGGGCGCGCTGGCCATCAGCGCGATACTGCTGTCCGGCCTGACGGCGCTGGTCGACAGCTCGCTGGCCGACACCAAGGCCGACCAGGCGGGCGCCTACCAGGCCGCGATCGGCGCGGCGGCGGCGCACTACCTGGCCGATAATTACGGCGTGCTGGCCATTTCCGCCAATATAGGCGTCACCAAGCCAGTGACGCTGACTGCGCTGAAGAACGCCGGCGAAATTTCACCGTTGCAGGCGGCCGCCAATGTCTATGGCCAGACGCCGTGCCTGCTGGTACGCGCCCGCAATGCGTCGCCCACCAATCCGGCCATCGTGCTCGATGCGCTGGTGGTGACCGAGGGCGGCCAGGCCATCGGCGACGCCAGCATCGCCTATGTCGCGGCGCAAGCGGGCAAAGGCGGCGGTTACATCAATAGCCTGAACTCCGCCGTGGCGCAGGGTTCCGGCGGCGCGTGGTCGTTGAGCGCCGCCACCACGCCGACGCTGAACCAGTTCAACAGCGTCAGTTGCAGCGGCCAGCCGGCCAACGCCGGCCACCTGGTCACCGCGCTGCTGTCCAACGGCGCCGGCCAAAGCTCGCAGGACTTTTTGTACCGTAACAAGGTGCCGGGCATGGATGTGCTGAACCAGATGCAGACGCCGATCGGCATGGCCAATGGCGCGGCGGTCGATCCGGGCACCGCCTGCGGCAGCGTGGCGGCGATCGCCACCGACAAGACCAACGGCAGCCTGCTGTATTGCAACAAGATCTCAGGCACCTGGCAAGGCTCCGGTTCTTCGTGGAAGGCGCCGGTCGATACCTATGCCAGCCTGCCCGCCGGCGATGCGGTCGGCGACGTGCGCATGGTCAAGAACATCAGCCGCGCGTTTACCGTCGACCCGTCGGGCAAATGGGTGGCGCTGGCGGTCGACCAGAACGGCGACATGAATGTGCCGGGCAAGCTTGCCGTCGGAGGGGATGCCAATATCCGTGGCGATGCCAATATTCATGGCAATGCCACTATCGATGCAAACGCCACTGTCGGCGGTGGCGCCACGGTAGGCGCTAGTGTCATCGCCGGTGGCGCTGGTACTTTCGGCGGCGCCGTCAGCGGCCAAAGCGTGGAGGCCAAGGACTGGATTGTCGGCCAGACCGTGCAGGTATGGAAAGAAGGCAAAGAGGGCGATGTGTGTCATATCTTCACTGCGGATCCGAAGATCATCCTCAATCGTATCGGCACCATCGTACTGGAGAGCCGTTCGCCCATGCCGGGACATACCCCGACCGCACTGATTTGCTCTGGCGTACCCGGTAACGCCCGTCTGGTACGGCTGGTGTCCTGACGATGAGGATGAATGTTTTCAAGCTTATGCCGAGGCTGGCGCGCCGCGTCAGCCCGGCCCGCATCGCGTGCCTGTTGCTGGCCATGCTGCCGATGACGCAGGCGCGCGCCTGCTGGGAAGACGCCGCCAGGCTGTACGGCGTCAACCCGGAGCTGCTGTACGCGGTCGCCAAGACCGAATCGCAGCTTAATCCGCGCGCGGTGCACCGCAATGCGAACGGCACGCGCGATATCGGCCTGATGCAGATTAACAGCACCTGGCTGCCGGTGCTGCATAAATACGGCATCGACGAACAGCAGTTGCTCGACGCCTGCACCAGCATCTATGTCGGCGCGTGGATCATGGCCGACAATATGCGGCGCATGGGCAATTCGTGGCAGGCGGTCGGCGCGTACAACGCCGCCAATCCGGTATTGCGCGCAAGTTATGCGTTGAAAGTCTATAAAAACCTGCCGTCCACCGCGCTGGGCACGCCCGCCGCCCAATAAATCTGATCGATGCCATTGCGCCGCCCGCTTCACCGCCGGGCGGCGTTGTCGTTGACCTTGTTGTAATGCGCGTGCATTTCAGGCATATCAAAACATGAAATAATTATGACAAAAAATCATACTTACTTATAAAAAATAATTACTTTTAACATAATCATCGGCAGCATAAGATGGCTTGTCATTTTGTCCAACGATCAATTATGTGAGGTAATGTATGAGCGTCACGCGTCGCCATTTCCTGATGAAGCTGGCCGCCACCAGCGGCTACACCGCCGCCTGTGCGGCGATGACCACGCTGGGCCTGGGCGCCGCCGGCGTCGCTGCCGGCGCCGAGGCCGCGCCGCTGCGGCTGGCGCCCGGTTCCGGCAAGGGCCAGCGGGTGCTGGTGCTGGGCGCCGGCATCGCCGGACTGGTGGCGGCCTGGGAATTGCGCAAGGCCGGCTACCAGGTGCAAGTGATCGAGGCGCGCCAGCGGGTCGGCGGGCGCAACTGGACCATCCGCGACGGCAGCCGCATCGAATACACCGACGGCACGGTGCAAACCGCCGATTTCGAGCCGGGCCAGTATTTCAACGCCGGTCCGGCGCGCCTGCCGAGCCATCATCGAACCATCCTTGGCTATTGCCGCGAATTCGGCGTGGCGCTGGAAGCCGAAGTCAATACCAGCCGCAGCGCCTATTTCTTGCCGGATGCGGCCAAGGGCAAACCGGCGATCCAGTTGCGGCGCGCCGTCAACGATGCGCGCGGGCGCCTGTCCGAATTGCTGGCCAAGGCTGCCGACGGCGGCGCGCTGGACCGTGAATTGAGCCTGGACGACCGCAAGCGGCTGCTGGAATTCCTCAAGGTATATGGCGACCTGACCCCGGAACTGGCCTTCAAGGGCACCGAGCGTTCCGGCTACACGGTGTTTCCCGGCGCCGCCGAACAAGTCGGGACGCGTCCCGATCCGCTGTCGCTGGACGACTTGCTGGACCCGGACTTGTGGACCGCGCTGGTGTTCGACGAATTGCTGATCTTCCAGCCGACCATGCTGCAGCCGGTCGGCGGCATGGACCGGATTCCGGCCGCCTTCCAGCAGCGCCTGAAGAAAGAGATACGCCTGAACACCGAGGTCAAGGCAATTCACAATGGCGAGCAGGGCGTCACGGTGACGGTGCAAGACCGGGCCACCGGCAAGCAGCAAAGCCTGTCCGCCGATTACGCCATCGCGACCTTTCCATTGCCGGTGCTGGCCAGGGTCGACGCCAATTTTTCGCCGGCGGTGCGCGACGCGATCGCCTCGGTCGAGTACGACACGGCCAGCAAGATCGCGTGGCAAGCGCCGCGCTTCTGGGAAACCGACAGCAATATCTATGGCGGCATTTCAGTGGTCAAGCATGTCACGGGACTGGTCTGGTACCCGAGCGGCGGTTTCCATCAGACTAACGGCACGCTGATCGGCTGCTACAACATCAGCCAGGCTGCGCGCGATTTCACGGCGCAGCCGCTGGCGGCGCAATTCGCGTCGTCGCGCGATGTCATCGACCGCTTGCATCCGGGGCGTGGGGCCAGCCTGCGGCGGCCGGTCAGCGTGGCCTGGCACAAGGTGCCGTACAGCCTCGGTTCGTGGGTGCACTGGGGCAGGCCGGACGCGCAGCAGTACGTGCTGCTGAACCAGCCCGACGGCCGGGTGCATTTCGCCGGCGAATACCTGAGCCAGATCGGCGCCTGGCAAGAGGGCGCCGCCTTGTCCGCGCATCACGCGGTGGCGGCCATCGCCGCCCGCGTCGCCGCCGCTTCCGCCAGCTGATCACTTAGAGCCTATCCCAGTAGATGAATACGCCCTCTTCTGGCGCCCCTCAGTAGCGGGGACTGCGTTGCTCGTCGTCGCGTGGCTCGCCACGCTTGCTCCTCACGCCTGGTCCGCGCTGCTGATGCGCTGCCAGCAGAAGACGCTCACTACTGGGATAGGCTCTTATCACCGATCACTTCATAAAGAGAGCACACCATGAACAAATTCGGCCATTTCATTCTCGGCGCCATCCTCATCACCTCCAGCCTCGTCACGTCCGGCGGCGCCATGGCGCAAGACATCAAGCGCACGCCTGTCCCGAATTCCAGCTTCCCGATTTCGGTGGCGGTCAGCGTGCCGGCCGCCGCCGAGACGGTGTATTTCAGCGGCGCGCTGCCCGACGTGGCCAATCCGGCCGCGCCCAAAGAGACCATCGAAGCCTATGGCGACACCCGGACCCAGACCCTGTCGGTGCTGCGCCGGCTGCAGGCGGCGCTGGCCGCCGAAGGCCTGGGTTTTGCCGACGTGGTGCAACTGCGGGTATTCCTGGTCGGTGAACCGAAACTGGACGGCAAGCTCGATTTCAATGGCTTGAACGCGGCGTATTCGCAATTCTTCGGCACGGCGGCGCAACCGGCCAAGCCGGCCCGCACCGCGCTGCAAGTGGTGGCGCTGCCGCTGCCGGGCGCGCTGGTTGAAATCGACCTGGTGGCGGCCCGTATCAAACGTTAAGAACTTTTCCCTTTCCCCTGTAGACGCGATGGAGCAAGCCAGCATGAATACAGTACCATTCGTACCATTCGTACCATTCGTACCATTCGTACCATTTTGTATCACACCGCGCGCCTTGCCGCTGGCCTTGTCGCTGGCCTGTGCTTCGAGTTCCGCCTGGGCCGCAGCTGCGCCCGCCGCCGAACCTGGCGCGGCCGGGCTGGAAGCGGGCGTGGTGGTGGTCACCGGCACGCGCGACACGCGCCGTTCCGCCGATGAAAGCCTGAGCCCGATCGACGTGTTGAGCGCCAAGGATTTGCAGCGCACCGGCCAGACCGACCTGCGCGACGCGCTGGTGCGCCTGCTGCCGTCGGTGAACCGGCTGGCGCAGGCGGGCGACGCGGCCAACCTGACCAGCGCATTGACCTTGCGCGGCCTGAGCCCGAACCATGTGCTGCTGCTGATTAACGGCAAGCGGCGCCACACCTCGGCCAACATCACCGCCGATCCCGGCGCGCAGCAGGGCGCCACGCCGGTCGACCTGGACTTGATCCCGGTCAGCGCGGTCGATCACGTGGAAGTGCTGCGCGACGGCGCGGCGGCCCAGTATGGTTCCGACGCGATCGCCGGCGTCATCAACGTGATCCTGAAATCGTCGAGCCAGGGCGGCAACCTGGCGCTCAACAGCGGCCGTTATTATTTGCGCGACGGCTTCACGCTGGGCGCCGCCGCCGACATCGGACTGGCGCTGGGCGAGGAGGGTTTTTTGCACCTGAGCGCGGAAAGCAAGCGCCATGAACACAGCATCCGCAGCGGCCCGGACAACCGCACCAACAGCTATGCCAATCCAGTCTTGGGCGACCCGCAAACCCAGCGCCAGTCGGTCGGCCTGAACGCCGCTTATCCGCTGGGCGGCAGCGTCGAACTGTACGCCTTCGGCAGCGCCGCGCACCGCAGCGGCGGCAGCTACCAGAATTACCGCTTGCCGGGCAAGCTGCCGCAAGTGCATCCGAACGGTTTCAGCCCGGTCGAGACCAGCAATGAAAACGACGCGTCGCTGACGGCCGGCGTGCGCGGCGAACAACTGGCCGGCTGGCGCTGGGATGCCAGCGCCACCCATGGCATCGACAACGTCAAGATCGGCATGACCGATTCCGCCAATACCGATTTATATGCGGCCACCGGCAGCACGCCGACCAGTTTCCACCTGGCGCAATACCAGAATACCCAGTCGGGCGCCAACCTGGACCTGGCGCGGCCGTTCGATACGGGTCTGCTGCCGGCGCCGTTGACGGTGGCGCTGGGCGCCGAATACCGGCGCGAAACCTATGCAGTCGGCGCCGGCGACGCCGCGTCGTCGTTCGGCAGCGGTTCGCAAGCGCTGCCGGGCTTGTCGGCGGTCAGCGCCGGCCGCCATGCGCGCAATATCTCGGCCGCCTATACCGACTTATCGACCAGGTTCAACCGCCAATGGGAAGCCGACCTGGCGGCGCGCTACGAGCGCTACAGCGACGCCGGCAACAGCGCCAACGCCAAATTGTCGGCGCGCTACCAGGCCAGTCCCGGCCTTGCGCTGCGGGCCACCGCCAGCAGCGGTTTCCGCGCGCCGTCGCTGGCGCAGGAATACTACACCAGCCTGGCCGTGTCGCCGACCACCGCCGGCGGCCAGCTGGCGGTCAATTCCGACGCCGCGCGCAGCCTCGGCGCGCTGCCGTTAAAACCGGAAAAATCGCGCAGTATCAATCTCGGCATCGTGGCCCAGCCGGCCGATAAGCTGAACCTGACCATCGACGCCTACCGCATCGATATCCGCGACCGCATCATCCAGGGCGGCACCTACAGCGGCGCGGCGGCGGTCAATGCGCTGAGCGCCGCCGGTATCAGCCTGCCAAGCGGCCTGGCGTCGGTCAGCGCCAGTTATTTCGCCAACGGCGTCGATACCCGCACCCAGGGCGTCGATCTGGTGGCTTCGTATCAAACCATCCTCGATCAAACCATCCTCGATCAAACCATCCTCGGCGCGTCCGGCCGCATCGACTGGGACCTGGCCGCCAATATCAACAATACGACCATCACGCATACCGCCAGCGACAGCAACGGCAGGCCGCTGCTGAACGCCCAGCAAGCCGGCTACCTGACCACGGCCACGCCGAAGAGCAAGCTGATCGCCGGCGGCGCGTGGACGCTGGGACCGTGGGGCGTCAGCCTGCACGCGACGCGCTACGGCAAGACCGCCACCGAGGCGACTTTTTATACCGGGCCGTTCATCTATTCGACATCGGTGTTCAACCATATCGAGAATGCGCCGCGCACCGTGACCGACCTGGAAGTGCGTTATGCGGCCAGCGACAAGCTGCAAATCGCGGCCGGCGCCAACAATCTGTTCAGCGTCTACCCGAGCACGGTGCCGGTCGAAAGCCGCTACCTGGGCGTGTATGTGTACGACACGGCCGCGTCGCAGGCCGGCATCAATGGCGGATATTATTATGTGCGCGCCAACTACAAGTTTTGAACATGAAGCGGGCGGCGGGGGTAAGATGACGTTTTTCGCGACATTCACATTGGCACTTCATGAAGATAGATGACATCAGCGCCTTCGTCGCCGTGGTGCGCAATCACTCGGTCAGCGCCGCCGCCGACGCGTTGCGGCTGACCCAGTCGGCCATCACGCGGCGGGTGCAGAACTTCGAGCAGGAGCTGGGCGTGGAGCTGCTCGACCGCAGCGTCAAGCCGCCGCGCCCGAATGCGATGGGCCGGCAAGTGTTCGAGCAATGCAGCAAGGTGCTGCTGGAAGTCGACCGTTTGCGCGACCTGGTGCAAAACGACCAGGCGCCGACCGGCGTGTTCCGCATCGGCGTGATCCAGACCGTCGGCGACATGGTGCTGCTCGATACCTTGCAACGGCTGAACGCCGCATTTCCCGGCCTGCATACGGAAGTGGCGTCCGGCTGGGGCGCGCAATTGCTGGAACGGGTCGAAAACGCCGAGATCGACGCGGCGGTGGCGCTGTTCCCTGCCACCAAGGTGCTGCCGGAAGGCTTGAGCGGGCGCGCGCTGGGCCGGCTGGAACTGGTGGTGGTGGCGAAGAAGGGCAGCATGCCGCGGCGCAGCTACAAATTGCGCGAGCTGTACGACATCGGCTGGGTGCTCAACCCCGACGGCTGCGGTTTCCGCGCCGGCCTGGCGCGCGTGCTGGTCCAGCAGGGCTTGTCGTTCAAGGTCAACCTGGAAACCTTCGGCACCGATCTGCAACTGGGGCTGGTGGCCAGCGGCACCGGCCTGGGCCTGATGCCGCGGCCGATCCTGGAACGCAGCCGCCACCTGGCGCAGCTCGATATCGTCCCTGTCAGCGACTTCAAGCCGCTGCTCGATATCTGGCTGATCCAGTCGCTGCTGCCCGGCCCGGTGCAGCACGCGATCGACTTTGTCGCCAGCGCGGTGCAGCAGGCGTTCGCCGCGCCCGCAGCCTCTGTCCGCGCCGCCTGAATCCTTCCTCCACCAGCCCGCAGCAGGCTGGTTTTGTATCTTCCCGCCTCGCAAGATTATTCTTAAAAATCATATATCAATAGAATAAACAATTAGTTTCGTCATAATCATTTGCTCCCTATACTGAATTCATCGTACTTCAGACAGGGAACCGCGGATGTCAGTCTCCTCGCTAGCCAATCAAATCAATCCTGCCGCCACAGCGGCCAGGAGCGTGCCCAACAAGCGGCAAGCGCTGCTGTCGGCGGTGCTCAGGCGCACCGTCAGTCCGCTGCTGCTGTTGCTGGCCTGGGAACTGGCGTCGCGCAGCGGCGTGCTGCCGGAACGGGTGCTGGCGGCGCCGTCGCAAATCCTGGCGACCATGGGCGAATTGATCTGGTCCGGCGAAATCGGCGGCAATGTGCTGGTGTCGCTGCGCCGGGTGGTGATCGGGCTGGCCGTGTCGCTGTCGCTCGGCACCGGACTGGCGCTGGTGGCCGGCCTGTCGCGGCGCGGCGAAGTGGCGGTCGATTCGCCGATGCAGATGGCGCGCACGCTGCCTTTCCTCGGCCTGGTGCCGCTGTTCATCCTGTGGTTCGGCATCGGCGAATTCACCAAGATCGCGCTAATCGCCTTCGCCACCACCTTCCCGATGTATCTGACGCTGTACAGCGGCATTCGCGGCATCGACGCCAAGCTGGTCGAGGCGGCGCGGCTGTTCGGCCTGAGCTACCCGCAACTGATCGTCCACGTGATTTTGCCCGGCGCGTTGCCGTCGTTCCTGGTCGGCCTGCGCTATTCGCTGGGCGTCAGCTGGCTGTCGCTGGTGGCGGTGGAGCAGATCAACGCCACCGCCGGTCTCGGCTACCTGATCAACAACGCCCGCGACTTCATGCGCACCGACGTCATCGTGGTGTGCCTGCTGGTGTACAGCGTGCTGGGCCTGGTGACCGACCTGCTGGTGCGCACCATCGAACATTATGCGCTGGCCTGGCGTCCATCTTTCATCAAGGATTGAGCATGCAAACCACCTCATTGAACTTGCCGGGCGCGCTGCAGCGCAGCGGGCATGCGGCGCCGCCGGCGCCCAGCCTGGTGCCGCCGGGCAGCGCGGTCAAGGGACGCCAGCTCAGCAAGCGCTTCGGCGACAACCTGATCCTCGACCAGTTGAACCTCGATATCCGCGCCGGCGAATTCGTCGCGCTGCTGGGCCGCAGCGGTTCCGGCAAGACCACCTTGCTGCGCGCCTTGGCCGGGCTGGACCAGATCAGTTCCGGCACGCTGGACGTGCCGCAGGCGCGCGCCGCCGTGTTTCAGGAGCCGCGCCTGATGCCGTGGAAGCGCGCCTGGCGCAACGTCACGCTGGGCCTGAAGATCGACCAGCCGCGCGAACGGGCCCGCCAGGCCTTGACCGAAGTCGGGCTGGCGCACCGCGAAAACGCCTGGCCGGCCACCTTGTCCGGCGGCGAGGCGCAGCGCGTGGCGCTGGCCCGCGCGCTGGTGCGGGAGCCGCAATTGCTGCTGCTCGACGAACCGTTCGCCGCGCTCGACGCCCTGACCCGCATCCGCATGCACCAGCTGATCCTGGCGCTGTGGCGCCAGCACCGGCCGTCGGTGCTGCTGGTGACCCACGACGTCGACGAGGCGATCCTGCTGGCCGACCGGGTGCTGGTGCTGGACCGGGGCCGCATCGCCGCCGACATCGCGATCACCCAGCCGCGTCCGCGCAGCGCCGAACGGCCGCAATTCCAGCAAGTGCGGGCCCGGCTGCTGGAATTGCTGGGGGTCGAACTGGAAGCGCCGGAAGCGCCGTCGATTGACACAGCCGCCGCGCCAGCGCCGTTGGCGACGCCCTTCAACTTCAGTAACTTTTCGATCTGAGCGCCATGTCCTCTTCCGTCTTGCGGCTAGCCACCGCCACCGCCGCCGCGCACCAGCTGGACAGCCCCGAATTCGCCGCCTTGCTGGACCAGTTGACGCTGGAATTCGCCGCCGGCGCCGCGCAGCACGACCGCGACGCCAGCTTCCCGCACCAGAATTTCGAGCGCCTGCATCAACTGGGTTTACTCGGGCTGACCGTGCCGCGCGCGCAGGGCGGGCTGGGCGCCAGCCTGGCGCAAACCGCCCGCGTGATCGCGGCGGTGGCGCGCGGCGAACCGTCGACCGCGCTGGTGCTGACGATGCAGTATCTGCACCATGCGTCGGCCAGACACGCGGCGCGCTGGCCGCGCCACTTGCGCGAACTGGTGGTGCAAGAGACGCTGCGCGACGGCGCGCTGATCAATGCGCTGCGGGTCGAACCGGACCTCGGCACGCCGGCCCGCGGCGGCTTGCCGGCCACCACCGCGCACCGTACGCCTGACGGCTGGCGCATCAGCGGCCGCAAGGTGTATTCGACCGGCATCCCGCGCCTGACCTGGCTGGCCGTGTGGGCGCGCAGCGACGATGCCGAACCGCTGGTCGGCAGCTGGCTGGTGCGGCGCGATACGCCCGGCATCAGCGTGGTCGAAAGCTGGGACCACCTGGGCATGCGCGCCACCGGCAGTCACGACGTGATCTTCGACGAGGTGCTGGTACCGCTGGAGCATGCGGTGGAAGTGGCGCCGGCCGGCGCGACGCAGGAACTGGACGCCGAATTGCTGTGCTGGATGTCGGTGCTGCTGGCGTCGATCTACGACGCGGTGGCGCGCGCCGGCCGCGACTGGCTGGCCAACTGGCTGCAGGAACGGGTGCCGGCCAACCTGGGCGCGCCGCTGGCCAGCCTGCCGCGTTTCCAGGAAGCGCTGGGCCTGATCGACACCTGGCTGTTCTCGAACCGTACGCTGATCGACGCCGCCGCCGCCGGCCGCATTGCCGCCGCCGACAGCTTCCGCATCAAATACCTGGTCACCAGCCAGGCTATCCAGGTAGTCGAAAAAGCCATCGAATTGAGCGGCAATCCCGGCCTGTCGAACGCCAATCCGCTGCAGCGCCATTACCGCGACGTGCTGTGCAGCCGCATCCATACGCCGCAAAACGACACCATCCTGATCAACAGCGGGCGCGCCGCGTTCGCCGCGCTGGCCGCCCAGAAAACCGCCGCATCATCCCGTGCCGGCGCGACCGGCCCTTTATCTGCCTCTACCTCCACCACCACTGACAAGGAAGCATCATGAGCATCGAATTCATCGGCTTTAGCGCCACCCAGGAAGTGTCCGAAACCGTACTGGCCAAGGGGCCGGTGGTCGACAAGAGTTATCTGGGCGCGGTCGCCCGCGCCCACGAATACGCCGGTTTCGACCGCGTGCTGGTGGCGCACGGCAGCGGCTCGGTCGACGGTTTCCAGGTCGCCTCGTATATCGCCTCGCAAACCGAGAAGCTCGGCATCCTGCTGGCGCACCGTCCCGGCTTTGTCGCGCCGACGCTGGCGGCGCGCCAGCTGGCGACGCTGGACCATTTCAGCGATGGCCGGCTGGCGGTGCACATCATCAGCGGCGGCGACGACACCGAACAGCAGCGCGACGGCGATTTCCTCGACCACGACCAGCGCTACAGCCGCAGCGACGAATTCCTCGATGTCGTGAAACAGACCTGGAGCAGCAGCGGCCCGTTCGATCATCAAGGGCGGCATTACCAGATCAAGGGCCAGAACGCCGGCGTGCGTCCGTTGCGCGGCCAGCATGTGCCGGTGTATTTCGGCGGTTCGTCGGACGCCGCCATCGAGGTGGCCGGCAAGCATGCCGACGTCTACGCGCTGTGGGGCGAGTCGCTGGCCCAGGTGGCGGAAATCATCGCCAAGGTGCGCGCGGCGGCCGCGAAATACGACCGGGCCGACAAGATCCGCTTCAGCCTGTCGCTGCGGCCGGTGCTGGCCGAGACCGAGGAACTGGCGTGGGCCAAGGCCGATGCGATCCTGGCCAAGGCCAGCGCCAGCGTCAAGCACAACGCGTATTTCAGCGGCCGCCCGCAACAGCCGCAAAACACCGGCTCGCAACGCTTGCTGGCCACCGCCGCCGAAGGCAAGGTGGTCGATGAACGGCTGTGGACCGGCATCGCCGCGCTGACCAGGGCGGCCGGCAATTCGACCGGCCTGGTCGGCACGCCGGAACAGGTGCGCGACGCGCTGCTGAAATACTGGGAACTGGGCGTGACCACCTTCCTGATCCGTGGCTTCGACCCGATCCAGGACGCGCTGCAATACGGCCGCGAACTGATCCCGCTGGTGCGCGCGGCGATTGCCGAACGCAGCGCCAATGTGCAAGCGCCGGACGCCACGCGTCTGGCCGCCTGAAGGGACGCCAGCCATGAGTAACAGTCATCAGGCGCCGACCATCGCCAGCCAGTTCGCACCGAACATCAATGCGCTGCTGGCGGCGCAGGCCGGCTTGCAGGTGCTGGACCTGGCCCCGGGGCCGCTGACCGCATTGCCCGACGCCGACGTGCTGTTCGTGCTGCCGGCGCCGAAAGGGCAAACCTTGCTGCAAACGCCGGCGCCGTTGCAGTGGCCGTCGCGGGTGCGCTGGGTGCAACTGGCGTCGGTCGGCATCGATTATTACCCGCCATGGCTGTTCCAGGGGCCGGTGGTGACGTCGGCGCGCGGCACCGCCTCCGATGCGATCGCCGAATACGTGCTGGCGGCGATTTTCAGCGCCGCCAAGAAGATCCCGCAAATCTGGCTGGACCAGAACAGCCAGTGGCAGCGCCCCTTGCTCGGCCTGTTGAAGGGCAGCACGCTGGGCCTGTACGGTTTCGGCTCGATCGGCCAGGCGCTGGCGCAGCGCGCGCTGGCGCTGGGCATCAAGGTCATCGCGCTGCGCCGTTCCGATACGCCGTTCGAGGTTGCCGGCGTCGAGGCGGTGGCCGACCTGGCCGAATTGCTGTCGCGCTCCGACCACCTGGTGCTGGCCGCGCCGTCCACCAGCGCCACCCGCCATGTGATCAACCGCGCGGCGCTGGCCCACGCCAAGCCTGGCCTGCACCTGATCAATGTCGCGCGCGGCAACCTGATCGACCATGCTGCGCTGCACGAGGCGCTCGACGCCTGGCAAGTGTCGCTGGCCACGCTGGACGTCACCGATCCCGAGCCGCTGCCGGCCGGCCATGCCTTTTACAGCCATCCGCAAGTGCGTTTGTCGCCGCATATTTCGCCGTCCACCGAGCATATCGTACCGGCGCTGATCGACAAATTCCTGCACAACCTGATCCGCTTCCGCAGCGGCGCGCCGCTGATCGACGTGGTCGACACGGCGCGCGGCTATTGACCTGCCACTCTTCGACAAGGACTCACCATGAGCAGCACCGCTCCCCTGTATTCCGCACCGCTGTCGCGTCCGCACCTGCGCGCAGGCGGCGCGGCCGCGCCGCGCCCGGCGATCTATAACGCGCCGCGCGACGCCAACGGCAACCTCATCTTCGCCGAACCGCCGCCGCCGGCGACGCTGGAAGCGCAGCGCCGCCACCGCAAGGAGCGCCTGGCGGTGTCGTTTCGCCTGTTCGCCCGCTACGGCTACGACATGGGCGGCGCCGGCCACATCACCGCGCGCGACCCGGAATTCCCGGATCACTTCTGGGTCAATCCGGCCGGCGTGTATTTCGGCCATATCCGCGTGTCGGACCTGATCCTGGTCAGCCACGACGGCAAGGTGGTCGAGGGCGACGGCTTGCTGAACCGGGCCGCGTTCGCGATCCACTCGGAATTGCACAAGGCGCGTCCGGACGTGATCGCGGCCGCCCATTCGCACGGCTTGTACGGCAAGGCGTTCGCCGCGCAAGGCCGCCTGCTCGACCCGCTGACCCAGGATTCCTGCGCATTCTATGAAGACCATGCGATCTTCCGGGACTTCAGCGGCGTGGTGCTCGATACCAGCGAAGGCCAGCGCATCGCCGCCGCGCTGGGGCCGCGCAAGGCGGTGATCCTGCAAAACCACGGCCTGCTGACGGTGGGCGCGTCGGTCGAATCGGCGGTGTGGCGCTACATCGCGTTTGAAAACGCCGCGCAAACCCAGTTGCTGTCGGAAGCGGCCGGACCGACCAGGCCGATTCCGCATGACGTGGCGCGGCACACGGCCGGCCAGATCGGTTCCGACGTCGGCGGCTGGTACAGCTTCCAGCCGCTGTGGGACGTGATCACGCGCGAAGAGCCGGACTTGTTTGAATAATTCAGGAGAATCAGATGAACAGCGCCACTTTGCCTTTCCGGCCGCATCTGCGGGAGCCGCAGCAAGTCATGCCGGCCGTGGCCGAGCCGCCGCCGGTTGCGGCCCAAGGCACCGCCGCTCGACAGGACGGGCGCCGTTATCGCGGGGTGCAATTATCGGCGTTGCTGCATGGCCTGGCCGTGCTGCTGTTGTGGAATGTGTCGGGCGGCGGCAGCGGCCCGGCACTGGCAACGCATGCGGTGGAATTGATACGCGTGGCGCCGCCACGTCCGTTGCAACCGTCGCCGAAGCCGCCACAACCGCAAGCCAGACCGGTGGCGCTGGCCGCGCCGCGTCCGGTCAGCGCCGCCACGCCGCAGCCGAAAACCGTCGCTGCCCCGGCGACCAGCGCCGAGACCTATGCCAGCCCGGCCATGCCGGCGCCGGCGATGCCGATCGGCCCGGTGACGCCGCTGGCGCCTGTTCCAACGCCGTCCGCGCCGGTGGCCGTCAAAGCGCCGCCGCCGGCGGCCAGGGTGGTCGGCACCGACGGCATCCCGACCGATTATGTGAACCAGGTGTATGCCCGCATCAACCGCAATACCGATTATCCGGGCCAGGCCAGGCTGCGCCGCCAGCAGGGCAAGGTCGGCTACCAGCTGACGCTGGACCCGCAAGGCAATTTGCTCGATATCGACTTGCAGGGTTGCGGTATCGAAGCGCTGGACGACGCGGCCCGGCAAGCGATCATGCGCGCCGCGCCGTTCCCGAAATTGCCGGACCTGGGCGGCAGCACGTATCTGCTGGCCGGGAATATCGTCTTCAAATTGAACTAAGAGCCTATCCCAGTAGATGAATACGCCCTGTTCTGGCGCTCCTCAGGAACGGGGACTGCGTTGATCGTCGTCGCGTGGCTCGCCACGCTTCCTCCTCACGCCTGGTCCGCGCTCCAGATGCGCGGCCAGAACAAGACGCTCACTACTGGGATAGGCTCTAAGAGCGCCTAAAAAAACATCCATGGCGGCGTTGCATTGCCTTGTCGTACATCTGTACTGTCTACGGCAATGCGCCTTGCCCTGAACGTTTTGTCAGGCGCTCCAGACGCTGAACTGAATCTACCTTACCGATCCGTGGAGAACCGCATGAACCCGACTCATATCGCCGCCCATCTGTCGCCGCTGGACTTGTTCCAGCAAGCCGACATCATCGTCAAATCCATCCTGGTCGTACTGGCGCTGGCGTCGCTGGCCAGCTGGGGCGTCATCATCGACAAGCTGCTGCGCTTGCGCCGCCTGCAGCGCAGCGCCGCGGGGTTCATCGCCGCGCTGGCGGGCCAGCCGACGCTGCACCGGCTGGTCGAGCAATTGCGCCAGCATGGGCAAGATCCATTCGCCCGCATTTATCAAGCCATCGCCGACGAGTGGCAGCACAGCCACCGGCTGCACCTGCATGCCGATGCGAACGGCCGCGACAGTTTGAAGGAACGCCTCAACCGGGTCGGCCAGATCGCGTCCCATACCGAAGCCGAGCAATTGCAAAAGGGCTTGTCGATCCTGGCGACGGTCGGTTCGGTAGCGCCGTTCGTCGGCTTGTTCGGCACCGTCTGGGGCATCATGAACGCCTTCCAGGGCATCGCCGCCAGCAACAGCACCAGCCTGGCCGTGGTGGCGCCGGGCATCGCCGAGGCGCTGTTCGCCACCGCGCTGGGACTGGTCGCGGCGATCCCCGCCGTGGTGGCCTACAACCGCGTGGCCGGCGACTTGAATAGCTACACCGGCCGGCTGGCCACGCTGACCGGACTGGTCGAAGTGCAGTTGTCGCGCCAGCTGGAAGCGGGCGAGACCCGGATCGACAGCGGCGACGCCGCGCCGCTCAAGGCGGAACACGGCCATGGCGTGGCGGCGCTGACGCCGCAGGGAGCCTGACATGGGAGCAAGATTTTCAAACGGCGTTTCAAACGGCGGCGCGCAGCGGGTCGGCCCGGTCAGCGACATCAACGTGACGCCGCTGGTCGACGTGATGCTGGTGCTGCTGATCGTGTTCATGGTGGCGGCGCCGATGATGGCGAGCGGCGTCAAGGTCGACCTGCCGACCGCCAATACCAGGCCGCTGCAGGAACCGAAGCCGCCTATCGTCATCAGCATGGACCAGGCCGGCACGGTCTACGTCAACCAGGACGCCGCCGGCCCCGGTCAACTGCTGGCGCTGGTGGCGAAAGAGGCGGGCGGCGACCTGGAGCGGCGCATCCATCTGCGCGCCGACCAGACGCTGGCTTACGGCCGTGTCGTATCGACCATGGGTTTGCTGAACGACGCCGGTTATGCGCGCATCGCGCTGGTGTCCGAAGCGCCGCAACACTAATCACACCACAGGAGACATCATGGACTTCCCTGCGAACCATCAAGCGCGGCGCCGCTTCCTGCGCAACGGCGGCGGCGTGGCCCTGGCCGCGCTGGCCGGCGGCTGGGGCGGTACCGCAACTGTAACAGCCGCCGCGGCCGATCCCGGATTGGCCAATACCGTGCTGCGGGTCGGCACCTATAAAGGCGGCGACTCCTATTATTTCGGCGAGGCGGGCGTCGCCGCGCTGCCGTATAAAAGCGCGATCGCCGAATTCGCGGCCGGCAACCTGATCGTCGAAGCGCTGGCGGCCGGTTCGCTCGATTGCGGCGGCATGAGTGAAATTCCGCCGATCTTCGCCGCCGTTTCCGGCGCGCCGATGAAGGTGATCGCGGTGCTGCGCGGCGACGTCAACAACCAGGTGGTGCTGGTGCCGAAACAGTCCACCATCACCGACGCGGCCCAGTTCAAGGGCAAGCGCATCGGTTATGCGCGCTCGACCACGTCGCATTACTTCCTGCTGCAATTGTTGAAAGAGCGGGGACTCACTTTCAAGGATATCGAGCCGGTGGCGCTGGCGCCGCAAGACGGCCTGGCGGCGTTCCAGAGCGGCCAGCTGGATGCGTGGGTGATTTACGGCCTGGTGGTGGAGCTGGCCAAGAGCCAGGGCGCGCGCGTGCTGCGCAGCGCCGACGGTTATTTGTCCGGCAATTATGTGATCAGCGCATCGACCAGGGCGATCGCCGATCCCTTGAAACACGCGGCGATCGGCGATTACCTGCAGCGTGTCGCCAAGGTTTACCAATGGATCAACGGTCACCCGCAAGAGTGGGCGGCCAAGAGCGGGCGCATCGCCGGGGTGCCGGCGCAACTGTTCCTGAACCAGGTCAAGGCGCGCAGCCAGCCCTACCAACTGGTGGCGGTGGATGACGCGGCGGTGCGCTCGCAGCAGCAGGTGGCCGACGTGTTTTCCCAGGCCGGCCTGCTGGTCCGCCGGGTCGACGTGACGCCGCTGTGGGACCGCAGTTTTGCGTCTTATTTAGCTTAATTAAATCAATAAAATAAAAGGATAGCCGATGCATCAGTCTTACCAGCAGCCAGCCGCGCCCCGGCTGAATCAACTGTGCTTGAATCAACTTCCTCTCGCGCTACTGGCCTGCGGCCTGGCGGGCGGCGCCGCGACGGCGCAGACCCAGAACAGCATCGGACAAGTGCAGGACGTGGTGGTCACCACCGGCGTGCGCGGCGAACAGCGCACCGTCGCCGACAGCCCGGCGCCGATCGACGTCATCAACGGCGAACAGCTGGCGCATACCGGCCGCGCCGAATTGAGCGAAGCGCTGGCGCGCCTGCTGCCGTCGTTTAACTTCGGCACCAACCAGGCCGGCGTCAATTCGGTGGTGCGCCCGGTCAGCAACCGGGGCATGGGACCGGCCTACACGCTGGTGCTGGTCAACGGCAAGCGGCGCCATAACGCGGCCTTGCTGACCAATGGCGGCGGCGACACCAGCGGCGTCAACCCGGTCGACCTCGACACGATACCGCTCGGCGCGATCGACCATATCGAAGTGCTCAAGGATAGCGCCGCCGCCCAGTACGGCTCGGATGCGGTGGCCGGCGTGGTCAACGTGATCCTGAAAAACGGCGACCATGGCGGCTCGGCGGCGGTCGGCAGCGGCCGCCTGAAGGAAGGCGACGGCAACCTGAACAATAGCAAGATCGAAGCCGACGCCGGCTTCAAGCTGGGCCAGGACGGCTTTGTGCACATCGCCGCCAATGCGCGCCAGCGCGGCCAGTCGTGGAATAACTTCAAGTCGACCAATCCGGTTAACTATTCGCCGGCCGGCAATCCGAAAAACGCCAGCTGGAACCGCGACGGCGCGCGCAACGGCGATCCCGGCATCGAAGCGTACAACGTCGCGTTCAACGCCGAACTGCCCTATTCGGGCGACGTGACGCTGTACGCGTTCGGCACGGCCGGCACGCGCAATAGCATCGCCGGCAATAACTTCCGCCGCGCGAATGGCCTGGCGACGCTGGGGCAGTTGTTCCCGGACGGTTATTTCGCCGAAAATAATATGAGCGCCTACGACTTCCAGCTCAATGCCGGCGCGCGCGGCAAGAGCGCCGGCTGGCACTGGGATGTTAGCACCGGCTACGGCAAGAACCGGGCGCGCCAGTACAGCAACCTGACCAGCAATCCCTCGCTGGGGCCAAGCTCGCCGACCCGTTTCGACAATCTCGCCACCTACCAGTTCGAACAGTGGACCACCAACCAGGATGTCACGCGGGCCTTCGACATCGGCTTGAACAAGCCGCTGCAATGGTCGTTCGGCGCCGAACAGCGGCTGGAACGCTTCACCACTTATACCGGCCAGGCGCTGGGCTACATCAATGGCGGCTACATCTTCCAGCCGGGCGACCAGGAAGGCAATCCGAACCTCGGCAAGCCGGCCGCGGTCGGCGCGCAGGCGGGTGTGGCGCTGTCGCCGGCCGACGCCACGCGCGTGCCGCGCACCGTGCTGGCGCTGTATAACGACATCGGTTTTTATCCGACGGAAAACTGGTTTGCCGATGTCGCGGTGCGCGCCGAACATTACAACGACAGCGCCGGCAACACCGTCAGCGGCAAGTTCAATTCGCGCTACGACATCACGCCGCGCTTCGCGCTGCGCGGCACCGTCGGCAGCGGTTTCCGGGCGCCGTCGCTGACCCAGCTCGGTTACGCCCAGACCGACAACCGCACCAATATCAACCCGGTCACCGGCGAAGTCGCGCCCAGTTTATCGAAGTTGCTGCGCAACGATTCCACGCTGGCCCGGCAATTCGGCGCGCAAGACCTGACGCCGGAAAAATCGACCAACTTCGGCCTCGGCCTGGTGTTCAAGGCCAGCGACGCCACCAATATCACGCTGGACGCTTACCAGGTGGCCGTCAAGGACCGCATCGTGCGCACCGGTTATATGTTCGGCCCGGCCTTCGCGCCGCTGCTGAAAGCGGCCGGCCTGACCGGCACCGAGTGGGTGCAATACTTCGCCAACGGCGTCGACACGCGCACCCGCGGCGCCGACCTGGTGGCCGACACCAGCAGCGATTACGGCACGGCCGGTCTGGTGCGCTGGGGCGCGGCGCTGAACTGGAACCGCACCGCGCTGACCAGCGTCAAGGCCACCCCGGCCGGGATCACTGCGCTGGGACCGAACCCGGGCGGCACCCAGGTCTGGTTCGGTTATGCCGCCAGCGGCGGCATCGGCGACTTGACGGCCGCGCCGCGCACCAAGCTGATCCTGTCGGCGCGCTGGTTCATCGGCGATTTTGACGTTAACCTGCAAACCACGCGCTACGATAAATCGACCTGGCAAACCACGGCCAACCGCGCCCAGGATTACCATTTCGGCGCCAAATGGCTGACCGACCTGGACCTCACCTACGCGCTCGGCAAGCACACCAGGCTGGTAGTGGGCGCGGCCAATCTGTTCAATGTCTTCCCCGACAAGAACGGCCCCGGCGATCCCAACACCGGTTCGTCCGGCTTCGTCTACGGCCCGTCGCCGTTCGCGCCGACCGGCGCCTTTTATTATGCGAAGGCCAGTTATGACTTTTAATCCGCAACGCCGGCGCCTGCTGGGCGCGCTGCCGGCCGCCGCCTTGCTGGCCGCCTGCGGCGACCAGCTGGCCGGCTCCCCATCGGCCTCGGCTGCGGTCGATCTGTCAACAGTAAAACTGGTGCTGGGCGACCAGGTCAATTTGCTGCGCTCGAAGGCGGAAGCGGCCGGCGTGCTGGAAGGCGTGCCGTACCAGATCGAATGGGCCAGCTTCCAGGGCGCCGCGCCGCTGTTCGAGGCGGTCGTGTCGGGCGACGTCGATACCGCGATGGCGGCCGATACGCCAGCCTTGGCGGCGGCAGCCGGCGGCGCGCGCATCAAGGTGGTGGCGGCCAGCGTGACGTCGCCGGCCGGGGTGGCGATCCTGGTGCCGCCCGGTTCGAGCATCAAGACGGTGGCCGACTTGAAGGGCCGCTCGGTGATCGTCTCGTCGGCGCGCGGCAGCGTGGCCCATTATTTGCTGTTCGGCGCCCTGCGCGAAGCGGGCTTGCGGATCGACGACGTGACATCCGGCTTCATGCTGCCGGGCGATGCGGCGGTGGCGTTTTCCAGCGGCCGGATCGAAGCGTGGGCCACCTTCGGCACTTACCAGGCCAGCGCCGAACTGCGCGGCGCGCGCGTGCTGCGCGACGGCATCGGCATCAATTCCGGCATCGGCGTCATCACCGCATCGGACGCGGCGCTGGCCGATCCCGGCAAACGGGCCGCGCTGGCCGACGTGCTGCAGCGGCTGTCGCGCTCGAATACCTGGGCCAATGCCCATCCGGCGGAGTACGGCAAGGTATTCGAACGCATCACCAAATTGCCGCCGCAAGTCGTCAAGCTGGTGGTCGGCCGCGACCGGCCGCAATTGCGCGCGCCGGACCAGCACATCGTCACCCAATTGCAGCAAGTGGCCGACGCTTTTTATGACGCCAGATTATTCCCGCGCAGGGTCGATGCGCGCACGCTGGTCGATGCCAGCCTGTTCCACACCACCTAGGAGGTTTTCATGAGCACAGCGAAAAAACAATTAAAACTCGGCTTCATCCTGCATGGCGTCGGCCCCGGCTGGGGCGATTGGCGCCATCCGGACGCGCATCCGGGCGCCAGCACCGACATCGATTTTTATGTGCGCCAGGCCAGGCTGGCCGAAGCCGGCAAGTTCGATTTTGTGTTTGTCGCCGACAGCGTGCACATCACCGAAAAATCCAGTCCGCATTATTTGAACCGCTTCGAGCCGCTGACGATCTTGTCGGCGCTGGCGGCGGTCACCAGCCGCATCGGCCTGGTCGGCACGCTGACCGTCAGCTACAGCGAACCGTACACGGTGGCGCGCCAGTTCGCGTCGCTCGACCATATCAGCCGTGGCCGCGCCGGCTGGAACGTGGTCACGTCGTGGCTGTCGGGCAGCGCCGAAAATTACGGCAAGCCGCAGCATCCGCCGCACGAGGTGCGCTACCGCATCGCCGCCGAACATGTGCAAACCGTGCAAGGCTTGTGGGATTCATGGGAAGACGATGCGCTGACCCACGACAAGGCCGGCGGCCAATTCTTCGACCCGGCCAAGCTGCATGCCTTGCACCACCAGGGCGAATTCTTTTCGGTGCGCGGGCCGCTCAACATCAGCCGTTCGGGGCAGGGCCAGCCGGTGATCTTCCAGGCCGGCGCGTCGGAAGAGGGCCGCAATTTTTCGGCCCGTCATGCCGAGGCGTTTTTCACCGAAGGGTCGACGTTCGAATCGTCGCTGGCCTATTACACCGACATCAAGGCGCGCGCCGCCGCCTTTGGCCGCGCATCATCGCAACTGAGCGTGCTGCCGGCGCTGCGCGCGATTGTCGGCCGTACCGAGGAAGACGCGCAGCGGCTGTATCGCGAAGCGGTGGCGCTGGTGCGCATCGAAGACGCGCTGGTGGCGCTGGCCCGCTCGTTCAATGAACACGACCTGAGCCAGTATCCGCTCGACGCCCCGTTCCCCGATATCGCCGAATTCGGCGCGCAAAGCAACCGCAGCGCATCGGAACGCATCGTGCGCACCGCGCGCGATGAAAACCTGACGCTGCGCCAGACCGCGTTGCGCTACGCCAGCCCGCGCCAGGAATTCGTCGGCACCGGCGCGCAGGTGGCCGACGCGATCCAGCGCTGGTTCGACGGCGGCGCGGCCGACGGTTTTATCCTGTTCGAAGCGCTGCCTTACCAGCTCGACGCGTTTATCGGGCAGGTGGTGCCGGTGTTGCAGGAGCGTGGATTGTTCCGCCGCGACTATGACCATACTACGCTGCGCGGCCACCTCGGTTTGCCGGTGCCGGAAAACCGCAACACGGCGGCGCGCCGCCAGGCCGCCCAGGAGACGCGACATGGCTGACATCGATCGGCATGAGGAATTGCCGGCGCCGCTGCGCCGGCTGGTGGAGGGCTTTGACGACTTGCTGGGGCAGGGCGGCGGCGAGGCGCTGCTGGTCGAGCGCGGCGGCGCGCTGCTGCGCGAGCTGGTGGCGCGCGACGACTGGCTGCCGCCCGAGGCGGCGCTGCCCGATCCGCGGTTTTACCGCCAGTATTTGCTGTACCGCGATCCGCAGGCGCGTTTTTCGGTGGTCAGCTTCGTGTGGGGGCCGGGCCAGTCGACGCCGATCCATAACCACACGGTATGGGGCTTGATCGGCTTGCTGCGCGGCGCGGAAATTTCGCAAGACTACCGCTACGGAGCCGACGGCGTGCTGGAACGCAGCGGCTTGCCGCAATTGCTGCACACCGGCAGCGTGGCGGCCGTCTCGCCAGCGCTGGGCGATATCCATCAAGTGTCCAACGCCTACGACGACCGCGTGTCGATCGGCGTGCATGTCTACGGCGCCGACATCGGCGCGCTGGACCGCTCGGTATTCACGCCGGACGGCGCGGTCAAGCCGTTCCGTTCCGGTTATGCCAATCTGGCCAATGCCGCTAACCTTTAGAACCGGAGCACACCCTATGACCAGGAACCAGACCCACGCCGGCTTGCCGGTTTTTCCGCGCCGTTCTTACCAGCAAGTGCGCACCGCATTGCTGGCCGGGCGCGAAATCGCGCTGCTCGACGTGCGCGAAGAAGATCCGCATGCCCAGGCTCATCCGCTGTTCGCCGCCAATCTGCCGCTGGGGCGGATTGAAATCGACGCCTACACCAGGCTGCCGCGGCGCGACGTGCCGATCGTCGTGCTGGACGGCGGCGAAGGCCTGGCGCTAACGGCCGCCGAGCGGCTGCGCCAGCTGGGTTATGCCGACGTATCGCTGCTGGACGGCGGTATCGACGGCTGGGCGGCGGCCGGCGGCGAATTGTTCCGCGACGTGAACGTACCCAGCAAGGCGTTCGGCGAACTGGTCGAGGAACAGCGCCACACGCCGTCGCTGTCGGCGCAGGAAGTGCAGGCGCTGATCGACGATCGGGCCGATATCGTCATCCTCGATGCGCGCCGTTATGACGAATACCAGACCATGAGCATCCCCGGCAGCATCAGCGTGCCGGGCGCCGAGCTGGTGCTGCGCGCGCGCGAGCTGGCGCCGGATCCGGCCACCCGCGTGATCGTCAATTGCGCCGGCCGCACGCGCAGCATCATCGGCGCCCAGTCGCTGCTCAATGCCGGCTTGCCGAACCCGGTCGCGGCGCTGCGCAACGGCACCATCGGCTGGACGCTGGCCGGGCAAACGCTGCAGCACGGCCAGTCGCGCAGCTATCCGCCGGTATCCGACCAGCACCGGCAAACCTCGGCGGTTGCGGCGCGCCGGCTGGCCGAGCGGGCCGGCGTGCAGCATACCGGCTGGGCCGGGCTGGACGTCTTCAAGAACGACGCCGCGCGCACCACTTATTACCTGGACGTGCGCAGCCCGGCCGAATTCGCCCGGGGCCGCTTGCCGGGTTTCCGTTCGGCGCCCGGCGGCCAGCTGGTGCAGGAAACCGAGCAGTTCGGGCCGGTGCGCGGCGCGCGGTTTGTGCTGGCCGACGACGATGGCGTGCGCGCCAACATGAGCGCGTCGTGGCTGCGCCAGATGAACCATGAGGTGGTGGTGGTCGATGGCTTGACGGCCGCCGATTTTACGGTGACGCAGCCGTGGAGCGCGCCGCTGCCGCCGTTGCCGCAGGTCGAGCAAATCGGCGTGGCCCAGTTGTCGCAATGGCTGGCGGACGATGCCGAGGGCACGGCGCTGCTGGACTTCACCAGCGGTATTAATTACACCAAGCGCCACGTCGCCGGCGCCTGGTTCGCGCTGCGCTCCGACTTGAAGGCGGCGCTGGCCAGGCTGCCGCCGGACACCACGCGCTATGTGCTCACTTGCGGCAGCGGCTTGCTGGCGCGTTTCGCGGCGCTCGACTTGCGCGCGCTGACCGCATTGCCGGTGGTGGTGCTGAGCGGCGGCACGGCGGCCTGGGCCGACGCCGGACTGGCGCTGGAATCCGGCCCGACCCGGCTGGCGTCGCCGCTGATCGACCGCTACCGCCGGCCGTACGAAGGCACCGACAACCGCCAGGAAGCGATGCAGGCTTACCTGGATTGGGAATTCGGCCTAGTCGCGCAACTGGGGCGGGATGGTACCCATGGCTTCAAGGTCTTGCTTGAGGATGGAATCCGGGCGCCAAAATAAGTTGGCAAAACCCGGGGCCGAATGCTACACTGCGCGCCTCCGCGGGAGTAGCTCAGTTGGTAGAGCGCAACCTTGCCAAGGTTGAGGTCGAGAGTTCGAGACTCTTCTCCCGCTCCAGTTTTAATCGGAAAGACTCATCAGTTTTTCCGGTCGTGACGAACGGCTGCCGCCGTTCGCTCACCGACATACCTCAGGCGAGGTAGCAAAGAGGTTATGCAGCGGCCTGCAAAGCCGTTTAGATGGGTTCGATTCCCGTCCTCGCCTCCAGACAATCTGAACTCCAGGCCCGAGTAGCGCAGTTGGTAGAGCAAAACCTTACCAGGATTGAGGCCGAGAGTTCGGGATTTTCCTACTACATACACTGATGATGTGGCATTCCGTGGCAAGAACGAGTTTGAGGCGTGTTTACTCTATTTGCGCGACTTCATAGTCGCACCTAGAAACGGCGCATCTCCCCGTAACGTAGTGGGGGAGCCGAACCGATCAGCAGAGCCGCGCGTTTTGAGCTTCATGAAATTTCTCCTGCCGAGATGGATTTTTTATAGACCAAAGCCGGTAGAAGTCCTCTTGCGTGATAACGGTCTTGTTGCAGTTTGATTCATATGGAAGGCGAACAAGTGTGGAGAAACTCCAACTCATTGATTTATAGGAAAGATTATTGCAAAATAGTGCGGATTTCGATGGATGGTTTTGCCTTTTGGTTCGGAAGACGTAGTGACAGCCGATCAAATCTTTTGTTCGGTCGGCGGCATCGCCTGCCTGGATTCACCGCTCAGGCCGCGGCGCGGCTGGTGTCGGCGCTGGCGGCGAACTGGTATTTCAGCCCGCGCAACAGGGTTTGCAATACCGCGTCTTCCTGCTCGCGGATGAAAAAATGGCCGCCGTTGAACCAGTGTAGCGCAAAGGCGCTGCCAGCCTCGCGCTGCCAGGCCAGCACGCGCTCGCCGCCGATGTCGTCGTGGCGGCCGGCCAGCACCTCCAGCGGCATCGGCAGCGCGGTGCCCTCGCGATAGATAAAACTGCGGCACAGGCGGTAGTCGGCGCGCAGGATGTCGAGCGTCATGCGCATCAGTTCGGGACTGTCGAATACCTCGTCGGGCGTGCCGCCGTGGCGCCGCATGGCGGCGACCAGGCTGGCATCGTCGCTGCCGGCGTAGCGGTCGGCGTCGCGCCGCGACGGGCCGGCCGTGCCGGAGGCGAACAGCATCAGCGGCAGCGGCGCGCCGGCGGCCAGCTGGCGCCGCGCCATGCCGTAGGCCAGCAAGGCGCCCATGCTGTGGCCGAACAGCGCGTAGGGCTGCTCCATGGTTTCCGCATGTTCGCGGCACAGCTGGTCCACCAGCGCGTCGAAATCCTCGGCGCCGGCGCAGCCCAGGCGGCGGCCGCGCCCCGGCAGCTCCACCGGCACCAGCTTGATCCAGGCCGGCAGCCTGGGCCGCCAGCGCAGGTACATGGTGGCGCTGGCGCCCGCGTTGGGCAGGCACAGCAGATTGAGCGCGCGCATCGCGGTGTCAGGCCCGGCCGTCGGCGCCGGCCGGTGCTTCCAGGCCCTGGCCGGCCATCCACTCGCGCAGCGAGCGGGGCCGCATGTCGGTCCAGTGGCTCTCGATGTACTCGAGTACGCTTTTCTTGTCGCCCTTGATACCGTCGACGGCGCTCCAGCCGCCGGGAACGGCCTTCCAGTGCGGCCAGATGGAGTATTGGTCTTCGTGGTTTTTCAGGACGATAAACGTTTCGTCTTCGCGGTCAAAGCAGCTGGTGGACATGGGATACTCCGGTAGTGGTTGAATAAATTATGCCGCCCGGCCCGGGCCGGACGGCGTGCTGGATCGGCATCCTTACCAGCGGTAGCTGGCGCTCAGCGCCACAGTGCGCGGCTGGCCGTAAGTGCAGCCGCGGCCGTAGCAAGGCGATGGGACATAACGCTTGTCGGCCAGGTTATTGACGTTCAGCGCGTATTTCCAGTGGCCCAGGTCGTAGCTCAGCACCGTATCGAGCAGCGTGTAGGCCGGCTCCGGCGGCACGCCGAAGATATTGCCCGGGCGCTCGCCGACATAACGCAGGCCGGCGCCGGCCTGCAGCGGCGCGGCGCCCAGTCCGGCCAGCCGGTAATGCAGCCACAGCGACGCGGTATTGCGCGGCACGCTGATCTGGCGCGCGCCCAGCTCGTCCGGATTGTTGGTCTTGGTGGTCTTGGCGTCGATATACGAATAGGCCGCCACCAGCTCCAGGTCGCGCAGCGGCGAACCCTTCGCTTCCAGCTCCAGTCCGCGCGAGCGGACTTCGCCGGTCTGCACCGAGTAGTCGTCGGGGGCGACCGGGTCGGGCGTCTGGACGTTGGTCTGGGTCAGCTGGTACAGCGCCGCCGACAGCAGCAGCGTGCCGCCGGCCGGCTGGTAGCGCACGCCGGCTTCGTATTGTTCGCCGCGGGTCGGCTTGAACTGGGCGCCGGTGCGGCTGTTGCCCTGTTCCGGCGCGAACGACTGGCTGAAGCTGACATACGGCGACACGCCGTTCGGGCCCAGGTAGACCAGGCCGGCGCGGCCGGTGTTGGCGCTGTCGCGCTGGATCACCTTGTCGGGGCCGGTCAGCAGGTCGGACTGGTCCTGACGGGTACTGTCGTGACGGCCGCCCAGCAGCAGCACCCATTGGCCGCCGAACTTGAGCTGGTCTTGCAGGTACAGGCCGGTGGCGTACTGCCGCAGGCGCCACATGTCGGTTGGCGTGACGCCCTGCGGCGCGGTGCCGTACACCGGCGCATACGCGTCGATCGGCGCGAACGCGGTGTTGGCGCGGTCGCTGTCGTGGTGCTGGCTGAGGTAGTCGACGCCGGCCAGGATGGTGTGCGCGACGGCGCCGGTGGTCACTTTCCAGGCCAGGTTGGTGTCCGTGGTCAGCGCGTTGGTATTGTCGCGGAAGGCCCTGCCGCGGCGGCGCACGGTGCGCTGGTCGTCCTCGACGCCGAGAATCTGGTAATACTTGTAGTCGAGGTCGGAGCGGAAATAGCGCAGGCCGTGGGTCAGCGTCAGCGCATCGCTGAAGGCGTGGGTGTACACGTAGCCGATGTTCTTCTGGGTGTTGTCGAAATAATTGAAGCCCGGCTCGCCCAGGTAGCGCCCGACCGGCAGCTGGCCGTTCGGGTTGAACTGCAGCGTGCCCTTGATCGGCAGGTTGCCGTTGTCCGTGACCTTGCTGTGCTGGTAGCTCGACAGCAGCGTCAGCGAGGTGGCGGCGGACGGCCGCCAGGTCAGCGCGGGCGCAAAATAGCTGCGCTCGTTGTAGCCGAAATCGACCACGCTGTCGCCTTCGCGGGCCAGGCCGGTCAGGCGGTAGGTCCACACGCCGGCGGCGTCGAGCGCGCCGCCGTAGTCGGCTGCCAATTGACGGCTCCGCTTGCTGCCCAGCGTCAGATTCAGTTCCTTGAGCATGTCGGCCGACGGCCGCTTCGATACGGTGTTGATGACGCCGCCGGGCGCGCCGGTGCCGTACAGCAGCGACGATGCTCCCTTCAATACCTCGATCCGCTCCAGGCCGTACGGTTCCTGCGCCCCGTTATAGACGTTGGGCTGGTATTTCATGCCGTCGCGCAGGATGCCGCCGGAGAAGGGCTGCACCTCGAAGCCCCGTATCATGAACGATTCGGTGCTCAGCGCGCCATACGAGCCCTGTTCGGCCGACACGCCGGGGGTGTAGCCCAGCGCATCCTGCAAGGTGCGCGCGCCGGTGTCCTGGATCTGGTCGGCGGTGACCACCGAGATCGATTGCGCCACTTCGTTGAGCGGGGTGTCGGTCTTGGTGCCGACCGCGCTGCGCGAAGCGTGGTAGCCGATTACCGGGCCGGTGGCGCTCTGCTTGTCGCGCGCGCCTTGCACCTTGATCTCGCCGAGCACCTTGTCGGCCGGCGCCGCGGTTTGCGCCAGGACCGGCGCCGCGATGCCGAGCAGGGCCCAGTGCAGCGCCAGCGCCAGGCGCCTGCGCGGGAACGGCGGCGGAAGATGGTTTGTCGTCGTCTTCATTATTATATTGATCGCTAATGGAAGGGAAATCAGGCCGCTTGCGCCGCCCGGGTGGCGGCCTGCCGCAGCCGGCTGTGGGCGGCCGCCAGCGCCGCCGAGAAAATCTCGAAGACGTGGTCGAGCTGGGCCTCGGTGATGACCAGCGGCGGCAGCATGCGCACCACGCTGCCGTTGCGCCCGCCCAGTTCGACGATCAGGCCGCGGCGCAGGCATTCGGCCTGGATCGCGGCGGCCAGCGGCCCGGCGCTGGCCGGATGGCCCATGCCGCTGCGCGGCTGGTCCGGGTCGATGATCTCGACGCCGATCATCAGGCCGCGTCCGCGCACGTCGCCGATGGCCGGATCATCGCGCTGCAACTGGCGCAACTGGCCCATGAAGCGCAGGCCGGCGCGGGCCGCGTGGGCCGCCAGCTCTTCCGAGCGGATATGGCTGATGGTGGCGGAACCGGCGGCCATCGCCAGCTGGTTGCCGCGGAACGTGCCGGCATGGGCGCCCGGCTGCCATTGATCGAGCTCGCCGCGGTAGACCACCACCGACAGCGGCAGGCTGCCGCCGATGGCCTTGGACAGCACCAGCACGTCCGGCACGATGCCGGAGTGTTCGAAGGCGAACATCGCGCCGGTGCGGCCGAAACCGGTCTGCACTTCGTCGACGATCAGCGGCACGCCGGCGCGCGCGGTCAGCTCGCGCACGCCGCGCAGCCAGGAATCGGGCGCCGGAATCACGCCGCCTTCGCCTTGCACCGCCTCGAACAGCATGCCGGCCGCGGCCGGCACGCCGCCCTCGGGATCGGTCATCACCGTCTCGATATAGCGCAGGCCGGCCTGCTGGCCCGCCTCGCCGCCCAGCCCGAACGGGCAGCGGTAGTCGTACGGATACGGCAGGAATTGCACGCCCTGCAGCGCGCCCAGCGGTTTTTTCGGTCCCAGGCTGCCCATCAGCGTCAGCGCGCCCTGGGTCATGCCGTGGTAGGCGCCGTGGAACGCCAGCATGGTGCTGCGGCCGGTGGCGATCTTGACCAGCTTGAGCGCGGCCTCGACGGCGTCGCTGCCGGTCGGTCCGCAAAACTGCACCTTGGCGCCGCGCGCGAACTCGGCCGGCAGGGTCTGGAACAGGTCTTGCACGAAGCGGTCCTTGACCGGCGTGGTCAGGTCCAGCGTGTGCAGCGGCAAGCCGGCGTCGAGCACGGCGCGGATCGCGTCGACCACCACCCGGTGGTTATGGCCCAGCGCCAGCGTGCCGGCGCCGGCCAGGCAATCGATGAAGACCCGGCCCTCGGTATCCTCGACATAGATGCCGTGGGCGCGCTTGAGCGCCAGCGGGATGCGCCGCGGATAGCTGCGCGCGTTCGATTCGGTGCGTTGCTGGCGTTCCAGCAGCGCATTGCCGGACAGGGTATAGGGATATTGCAGCGCCTGGTGGCGCAGCGCCAGCTCGCGCTCGGCGGCGCCGTCGGCTGACACGGTAGGCAAGAGGTTGGACGTCATGGTGGCTCCGATTGGTTGCGGTGGGTTCGCTGCGGCCGTTCAGACAAGGCCGTATGCTGGTATGACGAGCCGGGGGGCGCTTTGTTTAGTGCGCATATTGAAGGCGCCTGAAATAACATGCAGGGGCTGCCGGTAAATATATTGTAAATATCTGGCGGACTCATGCGTCTACCGTTGTGGCGCCATCCGGCGTGATCACGGGAGCGGGTATGCAGAAAAGATTGGTAGTAAAAAACGCGGTGCAGGAAAACGCCTGGCGGCGCGCCGCGTGCCGCGCCCTCGCGGCGCTGGCGGCGCTGATGTCGATCCAGGGCGCGCAGGCGGCGCCTGTCTTTCCGGGCGGGGTGGAGATACGCCGCACCACGGACGGCGTGCCGCACGTGCTGGCCAGCGACTGGCGCGGACTGGGTTACGGTTATGGCTATGTGCAGGCGCAGGATGCGCTGTGCACGATGGCCGAAGCATTCATCACCTTCGAGGGGCGGCGCGCGGCGTTTTTCGGCGCCGATGGGCGGCCGGCCATCAACTCGACCTTCGGCCGGCCCGCCAATAGCGAACTGGATTTCTTTTTCCGGGCCCATGCCGGCCCGGCCATGGTGAATGCCGCGCGCGCCGCGCAACCGGAGCCGTTGAGCCAGATGGTCGCCGGCTTTGCCGACGGCTATAACCGCTACCTGGCCGAGGCCCGCGCCGGTGCTGCCGACGCCGACGCCGCTGCTCCCGCCGCGGCCTGCCTGAAGCAGCCGTGGGTGCGCGCGATCAGTGCCGACGATATCTACCGGCGCATGTACGCCGCCAGCATCGCCGGCGGCTACGCCCGCTTTATTGCCGAAATTGCCAATGCGCAGCCGGCCCAGGCCGTCGCGGGCGCTGCGGGGCGGGGCGCCGAAGGCGGGCTGGCCGCGCTGCTGGCGCCGCGCGTCGGCGGCGAAGTCGGGCTGGGCAGCAATGTCATCGCGCTGGGCCAGCGCGCCAGCGGCGGCGATGGGGCCGTCCTGTTCGGCAATCCGCACTGGTACTGGGGCGGTCCGGACCGGTTTTACCAGGCGCAGCTGACCATCCCGGGCAAGGTCAACGTGGCCGGCGTGTCGTTTCTCGGCATTCCGGTGATCATGCTGGGCTTTAACGACCATATCGCGTGGAGCCACACGGTGTCCGACGCGCGCCGCTTCGGCCTGTTCGAGCTGTCGCTGACGCCGGGGCTGCCGACCAGCTACCGCTACGAGGGCCGCGACGAGCCGATGGAACAGACCAGCGTCGCGATCGAAGTGCTGGGCGCCGACGGCGTATTGCGCGAACAGCGCCGCACGCTGTACCGCAGCCGCTTCGGACCGCTGATCGACCTGGGGCAGCAAAACGCGGCGTTCGGCTGGAGCGCGCAGCGGGCGCTGGCGGTGCGCGATGTCAACGCCGACAATTTCCGCATCTTCCGCAATTTCTTTTACTGGGCCGAGGCGCGTTCGCTGGATGACTTCATCGCCATCCAGCGGCGCGAGGCGGCGTTGCCGTGGATTAACACGGTGGCGATCGGCCGCGACGACGGCCGGGTCTGGTTCAGCGATATCGGCAATGTGCCGAACGTGCCGGACCAGCTGCGCGCCGCCTGCACCACCGAACTGGGCCAAGCCTTCGCCGGCTTCGACGCCGCCGTGCCCTTCCTCGACGGCAGCCGCGCCGCCTGCGGCTGGCGCGTCGATCCGCGCGCCGCGCAGCCGGGCGCGATGGCGACGGCCGACATGCCGGGCTTGCTGCGCGACGATTACGTGGCCAATATGAACGACAGTTACTGGCTCAGCAACCCGGCCCAGCCGCTGGAAGGCTATCCGCGCACCATGGGCGGCGAACGGCGCGCGCTGTCGCTGCGCGGCCGCTACGGCCACCTGCTGGCGCAGTCGCTGCTGCAGGCCGGCGCGCGTTCCAGCCTGGCGCTGAGCCGGCGCGCGATGGACGCCGTGCTGGAGCCGCGTTCGCACGCCGCCGAGCTGTTCAAGAATGGCTTGCTGGACGGCGCTTGCAACGAGGCCGGCGCGGCGCCGGTGGACGGCCTGACGGATGCCTGCGCCGTGCTGCGCAACTGGGATAACCGGGCCGCGACGGATGCGCCGGGACCGCTGCTGTGGGGCGCGTTCTGGCGCCGGGTCGACAAGATCCCCGATGCGGCGCTGTACCGCACGCCGTTCGACGCGGCCGCGCCGTTGACCACGCCAAGCGCCGTCAACGGCGCCGATCCGCGCGTGCGGCAAGCGCTGGTCGATGCGCTGGGCGACCTGCGCGGCAAGGGCTGGGCGATCGATGCGCCGCTGGGCGATGTGCAATTCGTGCGCGCCGGCGGCCGCCACGCCGGGGTGTTCGGCGGCTGCTCGGCGGCCGGCTATTTCACCATCGCCTGCGCCCGCGGTCCGGACGGCTCGCTCGACGCCTTGGCGGAAGGTAATAGCTATCTGCAAATGGTGCGTTTCGGTCCCGACGGCGTCGATGCGCGCACCATGCTGGCGCACGGCGAGGATGAGCGCGCGCTGGCCGGCGGCCCCGGCGCGGCGCCGCTGCTGCGCTACGCCCGCAAGGAGTGGCTGGCATTCCCGTTCAGCGAAGCGGCCATCGCCAGCGATCCGCAACTCACGCGCCGGGTGCTGCTGCCTTGAGGCCCCGGTATTGCGGATCGAGCGGGCAGCGCCCGCAATAGCCCTCGCCGGGCAGCAGGTAGTACAGGCAGCACTGGCGGTGCAGCGTGACGCACTGCTGGCCGCCCGGCCGCGCCAGCAGCACGCGGCGCGGCCGGGTGTACAGCGGATTGCGGCTGCCGTCGGGCCGCTGCGGTTCGTCCAGCAGCGCCGCGCTGTCGCTTGCCGCCATTGCACCGGCCGCGCCGGGCAGCGCGGCGGCTTCGCGCAACAGATTGTCGAGCAAGCGCGCGACATTCCCCCATAAAATCTTTTCCGGCACGCCCGAGCGGCGCCGCAACTGTGCGAACAGTGGCGCCAGGTGGCCGTCCAGCAGTGCGTGGTAGCGTCGATGGGCGCCGGCGCCGGCCTGGCGTGCGCCCAGCGTGGCGATATGAAAGGCGGCGGGCGCGCCGTGCTGGTCCAGCGTCAGCGCCATGTCGGCCGCCGTGGCTGGAAACAGGTGGTGCAGCAGCGTGGCGGCGGCCGCGACCGGCGGCAGCAGCGCTTCCAGGTAGGCGTTGCTCCATGACGAGGCGGCCGGACGCAGGTCGTCCGTCCCCAGCCGTCGCGCATGGCCGCGCAGCAGCCGGTCCAGCAAGCCGGGCTCGTCCAGCAGCCGGCTGACGGCCAGCCCATGCGGCGCGGGCGGGCCGCACGACAGCGTGCTGCCATACGGCCGCCACGGGCCCTGGAACAGCGGTTCGAGCAGCGCGATCATGGCGCGCCCGGAGAAGCGAGGAAATAAGCGAAGGTCATGCAGCAGATGACGAACCGGGGCCGCAAAAGTTTTCAGGTCTCTGTTAAACAAAGCCGTGGGCGGTTCGTCTTTGACAGGGTGAACCAACGCTACGGGAGTGCCGTGCTTTCTTATTTGATACAACAATCGCGCCGCCTGCTGGCGGCCGCCACCCTGGCCAGCATCGTCTCGGGCGCTTGCAGCGTGCTGATGCTGGTGCAAATCAACCGTGCGCTGACCGCCGCCGACGGCGACGCGCGCGCCGCGCTGGCGTGGGGCTTTGCCGGGATCGCCGTGCTGTCGGCGCTGAGCCACGCGGTGGCCTCGGTGCTGTTCGAGCGCCTGACCCAGCGCGCCCATGCGCAATTGCGGCGTTTCATTTCGGGGCGCGTGATCAGCGCCGACTTCCGCAAGCTGGAGCAGATCGGCGCGCCCCGCGTGCAATCGGCGCTGTCCGAGCACAGCGCCAAGGTGGCTGAATTCTTTGTCTGCTTCCCGGCCATCCTGACCAATGCGGTGGTGGTCGGCGGCTGCATGGTGTACCTGGCGCTGCTGTCCTGGCGCATCTTCGGCGCCGCCGTGGTGGTGATCGGCCTGGGCAGCTATTGCTATCAGCTGGCGCAACGGCGCGCCGTGGTCCACCTGGATGCGGCGGCCAGGGAGCAGGATGCGCTGTTCGGCCACTTCCGTTCGCTGGTCGACGGCGCCAAGGAATTGCGCCTGCACCGGCGCAAGCGCAGCCGGTTCGCCGAGCAGGTGCTGGGCCGCACCATCGACAGCCTGCGCGCGCGGCGCGAAAAGGGCATGTCGCTGTTCGCGCTGGCGGCCAGCTGGGGCAGCTTCCTGATCTACGCCTTCATCGGCCTGGTGCTGTTCCTGCTGGTCGGCGACGCGCCCGACCAGGCCCGCGTGATGACCGGTTTCGCGCTGGTGTTCCTGTACATGGTGACGCCGCTCGAATCGCTGCTGCTGAACCTGCCGCGCGCCAACCTGGCGCGGGTGTCGGCCAGGCGCATCGACGACATCACCCGCGACATGCCGGGCCAGGAAAGCCAGGAAAGCCAGGAAGGCGAGGCCGAGGCGGCCGGCGACACCGCCACGCCGCTGCACAGCCTGGTGCTGCAGGGCGTCTGCCACCGTTATTACCGCGAGTCGAACGACGACATCTTCACGCTGGGGCCGATCGACCTGTCGTTCGAGCCGGGCCAGATCACCTTCCTGGTCGGCGGCAACGGCAGCGGCAAGACTTCGCTGGCCAAGCTGCTGGTGGGCTTGTACCGGCCGGAACAGGGGCTGATCCTGCGCAACGGCGAGCCGGTGACGGATGCCAGCCGCGACCGCTACCGGCAAGGTTTTTCGGCGGTGTTTTCCGACTTCCACCTGTTCGACAGCCTGCTCGATACGGCCTCGCAGCAGCTCGACGAGCGCGGCAACCGCATGCTGGAGCGGCTGCACCTGCATCACAAGGTGCAGGTGCGCGACGGCGCTTTCACCACCCGCGAATTGTCGCAGGGCCAGCGCAAGCGCCTGGCGCTGACGGTGGCGTGCCTGGAAGACCGGCCGTTCCTGGTGTTCGACGAATGGGCGGCCGACCAGGATCCGCTGTTCAAGGACGTGTTTTACCGCGAAGTGCTGCCGGAACTGCGCGCGCTGGGCAAGACCATTCTGGTGATTTCGCACGACGACCGTTATTTCAGCCTGGCCGACCGCCTGGTGCGGATGGAAAATGGCCAGCTCAGCGTGGTCGCCGTGCCACAGCCGCCGCAGTCGCAGCAGGTGTCACGGCAGCCGGCGCCCGGACTGGAAACCGAGGCCGGCCATGCCGCCTGAGCCGCCGCCATACCAGGGCGCAAGGGCCGCATGAAATCGTCGACCTTGCGCGCCTTCGGCGCGCTGCACACCTGGGTCGGCCTGGTGGCCGGCCTGTTCCTGTTTATCGCCTTTTACGCCGGTGCGCTGTCGGTCTTCAACGACCCGCTGCATGTGTGGGAAACCCGCAGCGGGCGGGCCGCCGCGATGACGCCGGCGGCGCAGGCGCAGCCGCTGCTCGATGCGCTGCTGCGCGCCCATCCCGAGGCGGCGCAGCGCTTCACGCTGCGCTTCCCGACGCCGCACGAGCCGGCGCTGACGGCCGAATGGGACCAGCGCCACGCCGACGGCAGCGAGACCGAGCATGTGTTCGCGCTGTCGCCGCAAGGACAGCTGGTGGACCTGACCGCGCGGCCGGCGCTGGCCGACCTGGTCTACCACCTGCATTACACGGCCGGCTTGCCGGAAAGCTGGGGCCTGTATGTGCTGGGCGTGGTGTGCGTGCTGTACGGCCTGGCGCTGGTCAGCGGCGTGATCCTCTACACGCCGGCTTTTTTCAAGGACTTGTTCGCGCTGCGCATCGGCAAGAACCTCAAGCGCATGTGGCAGGATGCGCACAATGCGATCGGCATCCTGTCGCTGCCGTTCCACGTGATGTATGCGTGGAGCAGCGCGGTGCTGGCGCTGGGCGCCTTGCTGCTGGCGCCGTTCCAGTACATGGTGTTCGACGGCCGCCTGCAACCGCTGATACAGGCCGACGTGTCGGCCGGCGCGCCGCGTCCGCCGGCCGGTGTCGGCGCGTCGCTGGCGCCGCTGTCGCAACTGTACGCCACCATCGAACGCGAAGTGCCCGGCATGACGCTGGGCGCCTTGCGTTACCGTAATGCCGGCGATCTCGACGGCCAGGTCGAGGCGTACGGCGAAGTCAGCCAGCGCAGCGTCAGCGCGGTCGCGGCGGTGGTGCTGAACGCCGCCAGCGGGGCGGTCGAGCGGGTGGTCGCGCCGCAAGCCTATACGCCGGGCACGGCGATGCTGCGCGGCCTGTATGCGCTGCATTTCGCCAGCTTCGGCGGCGTCGCGGTGCAATGGATGTACTTCGTGCTCGGTCTGGCGGGCGCCTTCCTTTTTTACAGCGGCAACCTGTTGTGGATCGAGGCGCGCCGCAAGCGCCGCCCGCAGCAGGCCCGCAGCGCGCGGCTGATGGCGCAAGCCACGCTGGGCGTGTGCCTGGGCTGCATCGCCGGCATCGGCGCGCTGTTCCTGGCCAACAAATTGGCGCCGTGGCACAGCCTGGCCGCATGGGAAGCCGGCAGTTATTACAGCGTGTTCTGCGCCTGCCTGCTGTGGGCTTTCATACGTCCGCCGGCGCGCGCGGCGCATGAATTGCTGATGCTGTGCGCCGTGCTGTGCCTGCTGCTGCCGCTGGCGCAATGGTGGCGCGCCGGTGTCGATCCGCTGTCGGCCATCCGGCACGGCGCGTGGGTGGTCGCCGGCGTCGATGGCGTGGCGCTGCTGGCGGGCTGGCTGTACTGGTCGATGGCGCGCGCGGTGCTGCGGCGCGGCCTGCATGGCGATCCGCAAAGCGTCTGGTCGCTGCGTTAAATTTCGCCGCGCCCCGCTCGTCATTCGAGGATACGACGAAGAGCCGGGCCGGCCCGATTTTCGCGGCGCTTCCTGCGCGCCGGCTCCCGTCTTCATCGAGGAGCAATCATGCCGAACCTGTCCATTGAACACTTGTCCACTGAGTACCTGTCCGCGGGCGCCTTGCCGGCCCGCCTGGACCCGATTTCCACCGATAGCGACCTGGCCGGCCTGTGGCGGCGGCAGCGCGAGCATATCGACCAATTGCTGCTGCGCACCGGCGGGGTGCTGCTGCGCGGCTTCGACGTGCCGTCGGTCGCGGCCTTCCAGGAGTTCGCCAGGGGCTACGGCCACGCGCTGCTGAACTACGAGTTTGCGTCGACGCCGCGCAGCGCCGTGTCGTCCGGGGTCTACACATCGACCGAATACCCGGCGCACCAGCATATCCCGCTGCATAACGAACAGGCCTACACGCGCGAATGGCCGATGAAGATCTGGTTCCATTGCGTGACGGCGCCGGCCAGCGGCGGCGAAACGCCGATCGCCGACAGCCGCGCGATTTATCGCGACATGCCCGACGAGGTGCGGCGCCGCTTTGCCGACGGCCTGTGCTATGTGCGTAATTACAGCGAGGATTTCGACCTGACCTGGCAGCAGGTATTCCAGACCGACAGCCGCGACGAGGTCGAGGCGTATTGCCGGCGTTCCGCCATCGAATGCCAGTGGAAGGATGACGGCGAGCTGCGCACGCTGCAGCGCTGCCAGGGCGTCGAGCGGCACCCGGTCACCGGCGAAATGGTGTGGTTCAACCAGGCGCATTTGTTCCATGCATCGAACCTGCAGGCGGAAGTGCGCGAATCGCTGGAAGACATGCTGGGCGCCGACAACTTGCCGCGCAATGTGTGCTTTGCCGACGGCTCGGCGATTCCCGACGCCATGCTGGAGCAGGTCAGGGCGGTGCTGCAATCGAATACCGTGATGTTCCCGTGGCAGGCAGGCGACATCCTGATGCTCGACAACATGCTGGTGGCGCATGCGCGCACGCCGTTTTCCGGCCCGCGCAAGGTGGTGGTGGCGATGGCGCAGCCGCACGGCAACCTGGTCAAGGCGTAATTGCCGGCTTGCGTACTCCCCGTCATTTTTCGCGGCGCCGGCGCATTTCCCCGGCGCCGATAAATTTCCCGCCTTCGCTAAATTTCCACCTTCCGCGCTCGTCATTCCATACAGGGATATCGCTTTTGAACAGGCGCCGCGACGGTAACGCCGTCCGGTTCGCCCGGTAACAACATAGGACGCAAGATGAATCAGGCAACCGCAGTTCGTAACTTTCCGCGCAATATGGTCGAGCACCTGCAAACCCTGGCCCGCACGCGGCCGCGCGACACCGCGCTGATCGCGCTGGGCGCCGGCGGCGAGAGCCGCTTCGACTACGGACAACTGGACCAGCTGGCGCGCGCGATGGCGGTGCAATTGCAGGCGCGTTTCGGCCCCGGCGAGCGTGCCTTGCTGCTGCTCGACAATGACCAGCATTACCTGGTCGCCTTCTTCGGCTGCCTGTACGCCGGCCTGGTCGCGGTGCCGGTGTTTCCGCCCGAATCGGCGCGCGAACAGCACCTGGAACGCTTGCTGGCGATCGCCGCCGACGCCGGCGCCTGCTGCATCCTCGGCACCGGCGCGATCCTGGCGCTGCTGGGCGAGGATGGCGGCGCGGCCCGTTTCGGCGCCGCCGCCGCGCTTGCCGTCGATGCGCTGGATCCGGCAAGCGCCGGCGCATGGCGCGCCCACGTGCCGCAAGAGACCGACATCGCCTTCCTGCAATACACCTCCGGCTCGACCGCCGTGCCGAAGGGGGTCATGGTCAGCCACGCCAACCTGATGGCCAACGAGCGCGCGATCGAGTCCAGCATGGCGGTGACGGCCGACGACGTGTTCGTCACATGGCTGCCGCTGTACCACGACATGGGCCTGATCGGCGGCGCGCTGCAGCCGCTGCACCGCGGCATTCCGGTGGTGCTGATGAGTCCATCGTACTTCCTGCAGCGTCCGCTGCGCTGGCTGGAAGCGGTGTCGCGTTATCGCGGCACCGTCAGCGGCGGACCGGACTTCGCCTTCCGCCTGTGCCTGGAGCGCATCAAGCCGGAGCAGGCCGCGGCGCTCGACCTGTCCAGCTGGCGGGTCGCGTTTTCCGGCGCCGAGCCGGTGCGGCACGATACGCTGAGCGACTTCATGGCCCGCTTCGCGCCGGCCGGCTTGCGGCCGTCGGCGATCTATCCGTGCTACGGCCTGGCCGAGGCGACGCTGCTGGTCAGCGGCGGCGTGGCCGGCTCCGGCATGACGTCGACGCGCTTTGCCGAGACCAGCGTGGCCGCCGGGCTGCCGCTGGCCGCCACCGGCGATCAGCCGCAGAGCGAGCTGGTCGGCTGCGGCCCGGTCACCGCCGGCCATCGGGTCGACATCGTCGCGCCGGACACGCTGCGCACGCTGGCCGACGGCCAGGTCGGCGAAATCCTGGCCAGCGGCCCCAGCGTGGCGGCCGGCTACTGGCGCCGGACCGACGCCAGCGCGGAGACCTTTATCGAACGCGACGGCCGGCGCTGCCTGCGCACCGGCGACCTGGGATTCATGCACCAGGGGCAGCTGTACATCACCGGCCGGCTGAAGGATGTGATCATCCTGCGCGGCCAGAATTTCTATCCGCAAGACATCGAGCGCGCCATTGAAATGGAAGTCGAGGCGGTGCGCAAGGGCCGGGTGGCGGCCTTCGCGGTGTCCGCAGCCGATGGCGGCGAGGGCGTCGGCGTGTGCGCCGAAGTGTCGCGCGGCCTGCAAAAACTGGTGCCGCCGGCCGCGCTGGCCGAGGCGCTGAGCCAGGCCGCCAGCCTGGTGTGCCGCAATGCGCTGACGCTGGTGGTGCTGCTCAATCCGGGCGGACTGCCGAAGACATCGAGCGGCAAGCTGCGCCGCGGCGCCTGCCGCCAGGGCTGGCTGGACGGCACGCTGGACGCCTACGCGGTCTGGTCGGAAGGCCGCATCGTGCAGGGCGCCGCCGCCTCTGCCAATCCTGCCGATGCCGGCCAGGCGCCCCGGCCGGGCACCGAAAGCGAACTGGCCCAATTGTGGCGCGAGGTGCTGAAGCTGGACCCGGCCGCGCCGCTGCGGCGCGACGCGCATTTCTTTGGCAAGGGCGGTAATTCGCTGGCCGCCGTGCAACTGGCGGCGCGCGCCGGCGCGCGCTGGAATATCGACATCGCGCCGCAATTGCTGTTCGAGCATCCGCAGCTGGCCGATTGCGCGCTGCGCATCGACGGCTTGCGCAGCGCCGGCGCGGCGCGCGGCAGCGGCATCGCCGTGCTGCCCGAGGCGCTGCGCGGCGCCGGCGTGCCGCTGTCGCACGCGCAGCAGCGGCTGTGGTTCCTGTGGCGCCTCGACCCGGCTGGCACCGCCTACCATATCGGCGGCAGACTGACGCTGGACGGCGCGCTGGATGTGGCCAGCCTGGACGCGGCGCTGCTGCATCTGCTGCAACGCCACGAATCGCTGCGCACCAGCTTCCGCGCCGGCGCCGACGGCAGCGCCGAACAACTGATCGGCGCCGCGCCGGCGCAATCGGGCCTGCTCCGGCTGGCGCAGGACGACGACGGCGCGCGGCTGCTGGAGCAGCCGTTCGACCTGACGCAGGGCCCGCTGCTGCGCGCCGGCCTGCGCCGCGACGCCGGACAGCGCCACACGCTGGTGCTGGTGCTGCACCATATCATCGCCGACGCGTGGTCGATGCAGCGCCTGATCGAAGAGCTGGCGGCCTGCTACCAGGCGTACCGCGGCGGCGCCGAACCGGCCTTGCCGGCGCTGCCGGTGCAATACGCCGATTACGCCGCCTGGCAGCGGCAGCGGCTGGACGGCGGCGAACGGGTGCGCCAGCTGGACTATTGGCGCGGCGCGCTGGGCAGCCATCATCCGGTGCTCGACTTGCGCACCGACCGGCCGCGCGGCGCGGCGCGCCGCTACACGGCGGCGCAGCACGGCTTCACGCTGCCGCCGGGCCTGGCGGCGGACTTGCGGGCCCGGGCCGGGCAAGCCGGCGCCACGCTGTTCAGCGTGCTGCTGGCGGCGTTCCAGGCGCTGCTGTTCCGCCACAGCGGCCAGCAAGACTTGCGGATCGGCGTGCCGGTGGCCAACCGCGGCCGTCCCGAAGTCGAGGGCGTGGTCGGCTTTTTCGTCAACACCCAGGTGCTGCGCAGCCAGCTCGGGCCGCGCATGACGCTGGCCGCGCTGCTGCAGCAGGCGCGCGTCGCGGCGCTGGGCGCGCAGGCGCACCAGGAATTGCCGTTCGATGAACTGGTCGAGGCCTTGCAGCCGCAGCGCAGCCTGAGCCACAACCCGCTGTTCCAGGTCTTGTTCAACCACCTGGTGGAAGATTACCGCGCGCTGTCCGCGCTGCCGGGCCTGGCGCTCGAGGTGCGGGCGCTGGAGCAGCCGGAGGTGCAGTTCGACCTGGCGCTGGACACCGTCGAAACGCCGGACGGCCAGTTGCGGGTTGCCTTCAGTTACGCGGCCGAACTGTTCGACGCGACCACCATCGCCGGCTATGGCCGGCATTACCTGGCGCTGCTGCGCCAGCTTGCCGCCGCGCCCGAATGCGCGCTGGCCGAGGTCGACCTGGACGGCGCGGCCGGCCGCGCGCAGTTGCTGGCCTGGGGCCGCAACGACGGCGCGGCGCTGGCCACGCTGCCGGCCCACCTGCGCTTCGAGCGCCAGGCAGCCGCCCAGCCGCACGCCGAGGCGCTGGTGTGCGGCGCCGAAGCGCTGACCTACGACGCCCTGAACCGCCGCGCCAACCGGCTGGCGCGGCGCCTGATGGCCGATGGCGCCGGGCCGGGCACGCTGGTCGGCGTGGCGCTGGAACGCTCGCCGGACATGGTGGTGGGCTTGCTGGCGATCCTGAAGGCCGGCGCCGCCTACGTGCCGCTCGACCCGGATTATCCGGCCGGCCGGCTGCTGCACATGGCGCGCGACAGCGGCCTGGCCATGCTGCTGACGCACAGCCGGCTGGACGCGCGCCTGCCGGCGCTGGACGGCGTCGCGCGGCTGCGGCTGGACGGCCTGGCGCTGGACGGGCTGTCCGACGCCAATCCCGGCGTGGCCGTGCACGGCGACAGCCTGGCCTATGTGATCTACACCTCCGGCTCGACCGGCACGCCGAAGGGCGTCGGCATCGGCCACGCGGCGCTGGCGCGCCATATCGACGTGTCGGCGCAATTCTTCGGCCTGCGCGCCGACGACCGCATGCTGCAATTCGCCACGCTCAATTTCGACGGCTTCATCGAACAGCTGTTCCCGCCGCTGGCGCTGGGCGCGGCGGTGGTGCTGCGCGGTCCCGACCTGTGGGATAGCGCGGCCTTTTATGAGCAACTGATCGCGCAGCGCATCAGCGTGGCCGACCTGACCACCGCCTACTGGGCCGTGCTGGCCCAGGATTTTGCCGGGCACGGCCGGCGCGATTACGGCGCGCTGCGCCAGGTGCACGCCGGCGGCGAGGCGCTGCCGCCGGAAGCGCTGCATGCGTGGCGCGACGCCGGGCTGCAGCACGTCAAGCTGCTCAATACCTATGGCCCGACCGAGGCCACCGTCACCGCCAGCGCGCTCGATTGCGCGCCTTACCTGGCGCCGGGCGCGCGCTTGCCGGCGCAGATGCCGATCGGCGCGCCGCTGGCCGGACGCCGTTTATACGTGCTCGATTCCGAGCTGGGCCTGGCCCCGCCGGGCGTGGCCGGCGAGCTGTACATCGGCGGCGCGCTGCTGGCGCGCGGCTACCTGAACCGGCCTGGCCTGAGCGCCGAGCGCTTCGTCGCGGACCCGTTCGGCGCCGATGGCGGGCGGCTGTACCGCAGCGGCGACCTGGTGCGCTGGCTGGCCGATGGCCAGCTCGAATACCTGGGGCGCATCGACCACCAGGTCAAGCTGCGCGGCCTGCGCGTCGAGCTGGGCGAGATCGAGGCCCGCCTGCTGGCCCAGCCGGGCGTGCGCGCGGCCGTCGTCAGCACCCAGCAGGCCGGGTCCGGCGCGCTGCTGGTGGCGCACGTGGCCGCCGATCCCGGCGTCGAGCTGCAGGGCGCTGCGCTGCGCAGCGCGCTGCGCGGGGAACTGCCCGACTACATGGTGCCGTCGGCCGTGATGGTGCTGGCCGCCTTGCCGCTGAACCCGAACGGCAAGGTCGACCGGCATGCGCTGCCGCTGGCGACGCCGTCGGCCGATGCCGAACATGTGGCGCCGCTGGGCCAGGCCGAACAGGCGCTGGCGCTGTTGTGGCAAGAGGTGCTGGGGCTGCCGCGGGTGGGCCGGCACGACAATTTTTTTGAGCTGGGCGGCCATTCGCTGGCGGCGATCCGGGTCACCGCCTTGCTGGCGCAGCGCCACGCCTGCGAACTGCCGGTGCGGCGCTTCTTCGACGCGCCGACGCTGGCGGGCATGGCGCAGGGCCTGTCCGAGGCCGGCTTCGACGCCGGCGGCGCAGCCAGGGCGCGCCGGCTGGACGACATGGCCAATCTTTTAAGCGAATTCGAGGAACAGGAATGAAACGGGACGATCAACAAGGTCAACAGATAGCGCGGCGCTTTGCCGCGCTGGCGCCGGAAGCGCGCCGCGCCTTCCTGGCCAGGCTCGCGGCGATGGGGCTCAATTTCGCCGAGCTGCCGATCGTCGCAGCCGATCCGCAGCAGCGCACCGACGCGCCGCTGTCGCCGGCGCAGCACGGCATGTGGCTGACCTGGCAACTGGATCCGGACAGCGCCGCCTACAGCATGCCCGGCCTGCTGCGCCTGCGCGGCCGGCTCGACCGCGCCGCGCTGCAAGCCGGCCTGGACCACCTGGTGCTGCGCCACGAAGCGCTGCGCACGCAGTACCGCGCGCTGCCGGGCCAGCCGCCGCTGCAAGTGGTGCTGGACGCCGCGCCCTTGCCGCTGGCGCTGCACGACCTGCGCGACTTGCCGCCGGCCGAGGCGCAGGGCGCGGCCAGCCGCCTGGCGACGCGGTTCGCCGCCGCGCCGTTCCAGCTCGACCGCGAGGCGCCGTTCCGCGCCGCGCTGATACAACTGGCCGAAGACGAGCATGCGCTGGCGCTGGCGGTGCACCATATCGCCGCCGACGGCTGGTCGCTGCAAATCCTGGTCGGCGAGCTGCTGCAGCTGTACCAGGGCTACGCCGCCGGCGCCGCGCCGGCATTGGCGCCGCTGCCGATCCAGTTCGCCGACTATGCGCGCTGGCAGCGCAACTGGCTGGACGCGGGCGAACGCGAGCGCCAGCTGGCGTATTGGCGCACGCAGCTGGACCACAGTGGCGACGACGGCGACGCGGTGCTGGCCCTGCCGTTCGACCGGCCGCGCGGCGCGCTGGCCGGCGGCGAAGGGCGCCACCGCTTCAGCTTCGCGCCGGCCGCCGCGACCGGCCTGCGGCAACTGGCGCGCGAGCACGGCGCCACGCTGTACATGGTGATGCTGGCGCTGTTCAAGCTGACGCTGTACCGCATGACAGGGCAGCACGACTTGCGGGTCGCCGCGCCGGTGGCCAACCGCCAGCGCGCCGAAACCCACGGCCTGGTCGGCTACCTGACCAACCTGCAGGTGCTGCGCAGCCGGCTCGACAGCGGCGCCGGTTTCACGGCCCTGCTGGCCCAGGTGCGCGAGGCGGTGCTGGGCGGCCAGGCGCACCAGGACTTGCCGTTCGACTCGCTGGTCGAGGCGCTGGCGCCGCAACGCCAGCCCGGCGTGCATCCGCTGGTGCAAGTCAAGTGCACCGAACAAAGCGCCTTGCCGCTGGCCCGGGTGGTGGCCGGCCTGGCGCTGGAACTGGAAGAATTGTCCGGCGGCGCCGCCCACTTCGACCTCGGCTTCGATTTCATCGACGACGGCGAGACCATCGAAGGCGTGCTGGCCTATCCGGATGCGCTGTTCGATCTGCTCACCATGCAGCGCTGGGCCGGGCAGTTGCAGGCCTGCGCCGTGCAGGTCGCGCTGCAGCCGCGCCGCGCGCTGCGCGAACTGGCGCCGCCGGACGCCGAACCGCTGGCGCTGCTCGACGGCGCTGCCACGTCGTTCGAGCATGCCGACGTGCTGGCCTTGTGGGCCAGCCAGGTGCGGGCCGCGCCGCACGCCGGCGCCGTGCGTTTCGAAGACGCCGAATACAGTTACGCCGAACTCGACGCCGAATCCGACCGCTTGGCCGGCTTGCTGGCCGCCGCCGGCGCCGGCCCGGAAAGCCGGGTCGCGCTGCACGCGCCGCGCGGCTGCGAATTCGTGCTCGGCTTGCTGGCCGTGCTCAAGAGCGGCGCCGCCTATGTGCCGCTGGATCCGCAATTGCCGGCCGAGCGGCTGGCCTTCCAGCTGGCCGACAGCGGCGCGCGCCTGTTGCTGAGCGCCGCCGCGCCGGCCTGGAGCGGTACGCTGCCGTGTCTGCCGCTCGGCTTCGGCGGCGCCCCTGCTGCCGCAGATCTCACGGCGCCAAGGATCGCCCCGCATCCGCAGCAGGCGGCGTACCTGATCTACACGTCCGGCTCGACCGGCCAGCCGAAGGGCGTGGTGGTGACCCACGGCGCGCTGGCCAACTATGTGCAGGCGGTGCTGGCGCGGCTGCAACTGCCGCCGCAGGCGAGCAGCATGGCGATGGTGTCCACCGTGGCGGCCGACCTGGGCCACACCACGCTGTTCGGCGCGCTGTGCTCGGGCCGGCTGCTGCACCTGATCTCGGCCGAACGCGCCTTCGACCCGGACCGCTTCGCCGACTACATGCGGCGCCACGCGGTCGACGTGCTGAAGATCGTGCCTGGCCACATGCAGGCGCTGCTACAGGCGGCGCAGGCCGCCGACGCATTGCCGCGCCACACGCTGGTGATCGGCGGCGAGAGCGCCAGCCAGGCGCTGCTGGACCGGATCCGGGCGCTGCGGCCGGCGTGCCGGGTGGTCAACCATTACGGCCCGACCGAAACCACGGTCGGCCTGCTGACCCATGCCGCCACGGCGCACCAGGCGGCGCCGCTGCCGGCCGGCCGGCCGCTGGCCAACGCCGGCGCCTGCATCATGGATGCCGACCTGAACCTGGCGCCGGTCGGCGTGTCCGGCGAGCTGTACCTGGGCGGCGCCGGTCTGGCGCGCGGCTACCAGGGCCGCGCCGGCATGACCGCCGAACGCTTCGTGCCGCACCCGCTGCTGGCCGGCCAGCGGCTGTACCGCAGCGGCGACCGCGCGCGCCTGCTGGCGGACGGCGCGATTGAATTCCTCGGCCGCGCCGACGACCAGGTCAAGATACGCGGCTACCGCGTCGAGCCGCGCGAAGTCGCGGCGGCGCTGCTGGCGCTGGACGGCGTGGCGGCGGCCGAGGTGCTCGCCGCGCCGGATAGCGAACAGCGCTTGCGGCTGCTGGCCTATGTGGTGTGCGCGGACCGCGACGGCGCGGCGCTGGCGCGCCAGCTGGCGGCGACGCTGCCGGATTACATGGTGCCGGCCGCCATCGTCGTCATGCAGCAATTGCCGCTGACCGCGAATGGCAAGGTCGACCGCAAACGGTTGCCGGCGCCGGAGCAGCCGCAGGGCGGATCGGCCGGCGGCGCGGCGCCGCAGGGCGAGGTAGAGCAAAAACTGGCGGCCATCTGGGCCGAGGTGCTGAAAGTCGGGCAAGTCGGCCGCGACGACAATTTCTTTGCGCTGGGCGGCGATTCGATCCTGACGCTGCAGATCGTGGCGCGCGCGCGCAAGGCCGGCATCCGCTTTTCGCCGCGCCACCTGATGGAAAAACAGACGGTGGCGGCGCTGGCGGCGCTGGCCCAGCCGGCCGCGCCGGCCGCTGTTGCCGCGCCAGCGCCATCCGACACTTCCTCCGCGACGGCGGCCTTCGCGTTGACGCCGGTGCAGCGCTGGTTCTTCGAGCAGCCGATGGCGGCGCGCCATCACTGGAATCAATCGGTGCTGCTGGAACTCGATGCGCCGCCCGACGGCAGGCTGATGCAGCAAGCGCTGTGGCGCCTGGCCGAACGGCATGGCGCGCTGCGGCTGCGCTTCGGACAGCACGACGGCGCATGGATGCAGCGCGAGGACACTGCCGCGCCGCTGCCCAATTACACGCATATCAATCTGGGCCACGAAGCCGATGCCGGCGCCGCCATCGCACGCGAATCGGGCGTGCTGCACGCGGCGCTGGACCTGCAGCACGGTCCGCTGCTGCGCGCCGCCTGGCTCGACATCGGCGCCGCGGGCGCCGCCGCGGGCCGGCTGCTGCTGGTCTGCCATCACCTGGTGGTGGACGCGGTATCGTGGCGTTTGCTGCTGGAAGACTTGCAGGCTATTTACCACGACCTGCTGGCCGGCAGGCCGCCGCAGGCGGCGCCGGACGGCGCCAGTTTCGCCGACTGGTCGCGCGCGCTGCAACAGCACGCGGCCACGCCCGGCGTGCAGGCGCAACTGGCGTATTGGCAAGCCCAAAGCGCGCCGCCGCTGCCGGCCGACCACGCGCTTGGGACCGACACCGAGGGGGCGGCACGCACCATCCATCTGGCGCTGGACCGCGCGTCCAGCGCACAGCTGCTGGGCGGCGCGTGCGGCGCTTACCGCAACCGGCCGGAAGAATTGATGCTGGCCGCGCTGGCCCATACCCTGTGCCGGTGGTCCGGCAATGGCAGCGTGCTGGTCGAGCTGGAAGGCCACGGCCGCGAGGATTTCGACGGCGCGCCGGACCCCAGCCGCACCGCGGGCTGGTTCACCAGCCTGTATCCGGTACGGCTGGTCCCGGCCGCCGGCGACGACATCGCCGGCGACATTGTCGGCATCAAGGAACAGCTGCGCCAGGTGCCGGGCAAGGGACTCGGCTACGGCCTGCTGCGCTATCTGGGCGGGCACGGCGCCGAACTGGCGCGGCTGCCGGCGCCGCAACTGACCTTCAATTACCTGGGCAAGGTCGAGCGCCAGGCCGGCGCCGGCTGGACGCTGGCCGATGACGCCGGCGGCCAGTCGCGCGCGCCGGACAGCCCGCGCCGCTGCTGCTTCGACCTGACGCTGATGGTGCGCGACGGCTGCCTGCTGCTGGACTGGACCTACAGCGCCAACCGGCACGCGGCGGCCACCGTCGAGGCGCTGGCGCATGCCTTTGTCGAGCGGCTGCGGCAGGTGCTCGCGCATGGCGCCGATCCGCTGCAAGGCCGGCTGACGCCGTCCGACGTGCCGCTGTGCGGCCTGGACCAGGCCGCGCTGGATGCGCTGGCATTGCCGGCGCGCCGCATCGAAGACATGTATCCGCTGTCGCCGATGCAGGCCGGCATGCTGTTCCACAGCCAGTACCAGCCGGAGCCGGGCGGCGCGGCCTATGTCAACCAGTTGAGCGTCGATATCGGCGGCCTGCGGGTGGCGCCGTTCGCCGCCGCGTGGCGCGCGGCGATCGCCCGCCACGCGGTGTTGCGCAGCGCTTTTGTGAGCAGCGCCGCAGCGCCGCTGCAGTGGGTGGCGCGCGACGTCGATCTGCCGCTGCGGGAAATCGATCTGCGCGGCCAGGCCGGCGCTGCCGCCGAGGCGGACCGGCTGGCGCGGGCCGAACTGGAGCGCGGCTTCGATCTGGCCAGCGCGCCGCTGATGCGGCTGCTGTTGCTGCGCCTGGACGGCGCAGCGGATGGAATCTCGGCCGCCGCCCCGCTGTATCGGCTGGTCTGGACTTGCCACCATCTGCTGCTGGACGGCTGGAGCAGCAGCAGCTTGCTGGCCGAGGTGCTGCGCGAGTATGCCGGGGAAACGGTCAGCGCGCCGGCCGGCCGCTACCGCGACCATATCGCGTGGCTGCAGGCGCAGGACCGGCCGGCGGCCGAAACCTGGTGGCGCGGCCAGCTGGCCCGCATCGAACAGCCGACCCGGCTGGCCGACGTGCTGGCGGCCCCCGCGTTGCAGTCACCCGCCTTGCCGGCGACCGCCGGCGCGCAGCTGTTCGGCGGCCATCAGCAGGTGCTGGACGGCGCCGTCACCGCGCGCCTGCTGGCCACCGCGCGGCGCGAACGCATCACCTTGAATACGCTGGTGCAGGGCGCCTGGATCCTGCTGCTGCAGCGCTACACCGGGCAAGCGGCGGTGACCGTCGGCGTGACGACGGCGGGCCGGCCGGCCGAACTGGCCGGCGCCGAACAAGTGCTGGGCCTGTTCATCAATACGCTGCCGCTGACGGCGGCGCCGTCGCCCGGCGCCGCCGCCGGCGACTGGCTGCGCGCGCTGCAAGCCGATAACCTGGCCATGCGCGAACATGAACACACGCCGCTGGTGGAGCTGCAGCGCTGGGCCGGCCATGGCGGCCAGGCGCTGTTCGACACGCTGATCGTGTTCGAGAATTTCCCGATGGACCAGGCGCTGCTGGCGGCCGCGCCCGGCGGGCTGCGCTTCGGCGCCATCGGCGGCCGTGACGACACCCATTATCCGCTGACCATCACCGCCGTGCTGGCCGGCGGCGTGGACCCGGCGCTGCGCCTGCATTACAGCTACGACGCGGCACGTTTTTCGGCGCCGCAAGTGGCGGCCATCGCGGCCCAGGCCGAACGCTTGCTGGCCGCATTGGCCGATACGCCGCAACTGCCGTGCGGCGCGCTGCCGCTGCTGGCGTCCGACGCCGAGACGGCATTGCTGGCCGCGGGCGACAATCCGCGGCGCTATCCGGCCGATCAGGCGGTGCACCGGCTGATCGAACGCCAGGCCGCATTGCGGCCGGACGCGCCGGCGCTGGCGCACGACGGCGTCACGCTCAGCCACGCCGAGTTGAACCGGCGCGCCAACCGCCTGGCGCGGCAGTTGTCCGCGCTCGGCGTCGGCCCGGAGCGGCGCGTCGGCGTGGCGCTGGAACGCTCGATCGAGATGGTGGTGGCGGTGCTGGCGATCCTGAAGGCCGGCGGCGCCTACGTGCCGCTCGATCCCGCTTATCCGGCCGAGCGGCTGGCCGCGATGATGGACGACAGCGGCGTCATGCTGATGCTGGCCCAGTCCGGCATCGCCGCCACGCTGCCGCGCCGGCCGGGACTGGCGCTGCTGGAGGTCGTTGCCGAAACCGGTACGGACGCGGCGCCGCCCGAACTGCAGTCGAACCTGGATTTGAACCTGGACCTGCCGGTGCATCCCGACTCGCTGGTCTACCTGATCTATACCTCCGGCTCGACCGGCAAGCCGAAGGGCATCGGCGTCGCGCACCGCGCGCTGGCCGAGCATGCCCAGGTCGCGGTCGGCTATTTCGGCCTGACGCCGGCCGACCGCATGCTGCTGTTCTCGACCATCAATTTCGACGGCTTCGTCGAACAGCTGTTCCCGCCGCTGGTCGCCGGCGCCGCCGTGGTGCTGCGCGGGCCGGCGTTGTGGGACAGCGACACGTTTTACCGGACCACGCTGGAGCAAGGCATCACCATCGCCGACCTGAGCACCGCCTACTGGAATATGCTGGTGCAGGACTTTGCGCGGCATGGCGTGCGCGACTATGGCGCGCTGCGCCAGGTGCAAGCGACCGGCGAGGCGATGCCGCCGGAAGCGCTGCAGGCATGGCGGGCGGCCGGACTGGGCCATGTCAAGCTGCTGAACACCTATGGGCCGACCGAGGCGATCGTTACCGCCACCGCCTACGATTGCGCGCCGTATGTGTCGGGCGGCTTGCCGCTGCCGGCGCAGATGCCGATCGGCCAGCCGCTGGCGGGCCGCCGCGCCTATGTGCTGGACGCCGAATTGCGGCTGGCGCCGCCCGGCGTGCCCGGCGAATTGTGCCTCGGCGGCGAACTGCTGGCGCGCGCCTATGCCGGCCGAGCGGGACTGTCGGCCGAGCGCTTTATCGCCGATCCGTACGGCCCGGCCGGCGCGCGGCTGTACCGCACCGGCGACCTGGTGCGCTGGTCCGCCGACGGCCGGCTGGAATACCTGGGGCGCTTCGACCACCAGGTCAAGATCCGCGGCTTCCGCATCGAGCTGGGCGAGATCGAGGCGCAGCTGATGGCGCGCCCCGGCGTGCGCGAAGCCGTGGCGCTGGCGCTGTCCGGCGGCCGGCTGGCCGCCTACGTGACCGGCGAGAACCTCGACGGCGCCGCGCTGCGCCAGGGCTTGGCCGGCCTGCTGCCCGACTACATGGTGCCGGCCGTGGTGGTGGTGCTGGCGGCGCTGCCGCTGACGCCGGGCGGCAAGATCGACCGCAAGGCGCTGCCGGCGCCGGATTTCGGCGCCGCCGTCGAGCAGCCGCTGGACGGCGCGGCCGAACAGGCGCTGGGCGGACTGTGGCGCGAGCTGCTGGGGCTGGAGCGGGTCGGCCGCGACAGCCACTTTTTCGAGTCCGGCGGCCATTCGCTGCTGGCGATACAACTGTGTTCCCGGGTCCGTTCGGCGCTGCGCGCCGAGTTGCCGCTGCGCGCGGTATTCGCCCATCCGCGCCTGGCCGACATGGCGGCGCACATCGTGACCGCCGTCAGTCACGAAGCCGCTGCGCTGCTGCCGGTGGCCCGGCGCGCGGCGATGCCGCTGTCGCCGGTGCAGCACCGCCTGTGGCTGGTCGACCGGCTGGCGTCGCCGGCGCAGCGCAGCGCGTACAACATCGCCGCCGCGCTGCGCCTGAGCGGCGCGCTCGACCCGCAGCGGCTGCAGTGCGCGTTGAACGCGCTGGTGCGACGCCACGAAGTGCTGCGCACCAGCTACCCGCACAGCGAGGACGGCGATCCGTATGCCGCCATCGCCGCCGTGCTGGAATTGCCGCTGCCGCTGCTGGACCTGTCGGCGCAGCCGCCAGCGCAAGCCCGGCGCAGCGTCGCCGGGCTGCTGGCCGAGCAGCGCCGCCAGCCGTTCGAACTGGAGCATGGCCCGCTGCTGCGCATGGCCTTGCTGCGTCTGGATCCGCGGCAGCATGTGCTGCTGCTGTGCGTGCACCACATGGTGTTCGACGGCTGGTCGGAGGCGGTGTTCCTGCGCGAACTGGCGGCCTGCTACCAGGGCGCCGAAGCCGGCCTGCCGGCCTTGCCGGTGCAATACGCCGATTATGCGGCCTGGCACGCGGCCAAGTTCGAGGGGCCGGCCGGTGCCGCCTCGGCCGCGTTCTGGCGTGATTACCTGGCCGGCGCGCCGGCCTTGTCGACCCTGCCTGGCGACGGTCGGCCGTCCGCATCCGGACCGGTCGCGGCGGTACGCAGCGCGCTGGCGCCGCTGACGCTGACGGCCGACGCCGCGCTGCGCCTGGAACAGCTGGGCCGGTCTCACGGCGCCACCTTGTTCATGGTGCTGCTGGCCGCGTTCCTGCAAGTGCTGCACCGCGAGTCGGGACAGGACGACCTGGTGGTCGGCACCGATACCGCCGGCCGCGACCGCACCGAGCTGGAAGGCTTGATCGGCTTCTTCGTCAACGTGGTGCCGCTGCGCTCGCGCCGGGATGCCGCGCAGCAGGACGATTTCGGCGCCTGGCTGGAGCGCGTGCGCGACAGCGTGCTGCGGGCCTTCGAGCACGGCGACCTGCCGTTCGACCAGATCGTCGATGCGGCCGGCGCCGGCGCGGCCAGGGAACGCGGCCGCCATCCGCTGCTGCAAACGCTGTTCGTGCTGCAAAACGTGCCGGCCGGCCGGGCCGATATCGATGGCCTGGCGATCGAATTGCTGCCGGACCAGGGCGCGCCGTCTAAATTCGAGCTGGCCGTATTCGTCTCACAAGAGCAGGGCAAAGAACAGGACAAAGAGCGGGGCAGCTTGCGCGCCGAATGGATTTATCACGCGGACCGCCACCAGCACGCCACGGTTGCGCGCGCCGCGCAAGCCTGGCAACGGACATTGGACCAATTGGCCGGCGTGCCGGGCTATGCCCCGGCCGGCCCGGCCGCCATTGAAACAGAGGAGAACACCATCATGACAAAACCCGCACCAGCGGCCGGAAAACTGGACCGCCTGAATAAACTGTCCGCGCCGCGCGGCGCCGCCAGGCCGGCGGTGTCGATGTCGTTCCTGCGGCCCGGCCAGGAATTCCCGGCCGTGATCGAGGCCAGGGACGCCGGCCTGGACGCGGTGGCCTGGGCCCGCGAGCAGCGCGACCTGGTCGAGAGCATGCTGCTGCGCCACGGCGGCATCCTGTTCCGCGGTTTCGGCCTGCGCACGGCGCAGGAATTCGAAAGCTTCGCCGAAGCCATCGAGCCGCAGCTGCACGGCGATTACGGCGACTTGCCGAAGAAGGAAGGCGGCCGCAACATCTACCGCTCGACGCCGTATCCGGAACGCCAGATGATCCTGTTCCACAACGAAAGCGCGCACCTGGACCAGTGGCCGCGCAAGCAGTGGTTCTTTTGCGAGCTGCCGTCGCCGGTCGGCGGCGCCACGCCGATCGTCGATTGCCGCGAAATGCTGCGCCGCCTGCCGGCCGAACTGGTGGCGGAATTCGAGCGCAAGCAGCTGCTTTACATTCGCACCTTCAACAACCGCCTCGACGTCAGCTGGCAAGACTTTTTCAAGACGACCCAGCGCGCCGAGGTCGAAACCCGGCTGCGCCTGGCCGGCATCGACTTCGAGTGGCTGGACAACGACGAGCTGCAGACGCGCACCCGCTGTCCTGCCGTGATCGCCCATCCGGTCAGCGGCGAGCGCGCCTTCTTCAACCAGGTGCAGCTGCACCACGTCAGTTGCCTGGAGCCGGAACTGCGGGCCGACCTGCTGACCATGGTCGGTGCGCACCGTTTGCCGCGCCAGGTCTGCTTCGGCGACGGCTCGCCGATTCCCGATGCGACCATGGAACTGATCGGCCGCACCTACGAAGAGTGCGCGGTGCGTTTCGATTGGCGCCAGGGCGATGTCATCATGCTCGACAACATGCTGGCCGCGCATGCCCGCGATCCGTTTGAAGGGCCGCGCAAGATCGTCGTCGCAATGGGCGAGATGGTGCGCCGCGCCGACCTGGAACAGCAGGCCGCGCAGCCGCCGCAACAAGATACGAACCCGGCCGCCAGCAGCGCGCCGCAACAGACACAGGAAAATTAAACATGGACACCACCCAGCACGCCGCCCCCCATTGGCCGCTCGGCCCCGAGCAAGCCATGCTGGCCGATCCCGGCGCCAGCCATTTCGTCACCGCGCATAGCGACCAGCGCATCGATCCGCAACGCCTGCAGCAGGCGCTGGCTAGCGTCGTCGAACGCCATCAATCGCTGCGTTGCGCCTACCTGGCGCTGCCCGGCTATCGCGGCCTGCGCCAGCAGGAGCGGCAGGCGACCCAGCCGGCCGTGGCGCTGGCCGAGACGCTGGACGCCGCGCGACTGGCCGTGCCGGACATCGCAGCCGGCCAGGCCATCGCCGCCAGCGTGATCCATCACGGCGTATCGGCCTCGACCGTCGCGCTGAACGTGGCGGCGCTGGCGGCCGATCAGGCCAGCCTGCCGCTGCTGTGGCGCGAACTGCAGTCGGCCTATGCCGGCCAGCCGGCGCTCGATGAGGTGTTTCAGTACGCGCAATATGTCGAGTGGCGCCAGGACCTGGACGACGACGAGGAAGCGGCGCAAGGCCGGGCCTATTGGGACGATTACCTGAAGCGCCATGCCGGCGCGGTGCGGCCGCAACTGTGCTACCGCGGCGCGGCAGCGGCCGGCGCGTCCCCGGTACCTGCCCATGGCGCGGTGCGCGCAGAGCTGGACGCCGGCATGCTGTTGCGCCTGGAGCAAGCGGCCGCGGAGCACGGCGCCGACCTGGAAACGGCGCTGCAACTGGCCTGGTGGCTGCTGCTGGCGCGCTTGTCGGGCAACGGTCATGTGCTGGGCGGCTGGCAGCACGATTGCCGCCGCGATTACGAAGTGATGCGCGGTGCCGTCGGCGTGTTCGACAAGGTGATGCCGGTCGCGGTCGAGCTGACGCCAGGCAGCGGTTTCGGCGCCTTGCTGGCCGCCTTGGCCGAAACGCTGGAAGCCCATCGCGGCGCGCAAGAGTATTCTGCGGCGATGGCAGCGTCGGCCGCGCCGTCGGCCTGTTTTGTCTTTATCGAGGACACGGACGGCGCCGCCGGCTGGCGCGCCGATCCGCTGCCGGGCCCGGCGCGCCGTTACGAACCTGGCGCTGCACGAT
>NZ_HG322949.1:1914920-2107665 GCF_000723165.1 Janthinobacterium agaricidamnosum NBRC 102515 = DSM 9628
CCGGCCGTCGGCCGCGCTGCAGGTGGCGAGCGCGCATTATCAGTCGTCCGACGCGGCGATCCTGCTGCAACAATACCTGGCGCTGCTGGACGGCTGCTCGAACCAGCCGGATGCCGCGCCGTCCGAGTTGACCTTGCCGGCCGGCGCGGTCGGCGGCGCCAGCGCCGCCAGCGTCGATTTCGGCGACGTGTTGGTCGGCCAGCGCATCGGACAACTGGCTGCCGATACGCCGCAGGCGCCGGCCATCGTCGACGGCAGCAGCACGCTGAATTACCGCGAGCTGGACCAGGCCGCCAGCCGCCTGGCGCACTGGATGGCTGGCCAGGGCGTCGGCCGTGGCCACCTGGTCGGCCTGAACCTGGAACGTTCCGCCTCGTTCGTGGTGGCGCTGCTGGCGGCCTGGCGCCTGGGCGCCGGCTACCTGCCGCTGGACCCGCACTGGCCGGCCGGCCGGCGCGACGCGATCCTGGCCGACGCCCGGCCCGCGCTGCTGCTGCACGCCAGCACGGCGGCGCTGCACAGTGCGGGCGCCGACTGGCCCGCGCAGTTCGCGCTGGACGTGGTGCTGGAAACGCTGGCGGCCGGCGCCGAGCACAGCGGGCCGGTGCCTGCTGGCGCCGGCGACATCGCCTATCTGCTGTACACCTCCGGCTCGACCGGCACGCCGAAGGGCGTCATCGTCGAACACGGCCAGTTGCTGAACTATGTGGCCGGCGCATCCCAGGCGATGCAACTGGGCGACAGCCGCCGCTGGGCGCTGACCGGCACCGTGGCGGCCGACCTGGGCAATACCGCATTGTTCGGCGCGCTGTACAACGGCGCCTGCCTGGTGATCGCCGGCGCGGCCGACATGCAGGATGCGCCATCGTTCGCGCGCTTCCTGCGCAGCCAGCAGATCGACGCCGTCAAGCTGGTGCCGTCGCACCTGGAAGCGCTGCTCGATTGCGACGAGGCGCTGCTGCCGCAACGCGTGGTGCTGGGCGGCGAGGCCGCGTCGGCCGCGCTGATCGGCCGCATGCTGCGGCTGGCGCCAGCCTGCCGCATCTACAACCATTACGGCCCGACCGAAACCACCGTCGGCGTGATGATCCACGCCGTCGACGGCGCCGCGCCGCCGGTGGGCGTACTGCCGCTCAGCGCCGCGCTGCCGAATTGCCGCATCCTGGTGCTGGATGGACAGCGGCGGCTGGTGCCGGCCGGCGCGCTGGGCGAGCTGTATATCGGCGGCGCGCAACTGGCGCGCGGCTACCTGAACCGCGACGGCGCGGCGGTCTTCGTCGATGATCCGGCCGCCCCGGGCCAGCGCCTGTACCGCAGCGGCGACCTGGCCTGGCTGATGCCAAGCGGCGCCGTGCAACTGGCCGGCCGCGCCGACCACCAGGTCAAGATACGCGGCTACCGCGTCGAGCCGGCCGAAATCGAGGCGGTCCTGCTGGCGGCGCCGGGCGTGCGCCAGGCGGTGGTGCTGGCGGTGCCGGACCAGGCCGGCCAGGCCGGCTTGCTGGCGGTGCTGGTGCATGACGATGGCGCGCAGGGCGCCGAGGCGGAACTCAGGGCGCACCTGGCGGCGCGGCTGCCGGCCCATATGCTGCCGGGGCGCTATCTGTTCGCGGCGCAGTTGCCGCGCCTGGCCAACGGCAAGATCGACCGCGCCGCGCTGGCGCTGTCGGCCCCGCCGGAACGCGGCGCGGCCATCGTGGCGCCGCGCGATGCGCTGGAATGGCTGCTGGCCGATTGCATGGCCGGCTTGCTGGCGCGCCAGGAAATCGGCGTCGACCAGGACTTCTTCGAACTGGGCGGCCATTCGCTGCTGGTAATCAAGCTGACCGCGCGCATCCGCAAGTTGCTGAAGGTCGAAATCGCGCCCGGCCTGGTGTTCGACCACGCCACGGTGGAAGCGCTGGCGCGGCTGCTGCGCGGCGTCAGCCCGGACGCCGCCCAGCTCGACAAGCTGGCCGAGGCGCAGCGCAAGCTGGCGCTGCTGACGCCGGAACAGCGCGCCGCCTTGCTGGAGCGTTCGCGCCAGGGCCAGGCCGCGTAATTCATGAACAAGAGATCGGATCAATCGATGAGCGAGATGGACCAGGAGTTGCAGCAAGCGTCAGCCACGGAGTTCGACCCGGATTTGCTGGCCTTGCTGCTGGATGAACAGGATAGTGGCGACGGCCCGGACGCGATCGTCCGGCGCGGGCCTGGCGCCGCGCCGGCGCCGCTGTCGTACGGCCAGCGCCAGTTATGGCTGCTGCACCAGCTGGAGCCCGGTCTGACGGCCTACAACCTGGTGCGCGCCTTCCGCCTGTCCGGCGCGCTCGACGCGGCGGCGCTGGAACGCGCGCTGCAGGCGCTGGTGGCTTGCCACGATGTGCTGCGCACGCGCTTCGAGATCCGTGACGAGCAAGCGGTGCAGGTGGTGCAGCAGCATGCGCCGCTGGCGCTGCGGGTGGAGACGCTGGAGCATGGCGCGGCCGGCGCGGCGCAGCTGCGGCAGCGCCTGCGCGACGCGGCGGACACGGTGTTCGACCTGGCCAGCGCGCCGCTGCTGTTCGCGCGCCTGTACCTGACCGGGCCGGGCGAGCAGGTGCTGGTGATCGGCATGCACCACCTGGTCAGCGACGGCTGGTCCAACGCGGTGCTGATGCGCGACCTGGCGTCCGCTTACCGGCAGGCGCTCGGCGCGGATGACAGCGAGATCACGCTGCCCGCGCCGCCGCTGCGCTACGCCGATTACGCCGCCTGGCAACGCGGCCGCGCGGAGACGCCGGCGCTGCAGGCCGAACTCGATTATTGGGACGCCTATTTGCGCGGCGTGCCGCCGCTGGTGCTGCCGGGCGACCGCGCGCGTCCTGCCGCCGGCGAGGCCGCCTATGCCGGCGCGCAGTTGCGCTTTACGCTGCCGGCCGCGCTGTCGGCGCGGGTGCTGGCCTTTTGCCGGCAGCAGGGCTGCACCGAATTTGTCGCCTTCTTCGCCGCCTGGCAAGTGCTGCTGGCGCGTTACAGCGGGCAGGACGATTTTGCGGTCGGCGTGCCGAGCGCCGGCCGCGGCCGCGAAGAATTGCAGCAACTGGTCGGCTTCTTCGTCACCATGCAAGTCTACCGCGCGCGGCTGCGGCCGGACATGCGCTGGTCCGAACTGTGCCGGCAATTGCGCGGCGATGCGCTGGCGGCGCTGAACCATGCGGACGCGCCGCTGGAATTGCTGCTGGAGCGGCGCCGCGGCGCCACGCGCTACGCCACGCGCGACGCCACGCGCCAGCCGCTGTTCCAGGCCATGTTCGGCTTGCAAATGATAGACGGCGACGATACGCCGTCGCTGCAAGGCTTGCAGGTGGCGGCGCTGGAACTGGAACCGGGCAGCGCCAAGCTGGACCTGTCGCTGGAAATGTTCGTGGTGCGCGGCGAGGTCCATTGCGCCATCGAGTACGGCACCGGCATGTTCGACGCCGCCACCATCGAGCGCTTGCGCGACGGCTACCAGCGGCTGCTGGAACTGATGACCGATCATCCGCAGCAGGCGCTGGGCGAGGCCGATTTCCTGCCGCCCGCACAGCGGCGGCAACTGATGGCCTGGGGCCGCAATGAGCGCGCCTATCCGGCCATGGCGCCGGTGCAGCGCCGCTTCGAGGCGCAAGTGGCCGCGCGGCCCGACGCGGTGGCGCTGCTGTGCGGCGCACAGTCGCTCAGCTACGCCGAACTGAATGTGCGGGCCAACCGGCTGGCGCACCACTTGGCGGGGCTGGGCGTCGGTCCCGACAGCCTGGTCGGCATCGCGCTGCAGCGCTCGGAAGCGCTGGTGGTCGGCCTGCTGGCGATCCTGAAGGCCGGCGGCGCGTATGTGCCGTTCGACCTGGATTACCCGGTCGAGCGGCTGGCCTATATGGCGCAGGACAGCGGCGTGACGCTGCTGCTGACCGGTTCCGAGCCGGCGCCGTGGGCGCCCGGCGCGACGGTGCTGCAACTCGATACGCTGGATGTGTCCGGGCAGCCGGAGCATAACCCGGTCCCGCCGCTGCGCGACGACAACCTGGCGTACGCGATCTATACCTCCGGTTCGACCGGCAAGCCGAAAGGGGCGGCCAACCGTCACGGCGCGCTGAACAACCGGCTGGCCTGGATGCAGGACGCCTACGGTTTGCAGGCCGGCGACACGGTGCTGCAAAAGACGCCGTTCAGCTTCGACGTGTCGGTATGGGAGTTTTTCTGGCCGTTGAGCGAGGGCGCGCGCCTGGCGCTGGCGGCGCCGGGCGAACACAAGGATCCGGCGCTGCTGGTCGCGCGCATCGCGCGGCACCAGGTCGACACGATCCACTTCGTGCCGTCGATGCTGCAGGCGTTTATCGCGCACCTGGAAGCGGAAGGCGCGGCTGATTGCGCCAGCCTGCGCCGCATCGTGTGCAGCGGCGAGGCGCTGCCGGCCGAGCTGCAGGCGCGCACGTTCGCCTGCCTGCCGCAGGCCGCGCTGTACAACCTGTACGGCCCGACCGAGGCGGCGATCGACGTCACCCACTGGACCTGTGTGGCCGACGGCGCGCTGTCGGTGCCGATCGGCGCGCCGATCGCGGCCACCGAAACCCATGTGCTGGGGCCGGAACTGCAGCTGGTGCCGCGCGGCGCGGTGGGCGAACTGTACCTGGGCGGCGCGGGACTGGCGCGCGGCTATTTGCGGCGCGGCGCGCTGACGGCCGAGCGCTTCGTCGCCGATCCGTTTGGCGGCGGCGGGCGTCTGTATCGCACCGGCGACCTGGTGCGCTGGTCCGGCGACGGCCAACTGGAATACCTGGGCCGGATCGACCACCAGGTCAAGCTGCGCGGCTTGCGGATAGAATTGGGCGAAATCGAAGCGCAGCTGCTGGCCCAGGACGGCGTCAGCGAGGCGGTGGTGGTGGCGCGCCAGGGCGCGGGCGGCCTGCGGCTGGTGGCGTATGTGGCGCCGCGCGGCGACGCAGCGGTGCTGCGGGCGGCGCTGGCGGCGGTGCTGCCGGACTATATGGTGCCGGCGCAGCTGGTGGCGCTGGATGCGCTGCCGCTGAACGCGAACGGCAAGGTGGACCGCAAGGCGCTGCCCGAGCCTGAGAGCGAGCATGGTGTATATGCCGCGCCGCAGGGGCCCGCCGAACAGGCGCTGGCGGCGGTGTGGGCGGAAGTGCTGGGGGTGTCGCGGGTCGGACGCGACGATAATTTCTTCGCGCTGGGCGGCCATTCGCTGCTGGCGATCGGCCTGATCGCGCGCCTGAAACAGGCCGGCCTCGGCATGCTGGCCTTGCGCGACGTCTTCGAGCATGCGGGTCTGGCGGCGATGGCGGCCCGGCTGGCGCCGCCCGATGCGGTGGCGGGTCGGGCCGGGGTCGCGGAGATCGCGTTGCTGCCGGTACCGCGCGGCGCCGCCATGCCGCTGTCGCTGTCGCAGCGCCGCCTGTGGCTGCTGGACCGGCTGGCCGGCACGCCGTACAAGCGCGCCGCCTACAACATGGCTTCGGCGCTGCGTTTGTCGGGGCCGTTGTCGCTGGCCGCGCTGCGCGCCGCGCTGCAGCAGATCGTCGCGCGCCATGAAGTGCTGCGCACCGCCTATGTCGATGACGACGACGGCGAACCGCGGGCGGTGATCGCGGCGCAGGTGGCGCTGGAGGTGCCGCTGCTGGAACTGGACGGCCGGGCGCAGTCCGATATCGATGCGGCGCTGGCCGAACATGCCGGCCGGGTGTTCGACCTGGCGCGGGCGCCGCTGCTGCGCGCCGCCGTGCTGCGCACCGGGCCGCGGCAGCATGTGCTGTCGTTCGTGGTGCACCACATCGTCGCCGACGGCTGGTCGCAGGGCGTGCTGGTCGACGAATTCGTCGCGTTTTACCGCGCGGCGCTGGAAGGGAGGCCCGCCGCGCTGGCGCCGCTGCCGCTGCAATACGCCGATTACGCGGCCTGGCAGCACCGGCGCTGGCAGGGCGACTTGCTGGCCACGGAAGAGGCATTCTGGCGCGATTATCTGCGCGCTGCGCCGGCGGTGCCGGTGTTGCCATGTGACGGCGCGCGTCCGGCGCAGCCCAGCCATGCCGGCGCCGCCGTGCGTTGCGTGGTGCCGGCCGCGCTGGCCGCCCAGGTGGCCGCACTGGCGCAAGCCAACCAGCTGACGCCGTTCATGGTGCTGCTGGCGGCGTTCCAGCTGGTCCTGCACCGCCAGGCCGGCGCCGACGACCTGGTGCTCGGCACCGACGTCGCCGGCCGCAGCCAGCGCGAGCTGGAAGGCTTGATCGGCTTCTTCGTCAACGTGCTGCCGCTGCGTTCGCGGCTGGCGCCCGGCATGCGCCATATCGACTTCCTGCGCGCCAGCGGGCGCGCCGCGCTGGACGCCTTCGGGCACCAGGAGCTGCCGTTCGACCAGGTGGTGGAATTGTCCGGCGTGGAGCGCGACCGGCGCTGGAATCCGCTGCTGCAAGTGCTGTTCGTGCTGCAAAACGCGGCCCAGGGCCAGCTCAAGCTGCCGCAACTGGACATCGAGGTGCTGCGCGACCAGGACGTGTCGTCGAAGTTCGACATGGCGATGTTCGTCACGCAGTCGGCCGACGGCGGTTATGGCGCCAACCTGGTGTACGCCACCGAACTGTTCGGGGCGGACACGGCAGGCAAGCTGGCGGACGCGTGGCTCGACACGCTGCACAAGATGACCGTCGATCCGCTGCTCCCGGTGAAGGCGCCGGCGGCCGGTGCGGCGGCAAAATTGAAGAAACTGGGCATGTTGGCCGGCAAGGCTGTGGCCCGATGAAGCGGATGGATGTGATGGAGCAGATGGATCAGATGGATCAGATGGATCAGATGGATCAGATGGATGAGGATGTGCTGGCCTTGCTGCTGGATGACGAGGATGCCGGCGCCGATGGCGACGGCGCGGGAACGGCGCTGCGCACGCGGGTGGCGTTCGGGCAGGCGGCCCCGCTGTCGTACGGCCAGCATCAGCTGTGGCTGTTGCAACAGCTCGATCCCGGCCTGACCTCCTATAACATGGTGCGCGCCTTCGAGATCGGGGGTGTGCTGGACCCGGCCGCGCTGGAAGCGTCGCTGCGCGCGCTGATCGCGCGCCATGCGGTGCTGCGCACCCGTTTTGAGCAGCGTGACGGCGTCCCGGTGCAGATCGTGCAGGAGGGCGCGCCGTTCGAGCTCGATTTTGAAGACCTGGCCGAAACACTGGAGCAGGCGTCAGGCGCGGCAGGGCAACTGGCGCAAAGACTGCGCCAGGCGGCGGACCATGTGTTCGACCTGGGCGTTGCGCCGCTGCTGTTCGCGCGCCTGCTCCGCCGCGGGCCGCAACGCCATGTGCTGGTGCTGGGCATGCACCATATCGTCAGCGACGGCTGGTCCAACGACTTGCTGTTGCGCGACCTGGCGCAGGGCTACCGGCTGGCCCGGGGCGGCGCGCCGGCGCCGGACCCGGCCCCTGCTTGGTATGCCGAATATGCGCTGTGGCAGCGCCAAGGCATGCCCGGCGCCGGCTTGCCGGCGCAGCTGGATTATTGGGAGCGCTACCTGCGCGGCGTGCCGGCGCTGTCGATGCCGGATGCGCCGCCGCGTAACCCGGCGGCGGCGATGCCGCCGGGCGGGCGCCGCCGTTTCCCGCTGCCGGCCGCGCTGGCGGCGTCCTTGCGCGACTTTTGCCGCGTGCAGGGCTGCACCGCCTTCGTCGCCTGCCTGGCCGCGTGGCAAGTGCTGCTGGGACGGCTGGACGGCCAGCGCGATTTCGCGGTCGGCGTGCCGAACGCCGGGCGCGGGCGCGAGGAAGTGCAGCAGGTGGCCGGCTTTTTCATCACCATGCAAGCTTATCGGGCGCGGCTGCGGCCGGACCTGCGCTGGGCCGAACTGTGCCGCCAGGTGCGCGGCGATACGCTGGCCGCGCTCGGCCATGCCGACGCGCCGCTGGAACTGCTGCTGGAACGGCGCAGCGGAGAGGCGCGCCCGACCGGCCGCCATCCGCTGTTCCAGGCCATGTTCGGGCTGGAAATGCAGGCCGACCAGCGCGCCCTGGAATTGGACGGCCTGGCCGTGACGGCCTTGCCGCTGGACCCGGCCGGCAACAAGGCCGAGCTGTCGCTCGATATCGTCGGCGGCGACGGGCAATTTTCCTGCATCCTGGAATACGATGCGCACCGCTTCGACGAGAGTGCCGCCGGCGCGCTGGAAGCCGGCTATCTGCAACTGCTGCAGGCGATGGTCGCCGTGCCTGGCGCGGCGATCGGCGGCGCGGCGCTGCTGGCGCCCGGGCAACTGGCCTTGCTGCGCCAGCTGGGCGAGCATCGGATAGCGGACCAGGACCACCACGCGGTACCGGTGATGCGGCTGTTCGAGCGCCAGGCGCTGGCCACGCCGGACGCGGCGGCGCTGCTGTTCGACGGCCTGGAGCTCGGTTACGCGGAATTGAACCGGCGCGTCAACCGGCTGGCGCATTATCTGGTGGCGCAGGGCGCCGGCGCCGAGACGCGCATCGGCATCGCGCTGCCGCGTTCGATCGAACTGGTGGTCGGCGTGCTGGCGATACTGAAAAGCGGCGCCGCCTATGTCGCGCTGGACCCGGACTATCCGCGCGAGCGGCTGGCCGCGATGGTCGACGACAGCGCCATCGCGCTGATGCTGACCACCGCCGCGCTGGCGCCGGTGCTGCCGCCGGCGGGCCGCAAGATTCATGTCGATACGCTGGCGCTGGACGGTTACGACAGCGATAATCCCCGCATCGCCGTCGATCCAGCCCAGCTGGCCTACGTCATCTACACCTCCGGCTCGACCGGCAAGCCGAAGGGCATCGGCGTGGAACACCACGCGCTGAGCGGGCATACCCGGGTGGCGCTCGGCTACTTCGGCCTGACGCCGCTTGACCGGGTACTGCTGTTTTCGACGATTAATTTCGACGGCTTTGTCGAACAGCTGTTCCCGCCGCTGTGCATCGGCGCCGCGGTGGTGCTGCGCGGTCCGCAACTGTGGGACAGCGCGCGCTTTTACCGTGAAGTGATCGCACAGCGCATCAGCGTGGCCGACCTGAGCACCGCCTACTGGTTCTTGCTGGCGCAGGATTTTGCCGAGCACGGTGCGCGCGACTACGGCGCGCTGCGCCAGGTGCACGCCACCGGCGAGGCGATGCCGCCCGAAGGCATGCGCGCGTGGGCCGGGGCCGGCCTGGGCCGGGTCAAGCTGCTCAACAGCTATGGCCCGACCGAAACCATCGTCACCGCCAGCGTCTACGACTGCCATGCCTGCGTGTCCGGCGCCGAGCCGCTGCCGGCCGGCACCCCGATCGGCCGTCCGCTGGCCGGACGCCATTTCCATGTGCTCGACGGCGACCTGAATCCGGTGGCGCCGGGCGTTTCGGGCGAGCTGTGCATCGGCGGTGCGCTGCTGGCGCGCGGCTACCTGAACCGGCCCGGCCTGTCGGCCGAGAAGTTCATCGCCGATCCCGGCGGCGAAGCCGGCGCGCGGCTGTACCGCACCGGCGACCTGGTGCGCTGGCGCGCCGACGGCCAGCTGCTGTACCTGGGGCGCATCGACCAGCAGGTCAAGGTGCGCGGCTTTCGCATCGAGCTGGGCGAAGTCGAGTCGCAGCTGCTGCGCCAGCCCGGCGTGCGCGAAGCGGCGGTGATCGCCGACGCCGGCCAGTTGCTGGCCTACCTGACGGCCGATGCCGGCGCCGTGCCGGACGAAACCGCATTGAAGCGGGCGCTGGCGCTGGCCTTGCCCGACTATATGGTGCCGGCGCGTATCGTGGTCCTGGCGTCGCTGCCGCTCAGTCCGGCCGGCAAGGTCGACCGCAATGCGCTGCCGCGGCCGCAAACCGGCGCCTTGTGCGCACGCGAGGCGCCGCAGGGCGCCGCTGAAATTGCGCTGGCCGGGATCTGGCGCGAGGTGCTGCAAGTCGCCGGCGTCGGACGCGGCGATGACTTTTTTGCGCTGGGCGGCAATTCGCTGCTGGCGTTGCGCCTGCTGCGCCAGGTGCAGCGGCGCTTCGGCGAGGCCAGCCTGGCGCTGGCCGATGTGTTCAACACGCCGCGATTGATGCAGCAGGCGCTCAGGCTGGATGTGCGGCCCGATGCGGACCAGGCGGCGCATTGCGAGGTGGTGCGGATGAACCGCGCCGGCGCCGGCATGCCGCTGTACTGCTTCCCGGGACTGAACGTCAATTCCAGCGAATATGCGGCGCTGGTGCAGGCGCTGGGGCAGGACCGGCCGGTGCAGAGCTTTGTCTGCCACGCGCTGACGGCCGCGCGCTGGGATGGGCTGGAACTGGAACAACTGGCGCGCCGCTACGCCGCCCACATCCGCGCCGATGCCGGCGGCCGGCCGTGCGCCTTGCTGGGCTGGTCGTTCGGCGGCGACCTGGCGTTCGCCACCGCGCGCGAGCTTGAACGGGAAGGGGGGCAGGAGCGCAAGCAGCCGGTGGCGCTGGTCTGCCTGGTCGATGTGTTTGAAAGTCCCACGCTGCCGCGGCGCGGCTTGACGCAACAGGAAAGCGCGGCGGCGGAGCAAAAACTGGCGCGCTGGCTGGAGCGTTCCGCGATGGCCGGGCGCTGGCGCCAGCTGTTTGGGCGCATGACGGCGGACGAACGGAGCGCCGCGCTGCGGCACTTGCTGGACGAAGCCGAACTGCCGCTGGATGGGCCGGAGCTCGGCAGCGGCGAATACAGCCTGTGGGTGGCGTTCGACAATGCGCTGATCATGGACCGCTACCGTTACGCCAGCGGCGTCCCATTGCGGGCGCCGCTGCACGCGTTCCGGGCCGGCGCATCGCTGGAGCGGCGCGCGCCGGGCTTGCGCGACTGGAGCGCCCACGCCGAACTGGCCGGCGCCAGCGTGGTGCCGGGCGTCGATCACCGCGGCATCCTGCTGGCGCCGGCCTTCCAGCAAGAGGTCAAGCGCCGCTTGCGCGAACTGGATGCCTGATTACTTGGTATCGAATACGGCGATGGCGGCGGCGATGGCCGCGTACGGATCCAGGCCGGCGTATTCGGCTTGCAGCCGGCGCGCGTGCTGGCGGTAGCTGGCGGTCGCCAGGATGTGCTCGACCGCCGCGCGGATCGCCGCCACTGTCGGACGCTGGGTCTTCAGGTTGATCGCGGCGCCGCTGTGGGCGGTGCGCGCATTGCCTTCGATCTTGTCTTCGGTTTCACCGGCCAGCACCATCGGCACGCCGAAACTGAGCGCTTGCTGGGTGCCGGCAAAACCGCCGTTGCTGACCAGAATGCTGGTATGCGGCAGCAGGTCGACGAACGGCACAAACCTGGCTACCCGCGCATTGGCCGGCACGTGGGCCGGCACGGCGTCGCTGCCGGTGGCGGCCACCACCAGCACCGGCAGGCCCGCCAGCGCTTCCAGCGTCGGCTCGATCAGGTGGCTGAAGTCGCTGTTGGCGATGGTGCCCTGGGTCACCACCACCACCTGTTCCGCATCGAGCACATCTTGCCACCAGTCGGGCAGCTTGGCGTCCGAGGGCGGCGACGGCAGCGCGCCGACGAATTCTATATGGGCTGGCAAGTCGGACCGTTTATAGCTCAATTCCTCGACCGACAATTGCAGGTATTTGTCGGCGTGCGTAGCCATGGTTTCCAGGATAAACGAAGCCGGTTCGGTCGCGCCGAGGCGCGCCAGTTCTTGCGCATACAGCACTTGCGTTTCGCCGAACAGCGTCTGTTTGAAGAATTCGTTCTGGGCCGCGTTGCGGGCTCGTCCTTCCGGCGTGCTGTCGGGCGGCAAGCCCGCGCCCCCCGGCGCGGTGTCGATGCTGCTCAACATCAGCGGCACGGTGCCGACCACCACATAGCCCTTGGCGCGCACGCCCGGGGCGCCATGCAATGCCGGCGCCACGCCGTAGAAGCCGGATTCGGTCAAGACCACCGCCTGGTCGTCGCCGAATTGCGCCAGCACCCGCTGCAAGGTGCGGTACTGGTCGGCCATGGCGTCAACGACCAGGTGTTTCAGGTCGTACTTGACCTGGTCCAGCCCTTGCAGCGCCAGGCGTTCCGGCGAGACGAAGAGGGCCTGGTCGAATTCGGCGGCGCCGCTGACGCGCACGAAGGTGGCGCCGGTTTTTTCGACGGCGGCCTGGAACTGGATGCCGGTGATGAACGACACCTGGTGGCCGCGGCGCACCAGGTCGGCGGCGATGAACAGCATCGGTGAAGTGTGGCCTTGGGCGTCGGTGGCGCCGATGATTATCTGGGTCATGCTGTTACCTCGTTGATTGTGGTGGTCGCCGCTTGCGGGCGGCTGTTGATGAAAGTGGCGGTTGCCATGTTGATGATCCTTTGTTGAAATGCCGCGTCAGTGCGGCGGGTGAGTCGGAGAGTCGTGATCAAGATACTTTGTTCATTTCCAGCTGAAACATCAATTCCACGTCGTCCGCGATCGCGGCCGGATCAGTGCGTATGCCGAATGCGCTGCGGCTGACATGGGCGCTGCCGGAAAAATCGACCGATGGCACTTTCAGGAACGGATTCATGATTTGCTGCGCCATCGTGGTATTGAATTCCACCGGCACGGTCTTGCCGCGCACTGTCAGGTCGCCAGCGATGACGTGTGGCTGTGGGAAGGTTCGATTTCCCGGGACGCATGGCTGACGCGGGGCAGGATGCCGGCTGCAAGCAGCAGGCCGGAAGTGCAAATTGTTGACTTCATAATAATGGTTTCTGTGGTGTCGAGACTGCTGAATATTAGGCGTTGAGGGCGTGTCCGGAAATGCACATTTTCATCAAGCCTATTTCAAAAAATCGACAGCATGCGCCATGCCTGTGCACGCTGGATACGTGATAGTGTGATACAGGTTCAAATGAAATGATGCTGGCGGCAGCGGCGAAGCCGGCCGCTTCTTGATGAGAATGCAAGCGGACCGCCGTGGTCACGAAGGCGATGTCGTCGGCGTCGGCATTGACCAGGCGGGCGAACTTGGCGCGCACCTGGTCCCGGTCCAGCGGCGTGCCGGATGGCGACAGCATGCGGTGCTTCAGGTGGGCATCGACGGCCCGCTTGACGCCGATGCTGGCGGGTGCCGGAAACCGGAGTCGAGCTAGCAGAGGTCGCCGGACAGGAACGAGCGCCGGTCGGGCAGTTCGGGCGGCGCGCCTGGCGGTGGAAAGAATTTTTACATGAAATGTGGATAATTCCTGGAATTTATACATTTTGTTGTTTTTCGACGAGCCACCGAATGGCCGTATCTGCCGCGCTGTGGCCGCGCACCGCAGCGTCTCTCCTTACGAATGCAACAAATTGTTGATATAGTATGCCTGCTTGTCGCTTTGCTTATTTTTCCTACACCGCCATTCAGGATCGGATCCCTTCATGCTCTCTAAAAAGCGCGCCACATTGTCTCCGGAGATCGTCACGGAGCGCAGACTGCTGATGAGTGCACTGCATCCCATCGTCGACATGCTGGGCGGTATTGTCGGCCCGCATATCGAAGTGGTGCTGCACGATCTGACCCAGCCTGAGACTTCCGTGGTGGCGCTGGCCAATGGCCATGTGTCCGATCGGGGGCTGGGCGCTTCGATCCTCGGCGGCCTGAAGAACGACAAGGCGTTTATCGACGCCACCGAACAGCTGTCGGTGCGCGGCGAGGCGGTGCATTCGGTGATGGCCAGCTATGCGACCGTGACGCGCTCCGGCCGCGAACTGAAGTCCGCGACCGTGCTGTTCCGCGACGCCAATGGCGACCTTTACGCGGCGCTGTGCGTGAACGCCGATTTGAGTCATTTCCAGATGGCCCACAGCTTTCTGACCAAATTGCTGCATCCGCAGCCGCAGAGCGGGCCGGCCGATGCGGTGCTGCCGGATATGGATGTCTTGATGCGCGAGATTATCAGCGATGCGGTGCGCCTGCACGGCAAGCCGGTGTCGATGATGAACAAAAAGGAGAAGACGCTGGCGGTGAAGAACATGCTGCAGCGCGGACTGTTCATCGTCAAGGGCGGAGTGGAGCGGGCCGCCGCCGCGCTGGAAGTGTCGCGCTATACCGTCTACAACTACCTGGAGGCGCTGCGCCAGGAAGACGATCACGACGCCGGCTGAGGGCATGACCTGAAGGCTTCTTGAACGGTAATTGTGGTAAAAGTGCGAGTTTAAATGGACGTGCTCGATCCGGCCGCGCTTCTGCCACGCCGGCCGGTCCGTTCGAAGCGATACTGGGCGCGCGGCCGTTCGCACCGTTTATCGAGGCCCGGGAGGTCATCTGTGAGCCGGAAGCACGCTGCCGCGCCGGATTACGCTGTACTGGACGGGGCTTGCAGCATGGTTTCCGGCCAGATGGCGTATTGGCCGCCGTTGCCATACAGATCGCGTTGTTGCCGCACATGCTCGGCCATGTGTTCGATAAACAGCTTGATCCGTGTCGCATAGCGCAAATCCGCATGCGTCAGCAGCCACAGTTCGGAATTGCCGGACTTCGGCACCATGCTGACACAGCGCAGCGGCGAGCCTGGCCGTACCAGCATCACCGGCAGCGGCGCCACGCCGAGTCCCGCTTCGGCCAGCTGGCGCAGCACGATGAAGGAGTTGGCCCGCAGCGCGGCCGGCTGATTCGGCAGCGCCCGTTGCAGCCAGCTCGACACCGACGAGTTTTCCAACGCGCCGTCCGGCAGCAGCCAGTACAGGCCGGCCACGCTGGCCACGTCCGCTTGTGCCAGGTAGCCGGGCGTCGCATACAGGCCGAACACCAGCGGGCCGAGGCGCTTGCCGACCAGCTTGTCCGGTGGTGCGACGGAGGGGCGCAGCGCTATGTCGGCCGCGTGTTTCTGCAAGTCCAGCTGGCTGTTCGAGATCATCACTTCGACGGTGATCGCGGGATATTTGGCGCGGAAGCTGGCCAGGATCGGCGACACCATGCACTCCATCAGCGCGTCGGTGGTGGTGAAACGGATTTTGCCGTCCACTTCGGCGCGCTGTCCCGATAGCCGGCGCCGCGTTTCATTGACGGTGGCCTCGATCGTTTCGGCGGCGGCGATCAGGAGCTTGCCGCCTTCGGCCCCCTTGTAGCCGGCCGCCAGCCGGTCGAAAATGCGGGTGCCCAGCGTCAACTCGGTTTTTTGCAGGCGCCGCAAGACCGTCCCGTGCGTGACCTTCAAAATCCGTGCCGCCGCGGCGACCGAGCCGTGCCGCGCCACCGCCAGGACAAAGCGCAGGTCGTCCCAGTTGAAATCATCCATATTGCTTCTTTCGTGTTTTTTATTGCGCGATGACGTAATGTTGCGCTATTTCAGCGGCCATGCATACTAAATAAGTCTTTAGTTTTCAATGTCATATACGGAAGATAAGACAGATTGGACGTCAGCTTGCCGAAATTGAACAAAGTTGAACATACAGCCATCGGCCGCGCCAGATTTTTCCACCTGCCAAGAAAAAGTGCAGCAATTCTTTTCCCTTTTTAAACAATAACTTGCCATCCACGGCCCTGCCTTGTGAACAAACTTATCCACAGATTTTGTTAACAAGTGGCGCTTGCCGGCCGCCGCTGCGCCGTCCGGGCCATGGGGCCGCGTCGGGCCAGCTGCTGCAGCGTCTTTTTTTCATTATCAAATTTCGTATAAATAAGCATATTTTTCTTCGTATTCAAGGTTTTTTAACTTGTATATACTTTTTCTGATGGTGATGCTCTTTACCGAAGTGCGGTTCTCCACGTATCCGGCGCTGGCGACGATCTTGCCCTTGGTACCGGCTTCCATGGCGCCGGTCGCGGCGCATCCAATGCTGACACCCAATCTCATTGCTGTAGCAAAATGCTGGTGCTGTATTAAAAAATACTAAAAATTAACTCTAAGGGATGGTAATGGGAAAGCATTTGATTGGTCATGGTACCTTGGTCGTACTATCGGCTGTAGTCCTTACATCGCCGGCGCAGGCGCAGCAAGCCGCTTCGGCTGGCGGTTCGGATACGATCGAGCGGGTCGAAGTGACGGCCACGCGTGCCGCCGGCTCGGTCGATGTGCAAAAAGTGCCGGCCGCGATCACGGTATTGCAGCCGGAAAGCCTGGCCAAGTTTGGGCTCGGCAACCTGACCGATATCGCCAGCGCGGTGCCGGCGATGAGCGTGCAAGAGCAGGGGCCGGGCGTCAACAACATCACCATGCGCGGGCTGGTGGTGCGCGGCATCGTGCCGTCTGAAATCCAGGATGCGTCGCTGGTGGCGGTGTATGTCGACGATATGCCGGTGACCTTGAAATCCAGCAATCCTGATTTGAAAGTGCTCGACCTGGAGCGCATCGAAGTATTGCAGGGCCCGCAGGGCACGCTGTTCGGCGCCGGCGCGATGGCTGGCGCGGTGCGCCAGATTACCCAGAAACCCGACACCAACGAGCTGTTCGGCTCGCTGGAAGCGGTCGGTTCACGCACCTCCGGCTTCGGCGGCAACAACCATAATCTGCGCGGCATGGTCAACATCCCGTTGAAGGATGACGTGCTCGGCTTGCGCCTGGCTGCTTACACCGGCAATGATTCCGGTTATGTCAGAAATGCCCTGACCGGCGACACCACCAACGCCGTGTCGACCAACCAGGGCCGCGCCGCGCTGCGCTTGCGCGCCAGCCGCGACTTGACGGTGGACGCCAGCGTCACTTCGTCGAATATCAAGGGCGGCATCAACGACGCCTACGCCGACCTGGCGCCATACACCACGATCGCCTTGCTGCCGCAAAAAAGCAATGACAACCTGCAACTGTATAACGTTGCGCTGAATTACGACCTGGGCGGCGCGCAACTGGTGTCGTCCACCTCTTATCTGCACCGCGACACCTTGTATGTGCAGTCGGCGCAATATCCGGCCACCGCCTTCATTTTCGGCGGCAATCCGCCGCTGATGCAAGCCGCTTACCAGATCGCCAATGCAGTGACCGACTTTGCGCAGGAATTGCGGCTCAACTCGAACAGCACCGGTCCCCTGAAATGGACCGCCGGCGCGTTCTTTGAAAGCGGCAAGCGCCACGTGGTGCAGGAAGAGCCGACGGTCGGTTTCGATGCGCGTTTCGCGGCCACCCATAATTTCCCTGGTTATAACTCGCAAACCAACGAACTGGCGTCGACCCCGGATAACTTCTTTTCCGGCTTGCAAAACACCAAGTCGCGCCAGGTCGCGCTGTTTGCCGAAGGCACTTACACCGTGTGGGATAAACTCGATCTGACGGCCGGCTTGCGCCTGTTCCGTGGCACCCAGGATTTCGACCTGCGCTTTTCCGGCCTGTTCGGCAACCTGGTCGGCGCCACGCCGGCGTCGCCGGTCGGCACGCCCGAAACCAGCAGCAGCAGCGCCACCTCGCAAGGCGCCAACCCGCGCTTTGCCGCCGCTTACCGGCTCGACCAGGATCACATGCTGTATGCCAGCGCCGGCAAGGGCTTCCGTTATGGCGGCAATAACCAGCCGGTGCCGTTCAAGCTGTGCGGCGTGAACGCGCCGACCACGTTTGCGCCGGACAGCTTGTGGAACTATGAAGTCGGCTCGAAAAACACTTTGCTGGACCACCGCATGACCTTCAACGTCAGCGCTTACGTGATCGAGTGGAGCGATGTGCAGGTCTTCAATAAATTGCCGTGCACCTATTACTACACGCTGAACGCCGGCAAGATCCGCAGCCAGGGCCTGGAACTGGAAACCGCGTTCAAGCTGACCCGCCGCGCCACTTTCGGCCTGAGCGCGTCGTATAACAATGCCTATGCCAAGGATACCGTGGTGACCGGCATCGCCGCGCAAAACATTCCGGCCGGCAGCCGCACGCCGTATGCGCCGCACTTCGCCGCCAACGCCACCGTCGGCTACAGCATCCCGCTGTCGGGTTCGGATGAAATCGGCGTTTCGGCCAGTTATGCCTATCGTGGCGATTCCTACACTAACTTTGCCAAGGCGCAAGGCAGCTACGAAGAAATCCCGTCGTCGAACATGGTCAACGCGACGCTGACCTATAAAACGCGCGGCTACGAAGTCGGCCTGTTCGGCAGCAACTTGACCAACGGCACCAAGGTCAGCGACGTAACGCCGAACGTGATCGCGATCCAGCCGGGCAATGCCTTGTACATGGCGCGTCCGCGCACCATCGGCCTGCGTTTCAAGACGCGTTTTTAAGCGGCGCCGCACTTTTTCCTGGAGATTGACATGACATCTGCTTCCCCTCGGCACTGGCCGGTCTGGGCCATCTGCGCGGCCCTGTTATGCGGGCCGGCGCAGGCTGAACCGGCCGAGACCGGCATCACCATCGGTTCCAAGATCGACACGGAAGCTTCGCTGCTGTGCCCGATGGTCAGGCTGGCGCTGGCGGCGCATGGCATCAAGGTCAGGGACAAGTGCGGCACCGGCGCCACCCAGGTAGTGCGCAAGGCCTTGCTGGAAGGGGAAATCGACGCCTATCCCGAATACAGCGGCAACGCGCCTTACCTGATCAAGAACGTCAAGTTTGAACCCGGCATCTTCAAGGATGGGGCCAGGGGTTACGCGGCCGGCGCCAGGGCCGACCTGGAACAGAACCAGATCGTCTGGCTGAAACCGGCGCCGGCCAGCGTCAGTTATGGCGTGGCGATTCCGCAAAAGCTGGCCAGGGCCGAGAAAATCGCCACCTGGTCGGACCTGGCGCGTTACATCAACGCCGGAAAAACCTTTAAAGTGGTGGTCAGCCAGGAATTCGTCGACCGCGACGATGGCTTGAAGGCGTTTGAAAAAGTGTATGGATTCCGATTAAAACCGGCGCAATTGATTATCCTGCCGGGCGGCAATACCGCACAGACCGAGACGGCGGCGGCGCAAGGCACCAGCGGCGCCAACGCGGCGATGGCGTACACCACCGACGGCCAGATTCCCGCGCTGGGACTGGTGGCGCTGACCGACAACGCCGGCGCCGTCGATGTGTCGCAACCCTTGCTGACGATACGCAGCGCGGCGCTGAAGAAATATCCCGGCATTCCCGCCATCATCGAGCCGATCTTCGCGACGCTGGACGTGGCCACGCTGTCGCGCCTGAACACCAAAATCGTCGTCGGCGGCCAGTCCGGGGCCAAGGTCGCCGAACAGTATTTGAAACAAAAAGGCTTTTTGAAATGAGCAGCGCGCTGCGGATGCGATTGCCGTTGGCCGGCAAGTCCGGTATCAGATGGCCCGGATTTTCGGCGCGGCCGAACAGCATCGCGCTGTGTGCCGCGCTGCTTGGCCTGCTGTCCTTGCAGTGGCCGTTTGTCGTGTTGCGCCTGAACCGCGTGATGCCATTGGGCGATGACTACTCCCTGTTTGCGTTGAATCCGGGCTGGGGCGGCCTGGCTGCCGGCGCCTGGCTGCTGTTCGGTGTCAGCGCGGTGCTGGCGCCAGGCAAGTTGCGCAAGGCGGCGCTGGCGCTGGCCTTGAGCATCGCCGCCGGCGCGTGTTTTGCCGCATTGACCTGGGGCGCGCTGCACCTGACCGCCGACAATGAATTTTCCCGCGTCGGCATCGGCGCCGGCGCATGGAGCAGCCTGGCCGCGCTGTATATCGCGCTGTTCGCGCTGCACGCCGAAGCGCCGTTATGGCTGCCGGCGCCGCTGCTGGTGCTGGCCGCGCTGGCCGGCGCCGCGCCGTACCGCCACCTCGGCATCGTGCTGGAATACCGGGAAGTCGCTGATGTATTCCAGCAAGAATTCCTGCGCCACATCTTGCTGGTCGGTGCGGCCTTGCCGCTGGTTATCCTGGCCGGCGCGGCGATCGGCGTGCTGGCGGTGCGCAAACCGGCTTGTGAAGGTGTGCTGCTGAGCGTCACAGGTTTCTTGCAAACCGTGCCGTCGATTGCCTTGTTCGGCTTGCTGCTGCCCTTGCTGTCGGTCTATGGCCGGCAGGTGACGGTGGCTGGTGCGCTGCTGTTTGCGCTGGCCTTGCTGGTGTTAACCGGCGCCGGCTGGCTGCTGCTGAAACGCTGGCCGCAGCCGCTGTTGTTGACCGTATATGGCGTGGTCATTGCGCTGGGGCTGCTTGTATTGCTGCCGGTGTTCGGTTTGACGGTGTATCAATTGATGGCGGACGGCGCCGCTTTTATCGCCAGCCTGCATGCTTCGGCCACGCTGGCCGAGCTGGGCTTGCGCGGCCTCGGTGCGGCGCCGGCCATCGTCGCGCTGGTGCTGTATGGCATTTGGCCGATCGTGGTGCATACCCATGCCGGCCTGGGCAGCGTGCCGGCCGCGATCCTCGAAGCGGCGCGCGGCATGGGCATGAGTAGCCGGCAAATTTTCTGGCGCGTCGAATTGCCGCTGGCCGCGCCCTTCCTGGTGCAGGGCGTGCGGGGAGCGTTGCTGCTGCTGATCGGCTTGACTACCGTCGCGGTGTTGGTCAATGCCGGCGGCCTCGGGTTTTTCCTGTTGCGCGGCACGGAACAATCGGTGTCCGACCTGGTGTTGCTGGGATCGTTGCCGGTGGTCGCGCTGGCCTTCGGCGCCGACGCCTTGACCCGCTTGCTGGCTTGGGCGCTGACGCCACGGGGAGCTTGGAGATGATACGTTTGAGTCACATCGACAAGCATTACGACAGCGTGGTGGCGTTGAATCGGGTCAACCTGGAAATCGACCACGGCAAGCTGGTGGTGCTGATCGGCCCGTCCGGTTGCGGCAAGTCGACCTTGCTGCGGGTGGTCAACCGCATCATCGAACCGAGCGGCGGCCGGATTTTTATCGACGGCAAGGACGCGCTGGACATCGATCCGGTCTTGCTGCGCCGTTCGATCGGCTATGTGATCCAGAACGCCGGCTTGTTCCCGCATTTGACGATACGCGAAAACGTTGCCGTCGTGCCCCATTTGCTGGGCTGGGACAAGGCCAGGCGCTTGCGCCGCGCCGACGAGATGCTGGCGCTGGTGCGACTCGATCCGCATCAGTTCGGCAATCGCTATCCGAAGGAATTGTCGGGCGGGCAGCAGCAGCGGGTCGGTATCGCCCGCGCGCTGGCGGCCGATCCGGCGGTGTTGCTGATGGATGAGCCGTTCAGCGCCGTCGATCCGATCACCCGCGAACAATTGCAGGAAGAATTGCTGCGCATCCAGCGCGACGTGCGCAAGACCATCGTTTTTGTTACGCACGATATCGATGAAGCGATCCGTCTCGGCGACAAGATTTGCCTGATGCGCGAAGGTTCAGTGGTGCAATACGCCGATCCCGACACCATGCTGCGCCATCCGGCCGACCCGTTCACCGCCCAATTCATCGGGCAAGAGCCGGAATTGAAGCGGCTGGGCCGTCACAGCGTCGGCGACTTCATGCGCCACGATGCGCCCGGGGCCGGCCTGGCCGGGGCCGAACGGGTAGGACTGTCGACCAGCGCGCGCAGTGCGCTGAGTAAACTGCTCGGCGGTCAATCCGCGCTGGTGGTGGTCGACGCCAGCGGCGTCGCGGTCGGCCATGTGTCGCTGGCCGATTTTGCGTCGCTGGCATGACGATGAGTAAATTCTTTTTAAACCGTCATGCGCCGGGCTTGCTGTGCTGGCCTGTGTTGTGGTTGCTGTACAGCCATGAAGCCTGGTGGCACGCTTTATTGGCGCCGCTGGGGGAGGCTGGCCAGCCGGTGCTGTACCAGCGCATCAGCCTGGTCGAGGCGGCGCAAAGCCATGTCCTGATTGTCGCCGCCGCGATGGCCGGCGTGTTGCTGTTGGGCTTGCCGTTGGCGATCTGGGCCACGCGCAGTCGCGGTAAAACCTTTTTACCGCTGATCGCCAATAGCGCGACGATAGGCCAGACCTTGCCGCCGGTGGCGGTGCTGTTCCTGGCCACGCCGATCTTCGGCTTTGGCTCGCAGGCGATCATTTTCGCCTTGTTTGCCTATGGCTTGATGCCGACGGTGCAGGGCGCGTTGACCGGTTTGCGGCAAGTCGATGGCGATATCAAGCGGGCTGCACAAGGCATCGGCATGGATTCGTCGCGGTTGTTGTGGACGGTCGAATTGCCGCTGGCGTTGCCGGCCATCCTGGCCGGTCTGCGCACCAGCCTGGTGTTGTCGGTCGCCACCGCGTCGCTGGCGCCGATGGCCGGCGGCGTCAGCCTCGGCACGCCGATTGTTTCCGGCCTGGCTGTCAACAATGCGACCCAGGTGATGGAAGGCGCGCTGGCCGTCGCGTTGCTGGCGATCGCTTGCGATTATTCGATGCGCGTGCTGGAACGTTGCCTTACGCCATGGCGCTGAACGGGAGTTGCTAATGAAAATGGAAAATCCGATGGTCTTGCTCGATGAAGCGGCGCTGGACTGGCGCGCCGTGGTCCGCGTGGCGCGCGGCGCGCCACTGGCCTTGAGCCCGGCGGTCCGGCAACGCCTGCTGAATGCGCGGCGCATCGTCGAACGCATCGTCGCCGATGGCGTGCGCGCATACGGCATCAATACCGGCCTCGGCGCCTTGTGCGACCAGGTGCTGCAGCCGGCGTCGCTGGCTGAATTGTCGTTGAATACCTTGAAAAGCCACGCTTGCGGCGTCGGCGACGCGTTGCCGGATGAGCTGGTGCGCGCCATCATCTGCGCCCAGGTCGCCAATTACAGCCATGGCAAATCCGGTATCAGCCCGGAGCTGGTCGATGGTTTATTGGCGCTGCTGAATCTCAACTTGATCCCGCTGGTGCCGTCGCGCGGTTCGGTCGGCTACCTGACCCATATGGCGCATATCGGCTTGCCGCTGGCTGGTTTGTGGCAAGTCCGGATCGAGGGCAAGGTGATCGACGCCAAGGATGCGCTGGCCGATGCGGGGCTCAGCCCATTAGTGCCGGGCGCCAAGGACGGCTTGAGCCTGGTCAACGGCACGCCGTGCGTGACCGGCCTGTTATGCGTTGCCTTGCATCATGCGGTGCGGCTGCAAAAATGGGCCGACATCATTGCCGCGATGAGTTTTGAAGCGCTGCGCGGCCAGACCGCCGCCTTCGATACCGACGTGCTGGCGCTGAAACCGCATGGCGGCGCGCAAATCGTCGGCCGCAACTTGCGCGCCTTGCTGGCTGGCAGCACGGTGCTGGCTGCCGCGCAAGGCATTCGCACGCAAGACGCGCTCAGTTTGCGCGCCGTGCCGCACATCCACGGCGCCACCCGCGACCAGGTCGAGCATGTTGCGAAGCAAGTTAATACCGAGCTGGCCTCGGCCACCGACAACCCGCTGGTGCTGGGCAGGCCCGACGATTACCGGGTGCTGTCGCAAGCCAATCCGCACGGCCAGTCGATGGCCTTCGCGGCCGATTTGCTGAGCATTGCGCTGGCCGAACTGGGTGGCGTTGCCGAGCGGCGCATCGACCGGCTGGTCAATCCATTGGTCAGCGGCTTGCCGGCCTTCCTGGTGGAAAACAGTGGTCTCAATTCCGGTTTGATGATCGTGCAATACGTCGCCGCATCGCTGGTCGCCGAAAACAAGGTGCTGTCGCAAGCGATGGTGGTCGACAACTATGTGACGTCGGCCTTGCAGGAAGACCATCTGAGCCTGGCCACGCCGGCCGCGCTGAAAACCCTGCAAGTGATCGCCAACACCGAACGGATACTGGCGCTGGAATACCTGGCGGCAGGACAGGCGCTGCAATTTTATCCGCTGGCATCGCTGGCGCCGGGCACCCGTGCCGCGCTGGCCGTGCTGCGCGAGCACGTCGATGCTTACACGCAAGACCGGATACTGGCGCCGGACATCGCGGCGGCCACCACGCTCATCCAGCGCGACGACGGCATCCGCCGCATCGAAGCGCTGCTGGACATCAGGCTGTAAGGCACGATTACGTCACCAGGGAAGCACGGCCATATGGGATCATCAGTATTGACACATGCACGTTCGGAATACATCGACGCGGAACAGCATACGCATATTTCCAGCGAACGGGGGCGCCGCTTGTGGCTGGCCGAATGGCCGACCTGGCTGTTGATCGTCGTCATTTATAGCGGCTGGTGCGCGACGCTGGCCTATTGGAAGCAGATCGGTCCGCTGCCCGGCACCGCGCTGATGATCTGGTGGTGCGCCTGGTATATGTCGCTGCAACACGAATTGATCCACGGACACCCAACGCCATGGCCCTGGCTCAACCGGATCTTCGGTTATGCGCCGCTGACCATCTGGTACCCCTACCGGCTGTACCGCGACAGCCATTTGCGGCATCACGTCGACTTTCATTTGACGATGCCGGCGCTCGACACCGAAAGTTATTATGTGTCGCCGGCAACCTGGGCCACGATGAGCAAGCCGATGCAAAAGCTGCACTGGTTTAACAAGACCTTCTGGGGCCGCATGCTGGTCGGTCCGGCGCTGTCGATAGGCGGCGTGTTCAGTGCAGCGATACGCCAGCCCTTGCGCGGCAATTGGCAAGACGTGCCGATGTGGCTGATTCACTTTGCCATGGTGGCCGTTTTGCTGTGGGCGATCCATGCGCTATTCGGCATGTCGCCGTGGTATTACATCGTGGCGATTTCCTATCCGGCGCAGTCGATCAACAAGATCCGCTCGTATTATGAACACCGGCCGGCGCAAGACCACAAGCAGCGCATCGTCATCAACGAGGCGGGTCCGGTATTCAGTCTGTTATTCCTGAATAATAATTTGCATCTGGTGCATCATGACTTTCCATCGCTACCATGGTATTTGATCCCGCGCGTGTACCAGGCGCGGCGCGCGGCCTACATACGGCGCAGCGGCGGTTTTCATGTCAACGGTTATGGCGAGTTGATGCGTCGTTTCGGTTTTAGCGCCATCGATGCGCCCGTCCACCCCCATATGCCGGAATAAGCTGATGACCTGGAAAATTGCCTTGCCTATGTATAACGTGTCGGTACCGGTGCGCGACGTTTATGAAGCCGTGCTCGACACGCTGATCGACGCGTTGCGGGCCGGCGGCTGGATCGGCCAGGTCGAACTGCAACGTCAACCGCTATTGCCTGACAGCTGGAAAGACCCGGATTTGTTGTTCAGCCAGACTTGCGGTTATCCGTATATGACGCAATTGCAAGACCATGTGCAACTGCTCGCCACGCCATGCTACGCCGTGGCCGGCTGTAGCGGCAGCGATTATTCGAGCGCCATCGTGGTGCGCAGCAATGGTCCGATCAGCAGCCTGGCCGACGCGCGCGGGCACATTGCCGCGGCAAATGATCCCGCTTCGAACAGCGGCATGAATGTGTTGCGCCATGCGGTCGCGCCGCTGGCCCGCGATGGCGGCTTCTTTGGCGGCGTGACATGGTCGGGCAGCCACGTTGCCAGCCTGGGGCTGGTGCGCGATGGCGCGGCCGATATCGCGGCGGTCGATTGCGTCACCTTTGCCTATTTGCAGCAAGAAAATCCGGCATGGCTGGAAGGGCTGTCCATCTTGCAGTACTCGGCGCCGTCGCCGGGCTTGCCGATGGTTGCCGGCAAAAACGTGCCGCCAGCAGTGCTGCGCCAATTGCGCCAGGCTTTGCTGGAACCCGGCCCGCGACTGGCGCAATTGATGCAATCGCTGCATATCAGCGGGTTCCAGCATCGCCCGCATCAAGATTACGCGCGTATCATGCAACTGGAGCGCGAGGCGCGCGAGCACGGCTATCCCGCGCTGGTGTGAGGCCGGGATGTTGCGGGCTCAGCCGGCGCGCCGGTCCAGCACGATAAAACCGTCGCCATCGACGCTGGCCACGATGGTGTCGTAACTGGCGATCGTCGCGTGCGGCGTATCGATCGCATGGGCGTGGGTGGCGGTGACCACCATCACGTTGGCGCCGGCCGCCTGGCCGGCCAGGATGCCGACGGTTGCGTCTTCAAACACCAGGCAATCGGCGGCGTCGACGCCCAGCTTGTCGGCGGCCAGCAGATAACAATCGGGATGCGGCTTGCCGGCGCTGACATCTTCGCCGGTGACCATTACCTGCGGCAACGGCATGCCGGCCGCCCTCAAGCGCTCGATCGCCAGGGCCCGCGGCGCCGACGTGACGATCGCCCATTTGCTGGCCGGCAGCGACTTTAAAAAGTTGGCCGCGCCGGCGATTTCGATAATGCCTGCCACATCGATAATTTCCGCCTCGGTAATCCACAGCGCTTCGGCGTGCGGATCGACGTTGGGCAAGTTCAGCTTGGCGATGGTGTCCACCCCGCGCGCGCCGTGTATGGTCGGCAAGAACGCGGCCACATCGAGGCCATGGCGGGTCGCCCACTGGCCCCAGATGCGTTCGGCCGCGGCGATCGAGTTGATGATGGTGCCATCCATGTCGAACAGGAAGGCGCGGTAGCGGTGGTTGATGTGCGATGGGGCGTGCTCAGACACGTGATTTCCTTCAAGGCATGGTGCGATGGCCGGCGGCCAGTGCATGCCTTGACGATTCTAAATCAACAGCTCGCTAAATGAAAGCTTGAGTCCGCCTGACGAGTATCACCCCGGCGCCAGTTTGCGGGGCCGGCCGCCTTTTAAGCCATTTTGGCGGGATGCATGGGCTTTTGCCGCACTATTGCTGCTGCCGTTGCGTACGGCAGCCAAACTAAGCGCCATCGCCATCAACGGCTTGCTGGCAGAGACCAGGCCGGTGATGGACATATGCAAATCGCGTTCATCGAGGCACAGCGCGGTTCCGCTCAGGCCCAGCGTCATACGTTTCAATTCCGCATCGCTTAAGTCGGCCAATTCCACATAGTTTTTTGTGGATAAGGCCAGCGCATTGTCATCGGCGAAACCGATCAACAAGCGTTTTTGCTCTGGCAGATAGTGTAGCGTCGTCGCTTGCAATGGCGCAGACTGTTCCCGCGAACGTACAATGGCTTGCTGTAGGATTGCTTCAGTCACAGGCTCATCGATGTGACTGCGTGCCTTGATGGTATTCATAGCGCGATCTCCAAATGGTTGGGTGGCCCGGATAATTGCAAGACTGTGATATAGAATTTTTCGTTAAAGCTCGCCATTTGAATGGTCCGTGTGCCGAAAAAACTGCTTCTGACGTTGACCACGGTTTCCTTGCCGACATCCCACATCTGATTGTCGAGGCAGACGCTGCCGGTGCTGCGCCACCACTGTTCGCGCGCCTTGCGCAAGTTGGCGGCCTGCAGCAGTACTTGGCGCAAATCTTCCAGTACGGCGGCAGTGGGCTGATTCTTGGCCGGGCTGACATCCCATAGTTGCACATCGTTATGCCAGTAACTGAAACGGAAACGTGCCTTCCATTTGTCGGCCCCGACATGCACATGCGGTGGGCAATGTTCATCGCGGCTTAGCACGACAAGATCGTATCCTTTGTGAGAGCAGATTTTCATGGTAACCTAACTGTTAGGTTTTTCAAGTGTTTTATACAAAGATCTTCGCATTACTCTTTTTGATGATGCCTGATCCGCACTCGAGGCAGTTTGATCTGTCCGGGAGATCGATGGCGCTTTATGCCGCTCTTTGCCGGCTGAGTGCGCTGAAGGCCGAGGCCGAGGCCGATACGATGCAGGCGATGGCCAGCCATTGCACCAGGCTCAGGTGCTCGCCCAGCACCAGCATGCCGGCCAGCGCGCTGACGGCCGGGGCGGCGCTGCTGAACATGCCGAATACGGCTTGCGGCAAGTTGCGCAGGGCGAAAATTTCCAGTGTGTACGGCACCATGCTGGATAACACGGCGATGGCCAGTCCGGTCAGCGCGATGCCGGGCGCCAGCATCGCCGCACCGGAGTAGGCGATGCCCAGCGGAACCGTGAACAGCGACGCGGCCAGCATGCCCCAGGCAACCGCCTGTCCGCCTTGCAAGCTGGCGGCGCGCTTGCCGAAGATGATGTACAGCGCCCAGCACAGCGCCGCGCCCAGCGCATACGCGATACCGGCCGGATCGAGATGGCCGGGGCCGGCCGACAGCGGCAACAGCAAATACAGGCCGAAGGCGGCGCCGGCCACCGGGACCAGGTCGCGCGGCCGGCGCGATGACAGCATCGCCACGGCCAGCGGCCCGGTGACTTCAATCGCGACGGCAATGCCGATCGGTATCAGGTTGAAGGCGCGGTAGATCAGCAAGTTCATCAAGCCCAGCACGCTGCCGTACATCAGCAGGTTGAGCATGTCGCGTTGGGCCAGCCTCTGGCGCCATGGACGAAAGATCAGCATCAGCAGCAAGGCGGAAAAGCCGACCCGGTAAGCGGTGATGCCTTCGACGCCGATCACCGGAAACAGTTGCTTGGCAACCGCCGCGCCGAGGTTGACGGAAATCTGGCCGCCCAGCACGGCGAGGGACGGCAACAGGGTATGGTGGTGAGCGGGTGTCGAGTGTGGCATAAGGTGAAATTCTAATATGCCCAACTTGATAAGCCGGGTTTATATTTTTCACCTGCTTGCTGCACGCTACGGAAATTCAGTTCTTGCCCGCTTGCTGCTGCTGGGTGCAGGCGGCGCAGGTGCCATACAGCGACAGCGCGTGTTCGTGCAGCACGAAACCGCGCTCGGTGGCGATTTCGTTCTGGCGCTGCTCGATGCCTTCGTCGACGAATTCATCGACTTTGCCGCACACGGTGCAGACCAGGTGGTCGTGGTGACCGCCTTCGTTCAGCTCGAATACGGCGTGGCCGGATTCGAAATGGCGGCGGAACAGGATGCCGGCTTCGGCGAATTGCATCAGTACCCGGTAGATGGTGGCCAGGCCGACGTCGATTTTTTCAGTCAGCAGGAATTTATAGACGTCATCCGCGCTCAGATGCTTGTTTTTCCCTTCCTGAAACAGCTGCAGAATCCGCATGCGCGGAATGGTTACTTTCAAACCGGATTCGCGCAGTTCTTTCAGAATATCCATTTGTCACCTTGTCGTTGTTGACCGCTGGCGCGGTGATATGATTTCATTTTTGAAAATGATAATCATTATTATTCTCATTTGCAATAAGGAATTGCATTATTTCAGATAAGTAAATTCTGTAGCGCACTATTGCCAATTCATTCAGACATATTTTTTGTCGCACAGAATCTTTTCAAGACTACAATTGATGTCATACGACTATTTTTTAAGACAATGCAAGAGATAAGCGCCTACCTGCTGGCCATCACGCCGGCCTTCGTGGTCTTTGCCGCCTTGCTGCTGGCCGTGCCGGCGCGGCTGGCATGGCTGCGTATCATCGTGCACATCCTGTTTTTCGTGCTGGTCCGCGACGCCATGACGCCGCAGGGATTTTGGCAAGTGACGGCCGGATCGCTGCGTTTTACCGCGCCGGCGCTCACTTTATTGATACTGGCCGCGCTGTCGCTGGCGCTGGTCGTCGTCACCAGCTGGCTGGAACGGGGCTGGAGCGACGGCATCCGCTGGTGCGGCGACAGCGTGCTGCTGTCGCTGCTGCTGGGACTGGGCGGGGCGGCCTTGATCGCCGCGCTGGTGGCCGCTTTAAAACAAGCGTTCGGCGTGCCGTCGCCGCCGCCGCTGGCGGTCAAGCTGCTGCCGGTGATTCTGTTGTTCAGCCTGGCCGGCAACTGCTACGAGGAATTGCTGTTTCGCGGCTTGTTGCAGCAATATTTGCAGCAGCATGTCGCGGCCGTGCGCGCGGCCTTGATCTCGGGCCTGCTGTTCAGCCTGTGCCACGCTTTCCTGGCCACCAGCGTGACGCGGATCGGTGCGCCGGTGCTGGTGTTTACCCTGATCGAAGGCATCGTCGCCGCGCTGGTGTACCTGCGCGCGGGATTGCTGGGCGCGGTGCTGGCGCATGGCCTGGCGATCTTTATCCTGGCGGCCCGCCTCGTTTGACTGCTGCTATCATCGCGGTATTGATCATTTAGCCTACTGCGGGAATCCGATGCCGTTAAGTCCTTACCTGAATACCCATCCACTGCTGGGCCAACGTATCTATGTGCATGATTCGGCCCAGATCATCGGCGACGTGCAGATCGGCGACGACAGCTCGGTCTGGTGTAACACCGTGTTGCGCGGCGACGTCAACCGCATCGTCATCGGCCATGGCAGCAATATCCAGGATTTTGCCATGGGCCACGTATCGCACAAGAACGCGGCCAGGCCGGATGGTTCGCCCTTGACGATCGGTAATGACGTGACCATCGGCCATTCGGTGATCTTGCATGGCTGCACCATCGGCGATGAGTGTTTGATCGGCATGGGCAGCATCGTCATGGACGACGTGGTGGTGCAGAAAAACGTGATGCTGGGCGCCGGTAGCCTGGTGTCGCCCGGCAAGGTGCTGGAAAGCGGTTATCTGTATCTCGGCCGCCCGGCCGTCAAGGTGCGTCCGCTGACGCCGGAAGAAGTGGCTTACCTGAAATACTCTGCCGAGCATTATGTGCGCGTGAAGAATAACTACCTGTCAACGTGCCGCTGATGTGCTGTGTGCGGGCCGATCAATTTTAGGGATCGTCATGAGTTTTCCGTTTGAACGTGCAGAGCCTGAGTATTTCGAAAAAACCGTCGAGTGGTTGTATGTAAAGAACTACCTGGACTTGTCCCTGACCATCGCGGCGCCGCTGGCCGGTACCAAAGAAGCGGCGGGAGATGTGCTTTTGTCTTTTGAGCAAGCCACATCCTGGTGCCTGATCGAATTCAAGCGCGATCGTGGATGCTTTTCCGCCGAGCGTGAAAAATATCCGGTGTTTGGCGCGGAAAAGTGGTTCAAAAAGATAGACTACGCTCAGAAAAAAGCCGGCTATATCAGCAGTTACAATCACTTAATCGATTCTTTTGTCAATCAGGATGGCGATCAGCCGCATATCTTTGTATATGGTCAAGTCAGATATACGTCCAGGGCGCAGGGGCTGCCGGGCTTGCTCGCGTTCGCCAAATCGGCGACCGGCCTGGTACGCCAGAATGGCGCCAGCGCACTGGTGCCGCTGATGAACAGGCAAATCAAGACGCTCTTCAAGAAAAGGCAGACCAAGGCACAAGTGTCTCGCTTGAATCGCCCCTATATCGCCTTGCGTGCCGAAACTTACTGGAATGATGAGTGGCCGAATTTCAAGTTGCCAAATGGCCTATCCAAAGCTACCGCTGTTGCCAAGGACATCGATATGCTCATGATAGGCAAGACGCATACCGCCGCCCAGCCAGCGTTCGATGCCTACCTGACGGCGCTGGTTCTGGCGAAGGGCAGCGATCCGCAAAGCGGCGGCCTGGAATATTCAATGGTGATGGCGCTCAACGACACTGGCGCGACGGGCGTCATGACGTTTCGGGACTACCTCAAATATCGCAGCATGGTATTTGATTTTCCGGAAGAAAAAGAACTGCAGATAGGGGCGAGCATCACCCGGTCGCAATCGCCGAAGCGCTGAGCAATACATCGCCTGCTGACAGGCCCTCAACAGCGTGAATCTGCCTTGTTCGTCGTCGCATTGGCTGGCCATGCGTCCTCCTCACGCCTTGCCCACGCTGCTGATGAGCAGCCATCCGGCGACGCTCTCTGCTGGGATAGGTTCTTAGAGCCTATCCCAGTAGATGAATACGCCCTCTTCTGGCGCTCCTCAGGAACGGGGACTGCGTTGATCGTCGTCGCGTGGCTCGCCACGCTTCCTCCTCACGCCTGGTCCGCGCTCCTGATGCGCGGCCAGAACAAGACGCTCACTACTGGGATAGGCTCTTAGCGCCGTTTATTCGTCTTGCAGTGTTGCTTCCAGTAAATCTATTTCGCGCAACAAACGCAGGTGGATCGTGTCGTCGAGTTCGCCGGCCATGCGGCGGCGAAACAATTCATCGCGTTCGACGCCCAAGGCGTTGAGCCGCAGCTTGCGCTCGAACTTGACCAACTGCAGGGTACGCGCCGCTTCGTCGTTGCTGCTTTCGCCGTACGCGACACGGCGCCGGTAGCTGTCGATCAGGCGGCTGGCGGCTTCTTCGTGGACTTGTTTTTCCGGGTCCTTGGCGCCCAGGCCGGCGCAACAGTCTTCCAGGTGGCGGATGGCCGCATCGGCCGCCGCGGCGCGCGCATTGCGTTCCTCGGTCGAGCGCTGCAGCGGCGGCGCGAACACCAGTCCCTTGGTCAGCAAGGGCAGCGCTATGCTGGCCAGCAACATCGACATCAAGATCACGCCCATCGCCAGGAAAATCACCAGGTCGCGTGCCGGGAAACGTTCGCCGTTCGGCAACAGCATCGGCAAGGTCAGGATGCCGGCCAGCGTCAGCGCGCCGCGCACGCCGGCGAACGAAGCCACCAGCAGCAAGCGCATGCTGGGGCGGCGCAAGGCGCTGCCGTCGTGACGGTTCTTGAACAAGGTCACCTTCATCGAAATGAAGACCCAGCAAAAGCGCAGGAAGGTCAGGGCGATGGTGATCGCCGCGACGAACATCGGCAATTTCCAGCCGCTGCCGGAGCCGATGTCGCGCGAGGCGACTTGCAGGCTGGCGATGGTGGCGGGCAATTGCGCACCCAGCATTACGAAGATGACGCCATTCAACACCAGTTGTACCGTATCCCAGACCGCCTTGCGCTGGGTGCGGGTGGCGGCCAGCGGGCGGCCGATCAGGTCGGCGTAATGCATCGACACGCCGGCCGTGGCGGCGGCCAGGATGCCGGAACCGTGGATTTGCTCCGCCCCCAGATAGGCGGCGAACGGGATCAGGATGCTGATCAGGATTTGCAGGCCGGGCTCTTCGCCGACCTGGCTGACCACCCATTTGTTGGTCAGGCCGACGCCCCAGGACACGGCCAGGCCCATCAGCACGCCGCCGCCGGCTTCTTGCAAAAAGCTGAAGGACGCGGCGCCGATCGAAAACTTGCCGGTCATCGCGGCGCCGACCGCGAACGTGAAGCAGACCAGGCCGGATGCATCGTTGAGCAGCGATTCGCCTTCGAGGATATGCATCAGGCGCGGCGGCATCGGATTGCCGGCGGCGATGGCCGATACCGCGACCGGATCGGTCGGCGACAGAATCGCGCCCAGCGCGAAAGCCACCGCCAGCGGCACGCTGGGGATCAGCCAGTCGATGAAAAAGCCCATGCCGGCCACGGTAAACAAGACCAGGCCGATGGCCATCATCAGGATCGGCCGCGCATCGCTGAAAAATGCGCCTTTCGGAATGCGCCAGCCATCCAGGAACAGCAGCGGCGGAATGAATAGCAGGAAAAATACTTCCGGGTTCAGCGGTAAATGCATGCCGAACATCGAGGCCAGCCCGGTGCCGCCGGCGATCTGTATCAGTGGCAAGGGTAGCGTGACCCAGCGCAAACGCGCGATAAAGCCGCACAGGACGACGGTCAGCACCAGGGTGAGGATGATGGTTACAGTATGCATGAAGTGGGGAATCCAGCGGTGATCGATATTGCGGAAGCAAATTATAAACGCCGCCGGGATGGGCTGTGCGACTATCCCGGCATCGTATGGTGCTCTGTGCCGTCAACAGGATATGGCCGCGCACGGCAGACCAGGATGGAAAGGCGCGGCGGCGATTCTGCTTGTACAATGGACTGCAACTTGTCGTGTTTTTCCTAGTCAAATTGTCAGGAGGCCGCATGGATCAGGAACTGGTCAGCATCACCACGGACGATATACACCTGGAAGGCGTACTGCAGTTGCCAAACAAGCCCATGGGGATTGTTTTGTTTGCCGGCGGCATAGGCCAGGATGGCGACGTGCTCAGTTCGGGCAACCATGCGCTGGCCAGCTATCTGCGCGAAGCCGGCATTGGCACGCTGCTGCTGGATCTGTTCAGCACGACGGCGGTGCAGGATTATTACACCCGCTTCGACCTGACGCTGTTGACCCAGCAACTGGACAAGGCGCTCGACTGGCTGGCGCGCCACGGCAATCCTGGGAAAGTGCCGCTGGGACTGTTCGGCGCCGGCACCGGTGCGGCGGCGGCCTTGCAATTGGCGGCCTGGCGCGGCACCGGCGGCAGCATCGCCGCGCTGGTGTCGCGCAATGGCCGGGTCGATATCGATGGGCGGCAAACCCTGGAAAAAGTCCGCGTGCCGACCTTGCTGATTGTCGATGGGAATGATCGCGGGGTGGTGGATGTCAACCGCATGGCGTTTGGCGCCTTGCCATGCGATAAACAGCTGGAGTTGATACCCGGTACGCTGGACGACCGCGCCATGCTGCAAGCGGCGGCGTTGCCGGCGCGCGAATGGTTCACCCGGCATTTCGCCGGGCGGACCATCGATTGGCAGTGACGCGCCGGCGCGGCATCAATCTGCCTTCAGATTCTTGCCGTGGAAGCGCAAGTGGTCTTCGATAAAGGTCGAGATGAAATAATAACCGTGGTCGTAGCCCGCATGGCGGCGTAGTTGCAGCGCTTGGCCGGCGCCTTTGCATGCCGCTTCGAACGCTTCCGGGTACAACTGGTCCGGCAGGAATTTATCGGCCAAGCCCTGGTCGATCAGGATGCCGGCAGGGAAGGGGGCGCTTGATCCTGCCATCAGGCTGCTGGCGTCGTATTGCGCCCAGCTTGCCTGATCCTGGCCCAGGTAGCCGGAAAACGCTTTCTTGCCCCAAGGGCACAGGGTCGGTGCGGCGATCGGGGCGAACGCCGATACCGAGCGGAACAATTCCGGATTGCGCAAGGCCAGCACCAGTGCGCCATGGCCGCCCATCGAATGGCCGAAAATGCCGACCCTGGCCGGATCGACCGGCAATTCCTGTACCACCAGTGCGTGCAATTCCAGCAGGTAGCTATACATCCGGTAGTGCTGATTCCATGGCGCTTCGGTCGCGTCGACATAAAAGCCGGCGCCGGCGCCAAAATCCCAGGCATCGGTTTCGCCGGCAATACCGGCGCCGCGCGGGCTGGTGTCCGGCGCGATCAGGATCAAGCCCTCGCTTGCCGCGACGCGTTGCGCGCCGCCCTTGATCATGAAAGTTTCTTCGGTGCAGGTCAGGCCGGCCAGATAAAACAGGGCCGGTAATTTTGCACCGGCCTGCGCCGCTGGAAGGAAGACCGAGAAACGCATCGGCAAGCCGATTGCGCGCGCATCGTGGCGGTAAAAACGTTGTACGCCGCCAAAGCAGGCATGTTCACTAAGTAATTCCAGCATACATTCTCCTATCGAATCCGCCAGTATAGCGGCTGGAACACGTGTGCAGCCCTGTTACTATTTGCAGCAGGAAATGTTAGCTTGTCGCCAATAAGACGGCCACCATCGGCAGCACCCGTTCGGACGATACTTCCGCCTTGAACGACAGCAAGTCGTCGGCGCGGGTCTTGCCGATATTGATGGCGGCCACCGGCTTGCCGGATGCCGCCGCCATGCGGCACAGCCGGAAACTGGAATACACCATCACGGACGAACCCACTACCAGCAAGGCGCTGGCGCCGGCCATTTTTTGTTCCGCTGCGTCGGCGCTGCTGCGCGGCACGCCATCGCCGAAAAACACCACGTCGGGTTTCAAGGTGCCGCCGCAGTGGATGCAGTGCGGCACGCGAAAGGTGTCGAGCCACGATGGCTCCAGGTGCGCATCGCCATCCGGCGCCGCCGCGGCATGGGCCAGTTGCGGATTGTCTTCGAGCAAGAGATCCTGCACCAGGCGGCGCGTAAAAGTGCGCAGCAATCCAGGCACACCACTGAATGTATGCTGCCATGCAATTCGGTGACCTGGCGGCTGCCGGCGCGCTGGTGCAAGCCGTCGACGTTTTGCGTGACGAGGGACGCCACCCGTGCACCAGCTTGCAGTTCGGCAATCGCCAGATGGCCGGGATTCGGTTGCGCCCGCGCCAGCGCCGGCCAGCCGACCATGCTGCGCGCCCAGTAACGGCGGCGCACGGCTTCGTGGCGGCGGAAGTCCGGCCCCTGTATCGGCGGGTTGCCGCGCCGCCGGCCGTCCTTGTCGCGGTAATCCGGGATGCCCGACGCGGTGCTGATGCCGGCGCCGCTCAGTATCAACAAGTCAGGATGGCGTTCGACGAAGTGGGCCAGGCGTTCGGCGGCTTCATGTTCCAGCGTAGCAGCAAGCATGTTCTTCTTCATCCAGCAGAGGCAATGCCGCCATGCTACCTGAAATCAGCTATCAGACGCCTTTGCTGCGTTGCAAATAGAGCGGCAGCAGGCACCAGATGAACAAGATGATCGTCGCGATCAAGCCGCTGGCCAGCAAGCCTGCCGTAGCGCCGGACACTTCCGAAATCACGAGATTGGTGCCCAGCACGAATGCGACCGCCAGCGACAGCGCTCCCGCGACAAGTTGCTGGTTTGCCACTCGCTTGAAACGGGCGCGATTACTCAGGGGCCACATCCAGCGATGCTGGATCGCCGGCGCACTCAGGAATATCAAACTGAGCAGCGAGAAAAAGAAGGTGGCGAGAAAGACGTATTTTTCAGCCTGGATAATTTGGCTGAAGCCGCCGTTGAATGGCAGGATAATCAGAAAGGCGGTCAGCATTTGTGCACCCGGCAAGAGAATGCGCGCTTCGCTGAGCAAGTCCGACAAATCGCCGCCATCAGGCGGCGCATCCTGGCGGGTGCTTGGATCGCGGATATCAGACATGGCTTGCCCCTCGTATGACGACACCGTGTCATTATACGAGGGCATGGCTGGCCGCCGCGCCACCTTACGCCAGCTTCATGCCAAACCGTTGCGGCCGTGGCCGCCAATGATCCAGCATGTCGGCCGACACCAGGATACGCTCGGCGCGGCCGATCAGCAAGGCGCGCGGCACCAAACCGAAGACGCGCGAATCGCCGCTATTGTCGCGGTTATCGCCCAGCATCAGATAATGATTGGGCGGCACCGCCAGCGCGGCGAAGTTTCTTGGCGCATCGACTTGCGGCAGGAGTTAAATCCGGTGCTGCATTGATGACCAACCGTTCGTCGCGCATTTCCACGGTGTCGCCAGGCAGCGCGATCAAACGCTTGATCAGGCGCTTGCCATCCTTCGGCGACGAAAAGGTGACGATGTCGCCCCGTTGCGGCTCGCCGGTATGGGCCAGTACGATGTCCGTCAGCGGCAGCTTGACATTGAAGGCCAGCCGGTTGACGAATACCACGTCGCCTTCCAGGCTCGCGATGTATGAAGAGCAATTATATCGGTCCGCAATCGACAAAGGTAACAGCCGTGTGCCTGCCGCCACCGGCCTGAATGAACCCGGCTGCGGATCGCGCTCAGCTCCAGATCTCGGCTTCGGTCCAGCCCAGTTCGGCAAAGTCCGGCGCCCGCTCATCGGCTTCGCCCTCGGAGAAAAATGCATCGAGCTGCGGCGCTTCCACCCGGGTGCCGGCCAGCATTGCATGGACTTGGCCGCGATGGTGGGTTTGATGCTCGAACAAGTGCGCCAGCAAGCGGGTGCGGGTGTCGCGCTGGATGCTATCGGTGCGCAAGATGCTGACGCGGCGGCCCAGTTCGTCATCCTTGATTTGCCGGCAATAGGCGATCAGGCGCTGGTCGCTGTCCTTTTGCGCCGCCTGCAGTGCGGCGCAGGTGGCAAACGGTTGCTCGGGCTCGAAAAATACCTGGTAGCGCGGATGCGGCATGCTGCCGCGCAGTTCGCGTTCCAGTGCGTCGATGTAAAACCAGTCGGTCGTCAGGATATGATTCAGCGTGGCCTTGATCGACGGGAAAAAACCGCTGCGGGCGGCGTCGAATTCTTGCTGGTTTAATAGGGCGCAAACTTTCAGCAAGCGGTGGTTGGCCCAGCCATTGTTGTAGGCGCAAGTCAGCAAGTGATGGGAAAGCGGGTTGTGCATGATGGACGTTCTCGCTATGGAAATGGAAGAAAGCGATTTCAATGACTGTGTTTATGTACAGTCTATCGATTTGACGGCAGCTTGCCAGAAAAATCTGGCCATCTTTTGCGCTATTCGACCATCGCTGGTTTTTTAGAGTGACAGCGCCCTCTGTTTCAACTGTCCTTTCAATATCTTGCCGGTCGCCGCCGCCGGCAAGGCATCCATGACGATCAGCGTTGACGGGCATTTATAGGGCGATAGCCGTTGCGCCAGATAGGCGTGCAATTCCTGCTGCGTGACCGGGTGGCGCGGATCGCATTCGACGAAGGCGATGATTTCTTCATTGCCATCGGCGCCGGGCGCAACGTCGATGCCGTTGTGATCGACGATGCGCACTTCGACGCCGGGGATCGCCAGGCCGACCGAGCTGTCGTGGCGCGGCGCATCGAGCCGGGTCTGGCTGATGGTCGGTCCGCTTTCCGTCAAGCTGTAGCCATTGTGCAGCGCTACGCCGAGCAGGGTTTCGACATCCCGTTTCAAACTGGGCGCCAGCGGCGCGCCGCCGGCATAGGCGAAGCGCAAATCGGTTGCCAGCGGCGTGCCGGGCCGGCCCGGTTTTTCCAGCAATCTGGCGTACATCGCCGGCACGCCCTGCAAGATGGTCAGCCGGTCTTCCTTCAATGCGTGCAGCAGCGCATCGGGCGTGTAGCGCCGGGCCAGGTACAGGCAGGCGCCGGCGTACAGCGTGCCCAGCATGACCGAGGCCAGTCCATACACATGCGATATCGGCAACACGCCATAAGCCCGGTCGGCCGGGTTCAAGCCGCGCAGCTTGCTCGATACGGCGGCGACGAACAGCAGGCTGCGATGGCTCAGCATCACGCCTTTGGGATGGCCGGTGGTGCCGGTGGTGTCGATCAGCGCCGCCACCTGTGCGTGATTCGCGGCATATACCGCTTCGGCGCCGCATGCCTGGTTTAGCGGACCGATCAGCAAGTCGCCGAAGGCAGTGCGCGCCGGCAGCGCGCCGTGGCGCAGGCCATGGGCCGCGGCTTCGGCCGACCAGGCGCCAATATAGAGTACCCGTCGCGCGCCGCTGTGGCCGAGTATGGTATCGACTTCGGGCGCCAGACAGGCGCGCGTTGACATTGACGATCCACGCATCGATGCTTGCCGCCGCGAACGTCAGCATGACTTGCGCGGCGCAGTTTTCGGCGACCACCATCAAGCGGTCGCCGGGACGCACGTCCAGCCGCAGCAGCAGTTGCACCGCCGTATCGACTGCGTTGGCCAGTTCGGCATAAGACCAGCTGCGGCCGTTGTCGTGCAGCGCCGGCGCTTGTGGCGTGTGTTGCACCCAATGATGGAGAAGCGCGCTGATGCGTGCTGGCAGGGTGTTGATGGTTGCTTGATCGCGTATCATCTGTTCTTTGCCCGGAGCGGCTTGTGTTGCCGGCCAGCGCCACCTTGCGCGGGCCGGAATGCAGCCGAAATGATACAGGGCATACCATCTCCTGGAAGGGAAATCCCATGCGACGCATGCTGTGCAGTTTGTTATTGACGACCTTACTTACTGGAACGGCCGCGGCCCACGCCGTGCCCGATCCGGCTTATGTGACCCAAAGCATTACCGTCTCGGGGCAGGTCGAGCAGGGGTTGACGCTGACGGTGCAAGACTTGCGCCAGTTTCCGGCCCGGCAAGTGACCGACGTGCCGTCGGCCGGCAAGGGCGGCGCCGACATGGGCAAGTCGCGTCATTTTAAAGGCGTGCTGCTGCGCGACATACTGGACCAGGCGAAGCTGGCCGCGCCGACACACAATGATGCGAAGAAATTGTATATCGTCGCCACCGCCAGCGACGGTTACCAGGCGGTGTTTTCGTGGGGCGAGATTTTTAATGCGCCGCTCGGCGATGGCGTGCTGGTGTTGTATGAACAGGATGGCAAGCCGCTGGACGATGGGGAAGGCAAGATTGCCATGATTTCAAGCAAGGATACGCGTACCGGTCCGCGCCATGTCAAATGGCTCAAGAGCATCAGCGTCAGGAAAGTCGCCGATTAACGATCAAGCGGCTGTCATCCATTCAAGTCTTGACGTCGATCACGCTGCCCAGCGCCTGGTCGGCGGACTTGACCACATTCGCCGACAACTGCGCGCCCAGCTTGTAGACCAGGGTATTGTTCACTTCCTGGTTCAGGTTGACGCCGTTTTCCTTGGTTTCCGGGCCGTTGATGCGGTTGAGATTGTTGGCGGCCAGGTTGCGGCCTTCGACCGACAAGGTGACGCCGCTGCCGGCTGGACTGCTTTCCTGGAACGACGCTTGTTGCGCCTTGAGGTTGGCGGTATTGGCGTTGGCGATATTGTGGCCGGCCACATCCAGCGCGCGCTGGTTGGCGCTGATGCCGGACACGCCGGCGCTCAGCGGGCCTGAAATAGTAGACATGGTGTCTCCCTTCACGAATCGTCAAAGTATACACCGGTCCTGGATCAGAAGTGTATGTGCGAAGCAATAATTAATGCTATCAAGGCAAGCATTTCGATGAAAAAAATAATGCCAGACGCTATTATTTTGACCTTGCCTTCAAGAATATAGATGCCTAGAATCAAAGGCTTGCACATGCTTGCCTGATTCGGAGCGCATCATTTTCACGCCCTTGTTTCTTCGCCGCCACCTTGTTTTATTGGCTCTCTGCCACGGATTGCCGGCCGCGTCGCTGGCGCTCGACGCCCGGGTGAATGAACAGATCATCATGGTACCGGCCAGCCAGGGACGGGTGGCGCTGGAAACCACCTTGTTCCGTCCGAATGGCGATGGACCATTTCCCTTGTTAATCATTAATCACGGCAAGCAGGCCGGCGATCCGCACGCCCAGCGGCGCGACCGTTTTATTTATATGGCGACTTCCTTTGTGCGGCGCGGTTATGCGGTGCTGGTGCCGATGCGCACCGGCTTCGCGCAGTCGAGCGGCACCTATGTCGGGCATGGCTGCGACATGACGGCCAACGGCAATGCGCAGGCCGACGATATCGTCGACGTGGTCAATTATGCGCGGCGCCAGCCTTGGGCCGATGGCGAGCGCATCGTCGTGGCCGGGCAATCGTATGGCGGCTTGGCGGCCGTGGCGCTGGCCGCGCGGCCGGTGCCGGGGGTGCGCGGCGTGCTCAATTTCGCCGGCGGCTTGCGCGACGACGACCACGGCTGCGACTGGAAGTCGGCGCTGGCCAAGGCCTACGCCAATTACGGCGCGCACAATCGCATCCCGAGCCTGTGGCTGTACGGCGCCAACGATTCCTATTTCGCCCCGCAACTGGTGCAACGCATGTATCGTTCCTTTACCGGTTCCGGCGGCGGCGCCAGCCTGTATGCTTACGGACCCTATAAAAACGACGCCCACGTGATGCTGGCCAGCCGCGATGGCGAGGCGGTGTGGCGCGCGCCAACCGAGCGTTTCTTGCAAGTTATCGGCATGCCGACCGCCGATATCTATCCTGTGCCGGACACGCCGGCGCCGCCGAAAACCAATTTTGCGCCGCTGGACGATATCGCCGCCGTGCCGTTTCTGCCGGACCGTGGCCGCGACGCTTACCGTGATTTCCTGGCCAGGCGCACGCCGCGCGCATTCGCCGTGTCGCCCAGCGGCGCCTGGGGCTGGGCCGAAGAGGGCGAGGAACCGGACAGCCGTGCCGTGGCCGCTTGCCAGGCCAGGAGCAGCCAGCCTTGCCGTTTATATTCGGTTGACGATGACGTGGTGTGGCCTGAAAACAGCGCCAATCATACGGCGGTGGGACGCACCGAATAAGGCGGCTGGTTCGCGGATTGTTCTCATCCATCAAAAACGGGTGCCATTCGGTATAATCGCGATAGGCCAACCCATCAATCGAGAACAATAACTTATGGCTTCATCACCGGAAAACCTCAGCATGGCCGTGTTTTGCGACTTTGAAAACGTCGCTCTCGGCGTGCGTGACGCGAATTACGAGAAGTTCGATATCAAACCCATCCTGGAACGTTTGCTGCTGAAGGGCAGTATTGTCGTCAAGAAGGCGTATTGCGACTGGGATCGCTACAAGAGTTTTAAATCCACCATGCACGAATCGAATTTCGAATTGATCGAGATTCCGCACGTGCGCCAGTCAGGCAAGAACTCGGCCGACATCCGGCTGGTGGTCGATGCGCTGGACCTGTGCTACACCAAGTCGCACGTCAACACCTTTGTCATCATCAGCGGCGATTCCGATTTTTCGCCGCTGGTGTCCAAATTGCGCGAAAACGCCAAGCAGGTGATCGGCGTCGGCGTCAAGCAATCGACTTCCGACTTGCTGGTGGCGAACTGCGACGAATTCATCTTTTACGACGACCTGGTGCGCGAAAGCCGCCGCACCGCCGCCAAGCGCGATGCGCGGGAAACGCCGGCCGCCAAGCGCACGCCGGACGAAGAAAACCGCCGCAAGGAAAAGTACGAGTCGCGCAAGACCCAGGCCATCGACATGGCGGTCGAAACCTTCGATGCGCTGGTGTCCGAACGGGGCGACAGCGGCAAGATCTGGGCCTCGATGCTGAAGGAGGCGATCAAGCGGCGCAAGCCCGATTTCAGCGAATCGTATTACGGCTTCCGCACCTTCGGCAACTTGCTGGAAGAAGCGCAGGCGCGCGGCTTGCTGGAATTCGGCCGCGATGAAAAATCCGGCGCGTATGTTTACCGCAGCAGCGCCGCGGCCGTGGCCGCCGAAGTTGGCAACGAGCCGGTGCTTGCCTTGTCCGACGCGGCCGACAGCATGGAAGCGGTCGAAGCGGACGAAGTCAACGGCAATAAACGCGACGCGCGCGATGGCCGTGAAGCGCCTGAAGTCAATGGCAATGTGCTTGCCAGCCATAATGCCGGCAATGGCGGCGGCAAGCGCGAATCGCGCCGCAATGGGCGTGGCGGACGCAAGCAAAACGATTTCAGCCGCCAGGAGCGCGGCAATGGCAATGGCAACGTTGCCGAAGCGGCGCAGCCGGTGCTGCCGATGGAAGAAGCGCTCGACTTGCCAGCGCCTGAGCTTGCCGCTGTTGTGGAAACGGACAAGGGCCAGCAGCGCAGCGCCAATGCGCGCCGCAATGGACGCGGCGGGCGCAAGCCGGCGGAAGCGGGTGCCGCTTCCGGCCGCGAACGGCAAGCCAATCAGCGCGGCAATCGCGGCAATGCCCCGGCCGAGACGGTCGAGTTGGTGGCAGTCGTCGCGCAGCCGGTGATCGAGACAGTAGCGCCTGTCATCGTCGAGCTGGCGCCGGAGGAAGCCAAACCGGCCGCCAAAGCCCGCGCCGCGCGCAAGCCGGCGGCCAGGAAGGCCAAGCCGGTGCCTGACGCAGCGCCAGCGGCGGTGCCGGAAGCGCCAGCCGCAGTGGTCGAGCAAGCGGTCGTCGCGACCGAAGAAACGGCCGCCAAACCGGCCCGCAAGCCGGCCGCGCGCAGCCGTACTCCGCGCAAGAAAGCAAGCCCGTCCGACGCGGCATAAACACCGGCGCCGCGGCCGAACCAGCCGATGCCGGCAACGCTAGCCTGCGTTGCCGGCATGGTTAATTGCGTCGGAGCAGTTCGCTTAGCCCTCTTCGTGGCGTATTTCTGATACGCCGCAAACTCCCTTCCTTCCATCAGCGTATATCTTGGCCATTGGCGATTGTAGGGGAGGGCTGTATGGCATTCCACTTCTGGACCTTGCACGACTTGCGCAGTCCCGCCGCCAAGGCGACGTATCTGGGCCTGTTCATTATTGGCCTCGGTATTTCACGCCTGGCGTTCGACTCGCCGCAGCGCGATCCGCTGGACCGGGCCGGCGCGCTGGCGCTGGCGGCCTGCTTTCCGCCACTGGAAATCGGCGTCAATAGCGCCGTCACGCTGCTGCCGGTGCCGCCGCCGGTTGACGTGGTGCAGGGCAACAAGACGCTGCTGACCGAAAATCCGCCCAGCGCGCGCTTGTTAAAAGTCGTGGCGGCCGGTCCATTGATACTGGATATACCCGGCGCCAGCCTGCCGGCCGCCGGCCAATTGCTGCCGCTGTCCGGCAAGCCATTGTTGTTGAGCAAGGCGCGCGGCAATGTCGAATTCCGCGTCGAGGGCGCGCTGCTGCTGCGGCGCGGCGGCGTCAACTTCCTGCTGCAAAGCATCGAACCGCTGCGCTTCGGTCCGGCCGACGACGTCATCTATGAAATCGAGTCCGATGCGCGGGCGCAAATCATCCAGAGCGGCGACGTGAGGCAAGCCATGGTGCCGGCCGGCACCGTGCTTGGCAGCCTGGCGCTCGGCAGCGGGCAGGCGCTGGCCACCTTGCAGCCGGTCAGCGTGTCGTACTGGGTTGCCGACACGCCGCCGACGCTGATGCCGGTGCGCGTCTCGGGCCAGCCGGGCCTGGCTGACATCGCCATCGAGGCGAATCAGTCCGGCATCAATTTCAGCGCCCAGGGCGTCACCATCGCGGCCTGCGTCTTGCGCGACCGAGGGGCATCCTGGGCCGCCAGCCGCGATCTCAACTGGCTGCGCGCCGGGGTTGCGCAAACCGCTCCCGGTGTGCCCGGCTCGGCGCGGGTGATGGTGGCGCTGCCGAGTAATGTCTTGCCGGTCGCCTACGAGTTTTCGGCGCCGCTGCGGGTCGCGGTGGCCAGTTCCGACGGGCGCTATATCGCATTGGGCGGTTTTCACGCGATCGGCCGCCTGTACGCCGCGCTGGGCGCGACCTGCTTGACCGGCATGATGCTGGGCGGCGTCATGTATGCGCGCGGGCAACGCTTGAAAGCGCGACTCGATGGGCCGCCGCGCTGGTTTTCCGGCATGTTCATCGGCGCCGATGGCGAACCGAGCTTGTCGCTGATGCAAATCTTCGTCTGGACCAGCATTACCATGTGGGGCTTTTTTTATGTTTTTATCGTGGCCGGCAATTTGCTGACGATGGCCACTGAAATGATGGGACTGCTCGGCATCGCCGGTGCCGGCAGCGTGCTGGCGCGCTGGATCGCGACCGGTACCGGCGTTGCCAATACGCCTGCCTGCGCTGTGACGGCAGTGCTGCCGCCGCAGAGCTCCGGCGACAGTTTTTGGCGCATGCTGAGCACCAACGGCACCTTCGATTTGCTCAAATTCCAGCTGTTTGCCTTTACGGTGGTGATATCGATGTATGTCATCTGGCGCATCGCCGATGCGGCTGCGTTCCCTGTACTCGACAGCAATACCTTGCTGTTGATGGGGGTCAGCCAGGGCGTCTATGTTTCAGGAAAATTGGCCGCCGGTACCAGCCCGCCAAAAATTTGAAGCCGGATAATAGAGACTTTATAATAATGTCTATTATTTCATTCACGGTGAAAGGCAGCGATGATTATCGACCATATCGGACTCAGCGTCAGCGACTATGATGCAAGCAAGACTTTCTTTTCGGCCGCGCTGGCGCCGCTGGAGATTACCCTGCTGGCCGAAGTGCAAGGCTGGGCCGGTTTTGGCCGCGATGGCAAGCCGGAATTCTGGTTCGGCAAGGGCGTGCCAGTCCAGGCGCCGATGCACCTCGCCTTCATCGCGGCCAGCCGGGGCCAGGTGCGCGATTTCTATCAAGCTGCGCTGGCCGCCGGCGCCACCGATAATGGCGCGCCCGGCATCCGTGAAATTTACCATCCCGATTATTACGGCGCGTTTGTGATTGGCCCGGACGGCCATAATATCGAAGCGGTGTGCCACGCTCCGGCAGCGTGATCGGCAAGCCATGCATGACCCCGGCGCCGCAGGCTGGCGCTGAGTCCGTGCGCGCGTAGCAATGCCTTACGTTATCGCATAGTCCATCTTCTTCAGCGAATAAGCGCTCAGTCGCACACCTTTGATCAAGATCATGTCTTGATATCCCCTGCTCACGTAGCCTAGCAGTTCTCGCTGCAGACATGTCGTCAATCGATCTGGTTTCAGCTTGAGCATGTTGCTGCGATGCGGCCTTCGACACAATCGACGGGCCTGTCTTCATGCAACGCTTTAACAATTCCAATCCATTCTGATAACACTTTTTTGAGGCCTCTTTATGTACCCATATTCCCGCTCCGTCTCACCCGCCGCCAAAAACCATTTGGAAGCACATCTGTCTTTCTTTAACGACCTGTCCAAATCGCTGTTCCGTTCGGTTCAACAATTCTCCGACCTGAATTTGCAACTGGCGCAAACCTTGCTGGAAGAAGGCACCAATACCAGCCATGAAATCCTGACGTCGGAAAAACCCGAAGAAATCTTCAACGTCGCGGCGGCCCATGCCCAACCTGCGGCTGAAAAACTGCGCGTGTATCAACAGCACGTGTCGCGCCTGGCGGCCGATACGCAAGTTGATTTCGCCAAGGTGGCTGAAGATCACATCGTGGAAACCAGCCGCACGGCCAAAGCGCTGGCGGAAGAAGTTGCCCGCATTGCTACGGAAGAAACCGAAAAATCGGTGCGCAAGCAACAAGATGCCATCCAGCGCATCTCGGAACCGTTCCAGCGTTTCAGCGATGGCGCCCAGCACCGTGACGCCGCACGCGCCGAGTCGTCGCGCGCCGGCCAAAGCCTGCAAAGCGGCCAGGGCAATCAATCGGGCGGCACCGAAAGCCGTGAAGCGCAAGGCAGCAATCTGCACAGCGGTTCGGCACAAGGCAGTGCTGGCCAAAGCGGCGTTGCCGGCAGCAAAACGTCGTCGACCGGCTCGCGCAAGGAGTAATAGCGAGTTGAACAACGGGCATGATGCGGTGGCCTGTGTGACTTAAGCAATATGCGCTTGTCCAAGAAATTGGGCAGGCGTTTTTTTTATGTCTTTCTATTTGTTTTCACGCTATTTGGCAGGAGCGACAGGCTTGCTACCGCCATCGCTGTCGACGAATTGTTGCACCGTATCCAGTGTCGGCGCCAGGAAACGCAGCGGCGCCGCCAGCGAGGCGACCAGCGTGGCGTGGCTGACTTTATCGAAATGTAATTCCGTCACCGGCACGCCGGCGGTGCGCAATGCTTTTGCCAGCCCGCCGGTATTGCGCACCGGATCGACCAGCGTGTCCTGCTGGGGCGCGATCAGCAAGGCTGGCGGCGCGGTCGCAGTGACGTGGTTGATCGGCTGCGAATCGGCAGGCGTGTTCGGGAAAAAAAATACCGGGCGGGTAGTCTTGTTTTCGATCGGAATAAAATCGTAAGGCCCGGCCAGGCCGATCCAGCCGCGCAGTATCGAGGGCTGCAAACCGTGTTTGGCCAGCAATGTTGAGTCCAGCGCCACCATCGCCGCATTGTAGGCGCCGGCGCTATGCCCCATGACGAACAGGCGTTGCGGATCGCCGCCGTAGCGGGCCGCCTCCCTGGCGGTCCAGCTCAGCGCCAGCGCCGCGTCTTCCAGTACTTCAGGGTAATGCACATCGGGATAAAGGCGGTAATCGGCGATCACCGCCACCATGCCGCGCGACGCCAGCGCATGGCCGACGAAAGCGTAATCGCGGCGTTCGCCGCTGGTCCAGTTGCCGCCGTAAAAGAACAGCACCACCGGCAACGGGCCTGTGGGGTTTTTCGGGGCATAAATATCGAGTTGCTGGCGCGGCCCGCTACCGTAAGGCAAGTCGAGCGTGATGTGCGACGCGCTGCCGGGAGATAAAGCATTAATTGCCGTCAACGGCGAACACGCGACCATGCCGGCCAGCAGCGGCACCACAGCCAGCACGGCGATCAGGGGGGTGTTGAAAGTAGCCATGGCCATCCTGTTTTGTTCTTCAATGCAAGTGTATGCGATTCAAAAAGAATCGTGCACGCAATTCGTGCACGCAATATCACGCGACGGCTGGACGGCAGCCCAACGCCGTTAGCGCAGCCATTTGCGCGCCGTCTTGATCACTTGTTCCGACAAGGTACGGGTCAGCGGCGTCTGGATATCCCACGCATGCCAGACCAGCGGCACGTCGAGGCCGTCGCCGGGCGTGATATCGACCAGCTTGCCGCTCGCCAGGCTGCTTTCGGCGCGCAGCAGCGGCACCATGCCATAGGCAAAACCCGCTTCGATGAAACGCACGAAGTCTTCCGCCGAACCCAGCGCGTGATGCGGATAGGCGTCGCTGATGCCGAGGCGGTGCAGCAGATAACGTTCATGCAAGGCATCCTTGCTGCCGAAGGTGATCGCCGGCGCCTGCATCACGGCGTCGACCGTCATGCCTTTGGCAAACCAGCGCGCCGCGAAGGCAGGGGAGGCGGCGCAGATATAAGACATGCTGCCCAGCGGCACTGCCGTGGTGCCGGCCACCAATTCGGTGGAACTGGTGACGCAGGCAAATACCCGGCCTTCGCGCAACTGGCTCAGCGTGTGGTCCTGGTCATCGAGGCGGATATCGAGCAGGCAAGATGGCGGGTCGAGCAGCGGCGCCAGCGCTTCCGGGATCCAGCTGGCCGCGCTGTCGGCATTGACGGCGATCGCCAGCGCCGGCAATGGCGTGCTTTGGCCGGGTTGCTCGTCGAGCGCCGCTTCCAGCAATTTGACCTGGCGATAGTGGGCGATCAGCCTTTGTCCCGCTTCGGTCGGTTGCGGCGGATGGCTGCGCACCAGCAGCAGCGTGCCGGACAGGTTTTCCAAGGTGCGGATACGCTGCGACACGGCCGGCTGGCTGATCGCCAGCACATTCGCGGCTTTTTCAAAACTGCCCAGGCCGACCACGGCATCGAGCGCGGCCAAACCGCGATAGTCGACTACGCGCATAAGTTTCTCTTATATCAGGTCAATAATATTCATTATACTTATATTTCTTCATCCTTTAAGCTGATGCCTTAAGTGAAGGAGAGTTGGATGGATAGCGCAATTTTTTTGAAGGGAATGGGACTGGGCGGCAGCTTGATCGTTGCCATCGGTACGCAAAATGCTTTCTTGCTGAAGCAGGGTTTGCAACGTCATTACGTGCTGACCTGCGTCTGCGTCTGCATCTTGTGCGATGCGCTGCTGATCATGGCCGGCGTGACCGGCATGGGCAGCGTGATTTCGGCCAACCCGAACTTTTTACTGTGGGCCAAGGTTGGCGGCGCCACCTTCCTGATCGCCTACGGCTTGCGTTCGGCCCGCGCCGCGTTCCGGCCGGCGGCGCTGACCGCGGCCAGCAAGGAAACGCCGGCCGGCTACTGGGCGGTGATCGGCATGGGCCTCGGTTTCAGCCTGTTGAATCCGCACGCCTTTCTCGATACCGTGATCTTGCTCGGTTCGATAGGCGGCCAGCATGAAGGCAATGGACGCTTTTATTTTGCCGGCGGCGCGATCATGGCGTCGGTGCTGTGGTTCTTCACGCTGGGTTTCGGCGCGCGCTACCTGGCGCCGATCTTCGCCAAGCCGGTCGCCTGGCGCGTGCTGGATGGCATGATTGCCGTCGTGATGTGGAGTATCGCGGTATCGCTGTTTTTTTGACGCGGCTTTTCTGATACCCTGACGGCCATATTGTGACCGTTTTCAGGAAGCCCCGATGACCAGCACCACCCAAGCCGAATCGCTGCACCTTGTTTGTCCGCATTGCGACGCGGTCAACCGTTTGCCGGCGACCAGGCTGGGCCAGCAGCCAAGCTGCGGAAAATGCCAGAAGGATTTGTTTAGCGGACAAGCGCATGATGTGAGCAGCGCCCGCTTCCTCAAGCATATCGAACGCAACGACATCCCGGTGCTGGTCGACTTCTGGGCGCCATGGTGCGGCCCGTGCCGCACCATGGCGCCGTTTTACGCACAAGCTGCGGCGCGGCTGGAGCCGGCGTTCCGGGTCGTCAAACTCAATACTGAAGAGGCGCAGGAATTGGCGGCGCGCTATGCGATCCGCAGCATCCCGACGCTGGCGCTGTTCAAGAACGGCCGTGAAGTGGCGCGCCAGGCCGGCGCGATGGATGTGGCCAACATCATGGCCTGGGCGCGCAGTCACTCCTGATGACAACCATCATGGCGCCGGGCAAGTCACGTTCCACGCCGTCAAATCATTGCGGTAATACTTGACCCACACCGTGGCGCTGCTATCCCGGTCGCTTTGAAACACCAGCCCGAACATGCCGGCCGTGTTCTTGTCGGCCCCGATATCGATGCCGGCCAGCTTGAAATTGAGCGAACGCTGTCTGGCGCACGAGGTATTGCCCGCCATCAGCAGCCGGGCGCTTTGCAACAAGCGGGCTTGCTGGTTCATCAGCGCAATGACATGCGGATCGGGCAGCGGCTGTATCAGTTTGACCGGCTCGGTGGCGCGGCGGCATGCCGGACCACGGTCGAACCACGCATATTGTCCTGCTGGAATTTCTTCAATCCAATGCCTGGGGGCTTTCGTATCGTAGACAAAGCTGCTGCGCAGCATCTTGCATAAGGGCGCTTGTGCGCGCTGCGGCGCCGAATCCACGGTCGCCGTCACATGCCATTGCTTGCCTTGCGCTGCGCGCGTGACGCTCAATACCGGCTCGGCCGTGCTCTGATACGCAAAGCGGTCGCGGTAAAAAGCCTCGAATGACTTGATTTCGTGCTCTGACGCCGGACGTGTGTCCTTGGCCGTCGCCGGCAGCGGCAACAGCATCAATAATAGTGGCACGGCAAAACGCATACAGACCCTGGACGACGCCGAAAACCGCGATTATATCGTTTGTTCCGGCCCAGCCTGGCTGATTGTGCCCATCGTGCGCAAGCGCACCGACCAGCCGCCAGGGCCAGTTTATGGTAGACGCTGAGGTCAGAGACCAGGAGGCGATCATGCTGAACAATGAGCAGCAGCAAGACCAGCGCGAAGACCAGCGGCGCGCATTCATCAATGAATTGTGGCGCCGCTTCGAGGAAGTGCAGCAGTGGGCCATCGAACATTGGCCGGACCGGGAGCGGCCCTTGTCGTCGTCCGATTTTGTCGAGGCGCGCAAGGAGATACTCGGTTTGCGGGCGCCCGGCGGCGATCTGGATAAGCGCCGGCAAGCGGAACCGGCCGAAGGCGGCGCGCAATATATTTCCACTGCGCCGGCGCCCTGGCCGTGAAGGACGCGCAGGCGTTTAGCGTGCCATCGTGACCGCGTTCAGCAACAGCCACGCGGAGTGCGGCAGCCATTGTTCCACCCAGCGCCATTGATTGTCGTCCGGGCCGGGAGCGAAGACGATGCCGCGCCCGGTGGCGCTATCGGTGCTGCCGGTGATGCCGTTGGACACGCCGCCCTTGGTCATCGGGCCGGCGCTTTCGGCATCGGGCGGATTGCGCACGCCGAAGCCATGCAGCATGCTCATGCCGTAAGGATTGCGGCCCAGCGTCCAGTCGACCTGGTTCTGGGCGAAGTCGGCCAGGCCGGGACTGACGCCGAACGATCCTTCGGCTTGCGGCGCGACGACCCGGCCGCCAAGAATCGCGGCGCTGCTGAGCGAGGCCAGGCGCGCGCTTTCACCTTGCCACCAGTAGCCGGTCTCATTGTCGTGAGGTATGAAGAAACCTTCGTATATCTCCTTGGAAAGCTGGCCCTTGTCATAGGTACGAAATGTTTGACGCGCATAGTTATACGGATTCGCGACTTTGCTGTCGAGGCGCAGTTGCGCGTCGAGTGCGCTGGAAATCGTTTTTTGCGCGCGCGCGATGCGCAGCGGGTCGGTTTCGATCTCGCGGTAATAGACCAGGCTCAGTATCGGCAAGCCCGCTTCGACCCCATGGTAGTATGGCCGGCGGCCCTTGTCGCTGACGAACCAGCCCTCGGCCGTCATCCTGCCGCTCAGCTTGCTGGCGCGGAGGCGTGCCGCCGCCAGGTATTTTTCCTCGTGCGTGGCATGGTATAACTCGGTGGCGGCCATCAGCGCGGTATAGTCGTCGATGATGTTTTCCTTGCCGTCATAACAGTATTCGAGGTTATGCCGTTGCAGATGGTCGAATGCGCGTTTGGCGTCGGCCAGATAGGTTTCTGCGCCGAATTCGCCGTGCACGCCGCTGCTGTTGGCGACGATGGCGGCGCGCGCCAGTGCCGCGATGGCCAGGCCGCCGCCGGCGCGGAACGCCGATTTGTAGCTTTTGCTGTATTTGCCGTCGAGGCCTTCAAAGCCGGTGACCATGCGTTCGGCATTGTCGGTGCCCCATTTGTCGAACACGGTTGTATAAAAGTAGCCTTGCGGATCGAGTATCCGGTGCAGATAATCAGCACCCCAGAAGGCTTCATCCAGCACCCGTGCCTCAAGGCCGGCCTTGCGGTACAGTTGTGGCGCGGCATCTGCTGTTTTTGCCAGTACCCAAGTCACCATCGATGCCTGTTGCGGGTTGAAAAAATTAGCATAGGAAAGATGCGACAGATATTTTCCCGTGTCGCCGCCGGCATCGTTCCAGCCGCCCCAGACATCGGCGTAGCGCTGGCTGTTGTAAATGCGCAGGTGGCGGTCCTTGGGATTGGTATTGCGGCTGCTGTGGAAGTAATCCAGCAAGCTGCCGGCGGTAGCGTTGAACAGGGCGTTCTCTTGCACGATGACGGGTGGCGATACGGCTTTTTCACCATCCAGTTCGGCTTCGATGACATAGCTGCCGGGTTCGCTGTCCTGTGAAAAATCGGCGACAAAGTAATGTTTTCCGGCGCCCCATTCGTCAAACACCGGGAGCGGTATCAATTGCCCCGCGCTGCTTTGCTTGCCGTCCCGGATCACGCGATAGCTGCCGCGGGTTTGCTGGCCGAGGTATTCGACGATCGCTTTCTTGGGGCCGTGCGACTCCAGCGTGACTTGATTGACTTGCACGGTGATCGATGCGGGGGCGGGGGAATCCGCCGCATGCAAGGGATCGGCGGCCAGCAGTGAACTGAGGGCCACTACCAGCGTCAGTATGGGGATCGGCAGATGAGTTTGTAAAGTGGCTTGGGACGGGTATCGCATGTTGAGCCTTATGGTTGATTCATGTCATATTTTCTATGCTTCTTTTAGAATATCATCAGAAATAAATACAAACAATGAATGTAAGAAATATTTTTTATCGGCGCCGGCCGCGTTGAACGATTCTCCGGGTGGAGGGGCAGACCACTTGGGGAGCGAGGGTCGGGTATCATGCTACTTTTAGAAAAGATTTTTATTGACATGAAGAGAAACATTAGCCGTGGTGCAACACAACAATCCAGTGCGCCGTATAACCGGCGCGTGGTGCTGGATTTGATACGGCAACAAGGATCAATTTCCCGCAAGGAAATTGTCGATGTGGTGGAACTCAGTCCGCAAACGGTCGCCAATATCACCAATGACCTGGAGGCGATCGGCTTGATCGTGGCGCGCCGTCAAAAGGTTGAAAATTCGCGCGGCCAGCCGCCGATCGAGTTTGCGCTCAATCCGGACGCCGGCGCGTCGATCGGCATCAGCCTGGAGCCGGGCAGTGCTTCGGCGGCGCTGGTCAACCTGGTCGGCGACGTGCTGGCGCGCTGCAAAGTCGAGGTCGATACCCGCGATTCCAACCGGGTGCTGGCGGCGATGGTGTTACTGGTGGGGAATTTACGGCGCAGCGCCGCGGGACGTATCTGGGGCATCGGCGTAGCCATGCCGGGACCGCTGGTGGCGACCGAAATCAGCTTTGTCGGACCGACCGTGCTGGAAGGGTGGAGCGATATGTCGGTGCTCGACGACTTGCGCGATGCCGTCAACTTGCCGGTTTTTTACAGTGTCGACAGTGTTGCCGGCGCCTTGGGCGAAACCCTGTTCGGCATGGCCAGGGCGATGGACAATTTCTTTTACATGCATTTCGGCATGGGGCTGGGCGGCACGCTGGTGGTCAACCGCGCCGCCTACCGCGGCGCGAATGGCAATGCGACTGAAATCGGCCATATTCCGGTGGTGCATGGCGGCGTGCCTTGTTACTGCGGCAATGCCGGATGTCTTGAACGTTATGTGTCGCTGCATTCGCTGGCCGAGGCGCTCGGCATCGACGATATCGCGATCCATGAGTTGCCGTTCGCCGACTTGATCAACGATACCAGCCAGGCTGCGTTCCATGCCTGGTGCAAGCAGGCCGCCGCGCGGCTGCGCGACGCGATCGGCATCATCGAAAACATGCTCGATCCGCGCACGATTATTATCGGCGGTTCGGCGCCGAAGGTATTGGTCGCGCATTTGATCCGCCTGGCCCAGCCGCTGCTGAAGTCGGTGCGTGGTGGTTTGAGCGGCGGTGGCGAGCGCATATTGTTATCGGAAAAACAGGAAGACAGTTCTATCTTGGGAGCCGCGGTGTTGCCGCTATACGACATGCTGGCGCCAAATATTGACGTACTGCAACAAGACCGCCGCATAGAGGTGGACATGGCGGAATTGCTGGGGCAGCGTGGCGGAGTGCGTGGGGGTAGCTTGTAAAAAATACTTACATCCATTGGATTTATTTATTGACGTGGTGTTGATGGCAATCTATATTTATTGCCATGGATACTAAAAAACCCCACCTCAGTATTATTGGAGATCTCGGCGTCGACCTCGTCATGGGATCGATCGATGGCTGGCCGCAGATCGGCACTGAAGTCATCATGTCACGCAGCGAGTTGCGCGCTGGCGGTTCCGGGGCCAACGCGGCCCTCGCGATGCGCCATCTCGGGCAGCCGGCGCACCTGATCTCGGCCGTCGGCAACGACGACTTCGGCGTCTGGCTGCGCACCCAGTTCCATGAGCTGCGTACCGACTTGCAGGTGTGCCCGGTGCCGTCGACGGTGTCGGTCGGCATCATGCATGGCATCGGCGAACGCAATTTCTTTACCACCCAGGGCCATCTGGAACACCTGTCGTCCGCTTATGCACTGGAGCAATTGCCGCCAGCCGACTGCCCGGGGGCGATCGTCTTGTTCACCGGCGTGTTCCTGCTGCCGGCACTGCGCCGCGATTATCCGCAACTGATGCGCAGCGTCGCATCGCTGGGCTACCAGGTGGCGCTCGACACCGGCTGGCCTTCCGACAACTGGAATACGGCCAACCGCGCCGAATTCGCCGCGTGGCTGCCGTTGTGCGACCACTTGCTGATCAACGAACTCGAAGCACTCAGCATCACCGATAACACCGACCTCGACAGCGCGATCGCGGTCCTGTCCGCAGGATTGAAGCCCGGCGCGACACTGGTCGTCAAAACCGGCCCGCGCGGCGCCACCGGCGTGCAAAACGCCAGCCGGGTAGACCACGCGTCCGAAAACGCCGCCATTTTCGACACCATCGGCGCCGGCGATTCGTTCAATGCCGGTTATCTGGCCGCCCGCCTGCAAGGGGCGTCCTTGGCGCAAGCGTTATCGACCGGTTGCCGCGCCGCGGTGGCCATCCTGACCCGTTTCCCACGTCACACCATCGTTCCCGGCGAGTTCGCGTCGGTTCTTTCCCACAGCTAGTATATAAAAAATAAACAAGAGACAAATCATGAAAAACCGCCGCCTGCTGATCCTGTACATCATGCTGATCTGGTTCGTCATTTCGTTCGTGACCAACTTGATCGGCCCCCTGATGCCCATCATTATCAATGACTTCCACCTGAGCCTCGGCTTAGCCGGTTTTCTGCCATTTTCCTTTTTTCTGGCGTATGGCTTGATTTCGATTCCAGGCGGCATATTAGTGGAACGCAAGGGCGCGCGCACCACCTTGCTGATCGCATTCGGCCTGAACCTGCTGGGCAGCCTGGCGATTGCGCTCAAGCCCGAGTATGGCTTCGTCATCGGCGGCTTGTTCGTTATCGGCCTCGGCATGGCGCTGCTGCAAGTGGTGATCAACCCGCTGTTGCGCACCACCGGCGGCGAATCCCAGTTCGCGTTTTTCTCGGTGATGGGGCAACTGGTGTTCGGCCTGGCGTCGTTCGTCAGCCCGGTGATTTTCCAATGGCTGATGGAGCGCCCCGGCGCGGCCGGTTCGGCGCTGGTGTGGGTGGTGTTTTACTGGGCGTTTTCGGGACTGTTTTTCGCCTTGATCGCCATCAATTACAGCTTGCCGCTGCCACGGCTGGAACTGACCGATGCTGAAAAGGCCGGCGGCTGGGGTGCTTACCGCGAATTGTTGAGCCGTAAAGATGTGCGCTTGTTCTTCATCGGCATCGTCGCCTACGTCGGCACCGAGCAAACGCTGGCCAACTGGATGTCGCAATTCCTGATCACCTACCACCATTTTTCGGCAACCGGCGCTGCCGCCGACGCGGTCGGTCAATTCTGGGGCTTGATGTCGCTGGGTTGCCTGGTCGGCCTGGTGATGCTGAAACTGCTCGACTCGAAGATTGTGCTGGCCATCTTTTCGGTGATGGCGCTGGCTTGTGTCGGGTTGGCGCTGTACGGCACGGCAGGGGTCGCGATCCTGGCTTTCCCGGCGGCTGGATTCTGCCTGTCGGTAATGTTTTCGGTGATCTTTTCGCTGGCCCTCAATTCCGTGCCGCGCCATCAGGGCGCCTTTTCCGGCATCTTGTGCACCGGCATCCTGGGTGGCGCCGTGGTGCCGCTGCTGGTCGGCCAACTGGGCGATCACATCGGCCTGCGCGCCGCAATGAACGTGGTGTTCGTGACACTGGGCTTTATTTTCGCGATCAGCTTCTGGGCGCGGCCATTGATCAGCAATGAAACATCGGGCTGGTTCAAATTCGGCAAGCGCTTGGCTCCTGGCCAGCAGGGCGCTGATTTCTCACATTAAACGGCAGCACCGGATTGCAAGACGCTTGACCCCTCGTCACCGGGATCTGATTTTACACAATAACTAAACCACAAGAGTAGTCGGAGAATACATGCATATCGTACATCGCACCCCCGTCGCCATCGCCGTCGCCATGGCGCTCAACAGCCTGATGGGCGTGGCCCATGCGCAACAGGCCCATGTGCCGGAAACCCCCGCCGCCGATGCGGCGCCGGAACAGATCGTTGTCACGGGCTTGCGCGCCTCGCGCGAAAAATCGCTGGTCAAGAAACGTGACGCCGATTCCGTCATGGATGTGATTTCCGCCGAGGATATCGGGAAACTGCCGGACAAGAATATCGCCGATGCGGTGCAGCGCTTGCCAGGTGTCAATATCAGTTCCGGTTCCGGCGGGCAGGGCGGTTTTTCCGAGAATGACCGGGTCAGCATCCGCGGCACCAATCCCAGCCTGACGCAAACCACGGTCAACGGCCACACCATCGCCACCGGCGACTGGTATGTCGGCGACCAGAGCGGCACCGTGGGACGCAGCGTCAGCTTTACCTTGCTGCCATCCGAAATCGTCGGCTCGGTCGAAGTACTCAAGAGCGCGCAGGCCGACCTGATCGAAGGCGGCACCACCGGCAGCGTCAACATCGTCACCCGCAAGCCGCTCGACTTCAAGAAAACCCTGACGCTGGAAGCCACGGTGCAAGGCATGTATGCGGACTTGCCGGGCAAGACCTCGCCGCATGCGAACGCCTTGCTGAACTGGCGCAACGAGGACAAGACCCTCGGCGTGCTGTTCCAGGCATTTTCCGAATCGCGCAATGAGCGCCGCGACGGCCAGGAACTGTTCTTGCTGGGACAGGGCACGATTAGCCATCCGGACGTCATTGCCGCGCATCCGGACTTGAACGGCGTGGCCTATCCGGCGCAAATCGGCTCGTCGCTGTTCACCCAGAAAAGCCAGCGCCGCGGCGCCTTGCTCGACGTGCAATTGAAGCCGAGCCGCGCGCTGACGCTGGAAGCCAACGGTTTTTACTCGCACTTCAGCGGCACCAACCTGGATACGAATTACCTGGCCAACCCGACCGGCTTGCTGGAAAACGGCATCTCGCCGACCAGCTACAAGGTGGTCAACAACACGCTGGTGTCGGCCACGTTCCCGACGACCCATTTCGATCCGTCCGGCGCCAGCCCAGGCGGCAACCAGCCGATCGCCGGCTTGCGCGATTCGATCTACCGGCCGAAAGCGGCATCGATGGCGTCCTACCTGGACCTGTCGGCCAAATACCGGCCCAGCGACCGCTGGCAAATCACCACCCAGGTCGGGTATACCAAGGGCCTGGGCGAGACCCCGCATGATTACGGGCACGAGGCATATCTGATCAACTCGGGACTGTCGTACCAGATGCACGGCAAGGGCAGCCCGGCCGATGTCGCCTTCCCCGGCGTCGATACCGGCAATTTCAACAATCCGGCCAATGTCACCAACGGCGGCAGCTGGTCCAGTACCTATCATGTGGCCGACAGCGAAGCCTACGGACAGCTCGATGCGCTGGTCGACCTGGGCCACGGTTACCTGGAAAGCGCCAAGTTCGGCATCCGTTACGCATCCCATAAGCGCGAGTCGGAGGGCCGCAATTTCGGCTGTTCGGCCGATGCGAATCATGCCTGTTTTACCAATCCGGGCCAGACCCTGCCTTTGCCGGCCTGGTCGGGAACTGTTTCGCCGGGTAATTTTGGCAGCGGCCTCGGCGGCGGTTCCGGTTTCCTGTCGCGTTTCTGGACGCTGGAACCGGGCGCGATCGCCGCCTGGCAAAGTGCCTACAACGGCGTCGACCTGGGACCGAACTACCAGGGTAATTTCAAGATCAATGAAAAGGTCGCGGCCGCCTACGGCATGGTGAACCTGGCCGGCGACGGCTGGCGCGGCAATGTCGGTCTGCGGGTGGCGAATACCCGCCAAAGCAGCATGGGTTACAACTTCGACGCCACCACCTTGCCGGTGGCCTTGACGGTGGAACACAATTACACCGATGTGTTGCCTAGCGCAAACATCAAGTTCGACTTGAACCAGGACCTGGTGGCCCGCCTGGCCGCCTCGAAAACCATGTCGCGTCCGGATTATTCGGCGTTGACGCCGGCGGTGACGCTGAACAATATCAACAACACTGGATCGGCCGGCAACTCCGACTTGAAACCGATCCGTTCGAATAATGTCGATGCGACGCTGGAATGGTATTTCGCGCCCCGTTCGTTGTTGTCGGTGGCCGGCTTTTACATGGACATGCCGTCGTATGTCACCTTCGTCCAGAGCAACCGGCGCTACTTGAATACCTCGGTCAATCAGTTCGCCGATTTCTCGCTGACGTCGCCGGTCAACATCGCGGCCAAGAACAAGGGTGTTGAACTGGCCTGGCAGCAACCGCTGTGGCGTGACTTCGGCGCGTTGCTGAACTATACCTACGCCAATGGCCGCACGGCCGACGGCATGTCGCTGGTCGGTTCGTCGGCGAACACGTTCAACACCGAGGTCTACTACGAAAAAGAAGGGTTCAGCACGCGGCTGGCCTATACCTACCGCTCCTCTTTCCTGGTCGGCCTGGCCAATGTTTCGCCGCAATACGCCGCAGGCATGGGAACACTGGCGATGTCGCTCAATTACAAGATCAACGATCACGTAACCGTGACTTTCGATGCATTGAACCTGAACAACCCAGTATTGAAGTATTACGCGAACGCCGAGCGCCCGCAGGCATTTTATTCGAGCGGACGGCAGTTCTTCCTCGGCGTACGACTGGCCAATTAAGCGGCCGGTGATAGTCGCCAGGCATGACCTGGCGAACAACAGCATCACCCTGTAATTGGTTTCAATTTAAATAATATCCTGTCTCGGGAGGGGGGAGTATCGCCTGATGGTTTTGCATCCGGCGCTGCCGCCCGCCCAGGGGGGAGTGCATCCAAAAATTGCTGTTCATACGAACGGTGACCCGGGGCGTTTTGCTCCATAACCTGAAGAGGTAGCCAAATGAATCAATATTTTCCGCAGTTTTCCAAACAATTAGTGGCTTGCGTCGCCAGCGCCGTGCTGGTGGTCGGTTGCGGCGGCGGTAACGAGCCGATCGGCAGCAGCCGGCAAGCGGCCCAGTCGGTCGCCGTGGCGGCAGCGATCGACCACGATGCAAGGTTCCCTGCTGCGACGCTGCAGTTCTTGAAGGATACAACGGGACTGGACGGCGAACAATGGGACAACATCATGCAGTTAGTTAACAAGCCCGAGCAGGACCAGCTCGATTGGACCAAATTTTATGGTTACTGTGAAAAACTGGGCGATGGCCGCGGCTACACCATCGGTATCTTCGGCGCCACTACCGGCGGCTCGAACGACGCCAATCCGGATGGCCCGGAATTATTCACCGCCTTCGACCGTGCCAGCGGCACGGCCGTGCCCAGCATCGCCGGCGGATTGGCGCTTGCCGGCCTGAGCGCAGCAGCCACGCCTAGTGCCAACGGCAAAACCATCAAAGTGACGGACGGCCCGGCATTTATCGCCGGTGTTGCCAAATTGCAAGACAATCTTGCTTGGCAAGATGCGATGTGGAAAACCTTCTACAAGGTCTACATTCAATATTCCGTCCAGCAAGCGAGCCAGCGCGGTTTTGCCGATGCGCTGACGATCGGCTCCTTCGTCGATACCGCACTGAACCAGGGGGCCGACGGCGGCAAGAATACCTTGGAAGGCTTGTTGAAGCGCACCAGCACCAGCACGGACGAGGTGACGTTCCTGACAGATTTCTACGCCAAGCGCGCGCTGGTCGTCGATACCAACCAATTCAACCAGAAGCCGAACGGCGCCCACCGCGTCCAGCAATGGCTCGACCTGATGAATCTGCAATTGTTCTCGCTTAAAAACGCCGACGACGCGGTCGTCAAGGTGACCAGCTGGGTCGTGAAGTAATACCGGCAAGCCTGACCTTCGATGATCGCCGCAGTCGCCAGGCCAGCCCTGGCGACTGATGGCATCCCCCTGTAATGCATTGTAATTCAAGAAATATCCTGTTTCGGAAGGCAGGGCATCGCCTGATGGTTTGCCATGCGGCGATAGCGCCTGCCCGGAACAGGCTTACCCGGAGCATTTTGCTCCCTTGTTGTTAACCTGGAGAGGCATCTGATGAAGCAACATTTCAAACAATTAGTCGCTTGCGTGGCAAGCGCCGTGCTGGTGGTCGGTTGTGGCGGCGGCAACGAACCGGCCGGCAGCAGTCAACAACAACTGGCCAAGTCGGTCGCCGTGGCGGCAGCGATCAACCATGATGCGAATTTCCCTGCCGCGACGCTGCAGTTCCTGAAGGAAAAAACGGGGCTGGATGGCGAACAGTGGGACAACATCATGCGCGTGGTCAACAAGCCGGAGCAGGATTCGCCGGACTGGAACAAGTTTTATGGTTATTGCGAAGATATTAAAGATGACCGCGGTTACACCATCGGTATTTTCGGCGCCACCACCGGCGGCTCCAACGATGGCAACCCGGATGGCCCGGCATTGTTTACCGCTTTCGACGCCGCCAACGGCGCCGCGGTGCCTAGCGTGGCCGGCGGATTGCAGCGTGCCGGCGTGAACGGTGTCATGAACGGCAAGATCCTGAAAATTACCGACACCGCGAAAGTGTTTTGCAAACAGATCAAGGGTTTGCAAAACAATCCTGCCTGGCAAGATGCGATGTGGAAAACCTTCTACAGCGTCTATATCGACTACACGATTCAGCAAGCAACCCAGCGCGGTTACACCAGCGCGCTGACCATCGGCTCCTTCCTGGATACGGCGCTGAACCAGGGGGCGGACGGTGGTGAGAATACCCTGGAAGGCCTGTTGTCGCGCACCAGCGGCACGGATGAGGCAGCGTTCCTGACGGATTTCTATGCCAAACGCACGCTGGTGGTCGATACCCACCAATTTAACCAGGCGCCGAATGGCGCCCACCGCGTCAAACAATGGAGCGATTTGAAGAATCTGGGCCTGTTCACGCTCAAGGATGCCGACGCTGCCGTTGCGAAAGTCACCAAGTGGACCTTGAAATAAGCGATATCTGACGGTTGAAATCGACGACGGCCGCCTGCCGCAAGGCAGGGCGGCCGTCGCTTGGCAACTTCAGCTTCAGGCTGCCTGGGCGGGCGCTTCACCCAGTTGCGCCAGCATCCAGCATCCCAGCGCCACCAGCAAGCCGCCCATCACGCCGTAAGCCAGATTCAGCGCGCTGTCGAACAGCAATGGCGCGACCAGGCCCGACACCAGCGCAAAGATCAGCATCTGGATGAACGATTGCAGCGACGCGGCCAGGCCGTTATTGTTCGGGAAATGGTTCAATGCGATCAAGGACATCGGCGGCATCGCCAGCGATAGCGCGAACGAGTACAGGAACAGCGGCAGCACAGCCCACGGCACCGCGGCGGTAAACACATGGTTGTAGCCGATATTGATCGCGGCTGCCGCCAGCATCAAGCCGAACGCGCTCCAGATCAACTGGTTCTGGTGATAGCGGTGCGCCAGCTTGCCCGACAAGGCCGAACCGAACACCATGCCGCTGATCAAAGGAATGAACAGCCACGCAAACGCGGTCTCCGGCAGATGCAGGATATTCATGATGAAATACGCGGCCGAGCCGATGTACAGCGCAAAGCCGCTGAAGGCGGCGCCGACCGCGACCGACAGCAGCAGGAACTGGCGGTGGCGCAGCACTTTCCAGTAATTGCCGGCGATCACATTCAAGTGGAAAGCGTGGCGTTCCGGTTTCGGCAAGCTTTCCGGCAGCGCGCGGTACACGGTGACCATCATGATGATGCCGAAGGCGGTCAGGAACCAGAACACCGAACGCCAGCCGAACGACACTTGCAGCCAGCCGCCGAGAATCGGCGCGATGGCCGGCGCCAGGCCGAACACCATCATGATCTGCGACAGTATCTTTTGCGCTTCGGCGCCGGAAAAACGGTCTTGCACGACCGCCCGGCTGACCACCGAACCGGCGCCCGCCGCCAGGCCCTGCAACACGCGGCAGGCCAGCAGCCAGCCCAGCGACGGCGCCAGCGCAGCGCCGAACGACGCAATCACATACACTAGCAGCGATACCAGCAGCACCGGACGGCGGCCGAAGGAATCTGAAATAGTGCCGTAAAACAACATCATGAACGCAAAGGTGAACAAGAACACGCTCAGGGTTTGCTGGACCAGCAGCGGACTGGCGTTGAATGTGTGCGCGATGGCGGGAAAAGACGGCAGATAGGTGTCGATGGCGAGTGGGCCGACCATGGTCAGTCCCGCCAGGATGAAGGTAAGTTTCTTGTTCATTTTAGGCGCTGGTACGTTGGCCGTGTATTTTACGCTAGTCGCAATATTTAGGCTGCCGCCGCTTATTTATAAGAGGTATATCGATAGATGGAAAGCGTATATCGATGTGCGAAATTATTCTTTCGCTTTTTCAGGGCGGCTACTTAAGCTGTGCCGTTTGTTATGCTTGTCCTTAATGCTTGGCCCTCTTTGGCAGGATGAAAAAAAATGAAAATTGAACCATTTGAGCAAACCGGCGCCAGGTCATCGCACTGGAACCTGGGTACGATCATCGATGAATTGCGTATTTCGCGCGAAGCGACCCACAATATCCGGCATCAGGGCCGGGTGCGCGAGTTGCCGTCGCGCGAGGTCTTGACGGTGATCGTCAACGGCTTGTCGGCGGTGCTGTTCCCGACCCATTACGGGCGGCCCAACCTGACCGATGAAAGCATCGATTATTTTGTCGGCGACACCTTGAATACCACGCTGAACCGCCTGACCGAGCAGGTTCGGCGGGGTTTGCTGTTTGACGGGACCGGGCAAGCCGGGCCGGGCGGCAGCGCGGAAACGCTGGACGATGCGGCGCTGGCGCTCAAGGCCCACGAGATCACCCGCGAATTCGCCGCCGGCCTGCCCGCCATCCGCGCCTTGCTGGTGTCGGACGTGCAGGCGGCGTTCGCCGGCGACCCGGCCGCCACGTCGGTGGCCGAAATCATGCTGTGCTATCCGGGCACCATCGCGATCTTGTATTACCGCCTGGCGCACCGGCTGCACCAGCTGGGCGCGCGCTTCCTGGCGCGGCTGGTGTCCGACATCGGCCATTCGCTGACCGGCATCGACATCCATCCCGGCGCGCAAATCGGCGCCAGCTTTTTCATCGACCACGGCACCGGCGTGGTGATCGGCGAAACCGCCATCATCGGCCGGCACGTGCGGCTGTACCAGGCGGTGACGCTGGGCGCCAAGCGCTTCCCGGCCGATGAAACGGGCGCGTTGATCAAGGGCGTGCCGCGCCACCCCATCGTCGAGGACGACGTGGTCGTCTACGCCGGCGCGACGATACTCGGCCGCATCACGATAGGCGCCGGCTCCACCGTCGGCGGCAATGTCTGGCTGACCCAGAGCGTGCCTCCCGGCAGCAATGTGTCGCAGGCGCAAATGCTCAACGATTGTCCGGAATCCACGCGATTTGTTTGATCGAAATCAAGCCGCGTAATGGTGCGCGGCGGCATGTCGACAGGGCCGCGCTATGACCGCGCTGGTATGGTATTTGCCGTTTGAAACAAAAAAATACGGCGTGATTTTTGACGTATATTGACCGGAAAATAACGCTCAGAATAGCCCCCGGGCGATGCCCAGCTGGCGTCGCCGCGATACAGGAAGGGCAGCATCCACCTACTATCACAGAGGGAGACCGCGTCATGAGCTTTGATACCAAGTCCAAGTCCGCCAGCAACCCCGCCTTTACTTTTTCCACGCCAGCGTTTATCGAGGACCTGACTGGCGCCGCGCAAACGCAATTGAATTCCGAGTGGAACCGCCATGTCAGCGCGTTCACCGAACAAGCCATCACCGGCGTGCCGTGGAATACCGGTACTGTCGACGGCGCCGGCAATTTCACGCCATCGCCGCGGCAATCGTATTATTTCAACGCGGCCAGCACCGATATTCCCGGCAGCTCGGCATCGCTGGCGGTGGCCTGGGATGCTTTCCCCAACCGCCTGACGGTGTATTGCGGCAGCAGCACGCCGTCGACCAATCCGTACAACCTCAGCCTGGCGCAGTTGTGGGAATTGGCCGATACCGGCTACTACATCGATCAAAACAATGCCCAGGCCAGTTTTCCGCACATCCCGGTGAACCTGTGTCCATCGCCCGACTGGAACGGTGCGTTGCAGCCGTACGGACCGTACGGGCCGCGCGGCTGGCAAGATGAATATTGCGAATGGAGCGTCACGCGCAATGCGGCCGGCAAGATCAGCCGGGTCGATTTTGTCTGCGAAAATCCGGAATACTGGTACACCTTGTGGCGCGTCTCGCCGGACCGGGTGGCGCAGCTGTATCAAGACACGCTGAACGCCGGCTTGCCGCCCGGCAGCCCGAATGCGATCACCGTCAATGTCGCCGACCTGTACCTGACCGACCCGCTCAGCGGCGCGCCGGTGACCGATCCATTTACCGGCAATCCAGCCTACAATCCGCTCAATAAATGGAACCGCGGCCCCTTGTCCAGCCGCGGGAGCAACGCCAGCGGCGGCGCGATCCACCTGACCGCCACGCCGAACACGCTGCAGACGGAAATGGGCCTGGCCGGCGCGGCGACGGTGCAGCGCACGGTCGGCAATGTCGATCCGCAAGCGTTGATTTGCTGCAGCCAATATGGCCAGGCCAACCGCAACAGCGATCCGCATATCGGCCTGAGCGTCAACCAGGTGGTCGGCGGGCCGCCGGCCAGGCTGGTGTCGCTGGCCAATCCGGTCGGCCTGTATATCCAGCAACCCGATTTCAGCAACTATGCCTTGCCGGCCGATCCGAACTTGCCGGCCGGCGCCAAGGTCGAGGATTGCTGGCACATCGTGCGCGGCGGCGCGCAGTTGACCGATCCCGTGACCGGCCAGCCATTTCCCGGCAATTTCATCCTGCACGCGGCGTTCCAGATTCCGGCCGCGTGGATCGCCGCCGGCGTCAATTTCACCATCGGCGACATCACGCTGAAGACCGGCGGCGTGGCGACCCCGCTGAACTGGGGCGCGCAAATCACCGGCACCTTCCAGGTCGGCCTGTTCGCGCGCGGCTTGCCGGCCGCCGATCCATCGACCTTGCGCTGCCTGGTCAACCTGGATAATCCGGCCGGCGACGGTTTGCCGCCGGCGCAGGCCCAGCCGGTGCAACTGATGTATCAATCGGTATGGAACGCGCTATATGCGACGCAAGTACCGAACGTGGTGCGCTTCCCGATGAATTTGGCCAGCAATTCGGTGATCGTGCCGCTGGCGGTGCGCCAGGGCCAGCGCGGCATCAAGGCGGTACTGATCTGCGCCACGGCGGTGACCGGGCCCGGCAACGTGGCGCCCGCCGTCACCGCTCCCGGCGCGGAAATCGCCATCGCGGTGGCGCCCGGCTTGCAGACGGTGACGTATGCGGCGCCCGGCAACTCCTATCCGAGCCCGTTCCAGTTGCTGACGCTGAGCATCGATATCGGCGCCAACGTGGCGCCCGGCCTGTATGGCCTGCAAGTCAGCAACCCCGGTTCGGGCATGCCGCCGGACGTGGCCGGACCAGCCTACTTGAACGTGTACGCGGCATAAATCCGCTGTCTGGCCGTGTCTCGAACATGGCGCTGCGGCGCCATGTTGCTATCAACTATATGTCAACTATAAAGGAGTCCGCCGTGCGCACATCCTTCATCCGCTGTGTTTTCTGCATCTTGATGCCCCTCATCTGCATGTCGGCGGCCCGCGCCGCCGATGCGCCGCCGCCGGTACCCGGCAATTGCAACGCGCCGGCCATGTCGCCGGTGATGCCGCGCGATATGTCGCCGCCGAACTCCCAGGCTAGCGCTAATTGTTTCGCCTGGCAGCAATTCATCGTCTTGAACTGGCTGGCCAGCACCACCACTTGTGCGCCGGACAGCACGGTGCCGGCGTCGCGCTTCGGCACGCCGGGCGATACCAGTCCAGTCGCATGGGAAACCTACAAGGAAGCGTCGGAAGTGTTCCAAAAAGACGCCAGGCCGCCGACTCCGTGGTGTTCCCAGCAGCAATTACCGCAGCGCATGCGCAGCGCCTTGCGAACAGCCTCGGCAACAGCCTCGGCAACAGCCACGCCGGCACCCAGTTCGGCCCATGGTTATAAAAACCTGGCGTCGGTATCCAAGATCAACGCCAATCAAGCCTTGTCCGAGTTTGGCCAGGCCGGCACCGGCGATGCGTGGCTGACTGCGCAAAACGGCAATATCGCGCTGTATGAAATGCGCATCAACCAGGATGAATTCAATTTCATCGATCAAAACCAGCTCTATGACGCGGCCAGGCAAAAACCTTTCGCGATGACGCAGGGCTTGATCTTGCCGAACGGCACAGCCACCTTTGAGCAATACGGCACTGTCGGCGCGGTGGAGTTGAAAGCGGCGTGGGTCGAATTGCCCGATCCGACCAGCTGGCCCCATTTCAAGATTTCCAAGGCCTGGGTAGTTTATCCGTCGGCGCCGACTATGCCGAAGCTGGTGACGGTCGGCCTGACCGGCTTGCACATCATCCATAAAACCAGGAATTCGCCGCAAATCATCTGGGCCACCTTCGAGCACATCAATAACGCGCCCAGCACCAGCGATATCCAGAATGATAAATTCTTGCCGTGGTACACCTTCTACAACCGCCAGTGCGATCCGTCCACCGACCATTACCAATGTTATCCGAACGCCCAGCCGCCGGGCCAGTCGCCCGATAATCCGCGCTTACCGCGCGCGCCGGGCGACCCGTATTCGGCGCCGATCCAGGTGGTGCGCCTGAATCCGATCAGCGACAATTCGGCCGACAATGTAGCGGGCTTGAATGCGTGGGTCTGGCAATACGTGATCGATCCGGCCAGTCCGGATTCGGTGTTCAAGAATTATCAGCTGGTCGACGTGTTGTGGGCCAACAGTCCGGTGATGATACCGCCGGGCGCCGTGGTGCCGCTGCCGGCCGGCAATCCGCAACCGAGTCCGCAAACCCGCATCGTCGCCAACACCACCATGGAAACCTATTTCCAGACCACCAAGAACTGCCTGTTCTGCCATCAATACGCGGCGATTGCGAAAGAATCGGCGCCGGCCGGCAAGCAGGGCTTGCGCAAGCGGCTGGGTGTATCGAACGCCGACAAGATCCGCGACTTGCTGGGGGCGCACGCCGATATGGAGACGACACGGGTATTGAAGGCCAGCCAGGCTGATGCGGCAGCCAGTTTGGCGTCCGATTATTCCTTCCTGTTCAGCGATGCGCAAACCGCGCCGGTCATTGCCCCGGCGCTGAAAAAACGTGGCATGAAAAAACCGAAGGTGGGGGCGCCAGCCAATTAAGAGTGGGCGAGGCGATTATTACAGCTACGATTGATCTGCGGCAAAGCACCAGGTTGGGCCGGTTGCGTTTGCGGCTAGGCAAGCACACGCAAGATTGGAATAATGCCATACCGACAATAGTTGGTATGTATGTAATATCTTGGGGGGGATTGTATGTCTCTTGCCTTGCAAATCGCATTCGCCACCTGGGGGAACTCTCCATGAACTTGACCGACGCGCATATCCGCATTTTGACGGACAAGAAATAAGCAGGAGCACACATGGCCTACCCACGGGAACCATATTGTATTGGACAGGAAACCGGCATCCTGCACAGCAACCGCGCCTACGACAAGACGGTCAACGTCAGACCTGACCTGCCTGGCAACGTCATCATGATTCACGGCGTCAACGACGTCGGCACCAGCTACGAGGCGCTGGAGCAGGGATTGTGCCAAGGCCTCGATGCGCGGCTGCTCAGCATCCCGCCGGGTAAACTCGGGCTGTTCACGCCGGCCACGTACCGCATGCCGGGCAGCAAGCCGGACCGGGACGACAAGCAAACGCTGGAGGCCGATCCCGACGCGGTGTTCTTCAAGCGCCGCATCGACACCAGGACCCACAGCCCGGCGATCCCCTTCTACTGGGGTTTCCGGGAGACGGCACGGCAAGCGGGAACGAAGAACGGCCAGCGGACCGACCGCTTCGGCAACCGCATGGACAAAGACTTGTCCAAGGGCGGTGGGCCGTTCGGCAATGCGACCAGCACGCTGCCGGACATGTGGAACCGGGGATTGTTCTCGCCCAGGGAGGTGGGCGGCGATCCGGTGCGCCCGGTGCTGAGTGCGCCGGGGCGCATGTACATGGTGCTGGCGGCACAGCGGCTCGCGGCCCTGATCGCGATGATACGCGACTTCGACAAGGATGAGGTGGTCACGATCGTCGCGCATAGCCAGGGTTGCCTGATTTCGCTGCTGGCGCAGGCATTCCTGCTCGATGAGGGACTGCGGCCGGCCGATACGCTGATCCTGACCCATCCGCCTTACAGCCTGGTCGAGGACACGTCGATGTTTTTCGGCGCCGTCGAAGCGCCCAGAATGTTTGGCGGCGGAACGGACGCGGCGATGGCGGGCCACTATGGCACCATCGGCGACCGCCAGACTGCCGATGCGCGGCTGCAAACGCTGGCAAGGATCGTGCAGGGAGTCGTTGCGAAGAAACATGCGACACCGCCGCTGGCCGTGCTCACGGACCACGGGAAATACCACGGCATGGTCGGCCCGAAATGGGTGGCGGGCGCCGACCGCGACAACCGGGGCAAGGTGTACCTGTATTTTTGTCCGGAAGACATGACGGTCGCATTGGACAATATGCAGGGCATCGGCTGGCAGGGCGTGCCGGACTTCATGAAAGGAACCGCCCTTTCGAAGACAAGGAAGAAGGAGATGCCTGGTTTATGGGGCGCAAACCCGGCTCCGGCATGGCAGGCGGAGCGCAAGGAACTCAAGCCGCTGTCCACGCTGGGCGCCGGATTTTACCAACGGGTGTTCACCAACAGGCAACGGATGGCCCCGGCCAGGAAGACGCTTGAACCCGTGCTTGTGGGAATGCCGCCGCACGATTTCGCCTTGCATGTGAAAGATGAAGACGACCATGCGCATGTGGCCGCCTCGGGGCGCCCGCACCGCGCCCACGGCCCGGAAGTGGACTGGCCGCCCAAGCCCGGCGGCTGGGACAGTTTTCTGCACAGCGAGGCGGACCAGTGCGAAGGGATCGTCGCCATCACGGGCGAAGCCCTGCGCGTTCCGGCGCGTGCCGACTTGCGCGGCGCCGGTCAGATCGACCCGCAAGACATCCCCGGGAATTCCCCGCAGGCCCGCTTGCCGAAAGACGAGCAAGGTCCTTGCGAAGCCGTCGATCCGATCGATGCCGCGATTGCGACGACCAGCAAGCATGGACTCATGTTGCTGCGGCAGATGGCGATCGACGACCCGCGCCCGAAAGCGCAGCGCATCCCCGGCTCCGGCATGTTCGGCTCGGGTGAGCAGCGGCAGGTGCAGGATGCGTTGAACAAGGACAAGGAGCCCGGCGACCAATGCGCCAGGATTCAATCGATCACCCGGGCGGCAGGCGGCGATGACAAGCTTCTCATTACCCGCTACGAAACCCCGAACGAGGCGCGCCGCCGCTGGCAGCATGAGGTGAGCCCCAAATCGTTCCACGGCGCGATCATCGGCAGCAGCGAGAATCACCGCAACGTCACCGCTTACGACATGGCCATCGGCGGCGGCCAGGCGTCGAGCGATCCGAACTTTTATGCGTATCTGTGCGCGGTGGCGGATTGGCGTTTGAAAATGGATGACCGTCGCTTACGGCCAGGTATCCTCGGCTGGAATAAATTTCAAAAGCTGTTCTACGCCTACTGGGCAGCCGAGCCGAAGTGGCGCAAGGACGTAATCGAAGGCAACGCGAAGTATTACAGCTCGGGGGAAATGCCGGCCTGTGTGCCGCCGCTGCATACAGGTTTGCCATCGACGGTGGTGTGTGAAACGGTGGCCGGCATCCGTACGCTCGCCATGCCGCCCGATGCCAAATCCGCGACCGCCGCGTGTGTCACGCCCGCCCCGGCGAAGAAGGAGGGTGCATGAACGACATCGCACCAACGCTGTGGAAGTATTTGCTGGGCGCGTTGATCGCGCTCATTATCCTGATTCCACTGTGGACGATTTTCGTCATGGTGGTGGTACAGCCCGGAAGTCTCATGATGCAGGAGCAAACGATGAGTAATAGATTACTGTGGTGGGTCGCGGGACCGGTGGTGGTCGTTACGCTGTTCTTCGGCGTCCGCTGGATGGCCGCGTCGAATCAAGTACAGGCGAAAGAACAGCATGCACAAGCGGCCCAGGCGCAGCAGGTCGCCGCGAGCGAGCAGTCCAGGCGGGAATATGTGCTGGAGGTGATCGGCCTGGGCGTCACGCTGGACAAGTACCGCCAGGGAAAGTTGTGGGAGGCACTGCAAAAAGGCGACCCGTTCGTGACGATCCGCGAACAGGACAAGGAGAAATATGCCTGGAGCGAAATGGAAAGATCGGGAATTTCGGGTGGCCGTGGCGGCGATACGCTGGAGAACGGTGCGCAGTACACGCCGATGTACTACGGCGTCCCCGTCTTCAACGCGCAGTCTCCTAGCTTCGATCCCGAAAACATGGATTTGCCAAATGCGCCCGAAATGGGGCTTGCAGGTAGCGCAGTTTCATCCGGGATGGCCTGGCACTTGTTCGTGGCTGGTCCCCGGCGCTTCGACGAGCACCCTGACCGTATTCTGGAAGATGTGTTCGCTTTTTTCGATAATAATCCCGATGTGCCTTATATCGTGCTGAACTCGAATGACGACATGTACTTTCGCGACTTGTTCCGCGCCCCAGGCTCGCCACCACTGATGAAAAATGGCAAATACATCCCTGAAATGCCCGACGCCTCCGTGCTGTTGGTGTTGGCGCGGCGCGAACGGGTTGATCCGGTTCGTCCGTTCGTCTGGGACGATCCGGAAAACAACTTCGTGCAAAATGTCTTCCGCTCCATGTATGCTCATCTGATGGCAGCCGTTCCGCATCCACGGCGCGAAAAAGTCATTCGCACGTCGGCGCAGGTCGGCGCCGATCCCATCCGTCAAGAGAACCTTGACGGCACACAGCGCCAACCCCTCGTCAGCGAGTGGCTGGAGGCCGCCGCCGCCTTCGCACAGCGCTCCGACATTCGCGGTACGGGCACCGTTAGTCTGCTCAACAACCTCAATCCGTTCGCGCACCGGCCGCCCACCAACTGGAAGCCGACCCCCTGGTTTCCGATCCCCTGGAACAAGGATCAACTCGCCACGTTCGACCGGCTGCCCACGCTCGGTTTCATTCACCGCCCCACTTTCGTCAAGTTCACCGACGAACACGGCAAGCCGATCACGCGGCGCGACGAGCGCGGCAAGGTGCTACAAGCGGGCTGGCAGGCGGCGTTGCTGACCTTGCCGGAAGCGGAGCGGGCCAGGGCGCCGGCCCTGGTCGTCGCCGCGACCGGCGACGACACCAACCAGACCATCATGCTGCACAGCGCCTTGAACGTGTACGCCGCGCAGGGCGGGCCGGAAATCGACACCGGCAAATCCGGTCAGTTCATCGACACCGATAAGCGCTTGGGCAACACCGGGGCGGCCACCTTGTTCATGCAGATGGCCATCGGGGTGATGGGCAGCTACCGCGACGGCGGCGTCAGCGCGGCCGTCAATTTGCGCGACAGGAACGAGGCGTCCATCGTCTTCATCAGCCCGCCATCCGACCAGCAGCGCAAGAGCCAGAAGCATCCGCATGGCGGCGACGTGTTCGCGCACCACGGCGCCCCCGCGGTCGATCCCGCCAACTATCAGTAATGATCGAATTGACCGCGTATAATTTGTGGCGTGCCATTGATAAGTTCTAAACTATGCTGACTTGCCGGCCCGCATGTCCTTCAGGCAAGCGCGGGCCGTGGCCGAACACTTTGTGGCGCAAGGTGCCGGTGTCGTATTCCTTGCGGTAGCGGCCGCGCCGCTGCAATTCCGGCACGATGAATTCGACCACGTCGGCCATGCTGTCATGCGCCACCGCGAAGGCGAGATTGAAGCCGTCGATGCCGGTTTCGTCTATCCACGCTTCCAGCTGGTCGGCGACTTGCCGCGCATCGCCGACGATGACCGGGCCGCGTCCGCCGAGGCCGATGTATTCGGCCGCTTGCCGTACCGTCCACTGGCGGTCCGGGTCGGCCTGGCTGAACGAGGCCAGCGCCGAGCGGCCGGCGTCGGACTCGATGTAATCGATGGTGGCGTCGAGCGGAAATCGGCTGAAATCGACGCCGCTCCAGCCGGACAGCAAGGCCAGCGCCGCCTCGATATCGATATGGCGCCGGTATTGCTGGTATTTGGCTTGCGCCTCGGCCGTGCTGGCGCCGGTGACGATCAGCGCTTGCGCATAAATCAGCAATTGATCGCCGTCGCGTCCCGCTGCCCGCACCGCCTGGCGCAACTTGTCGGCATAGCCCTTGACCACGGTTTTGCCGGGGCCGCTGACAAACGTGCATTCGGCATGGCGCGCGGCGAAGGCGGTGCCGCGCGGCGAAGTGCCGGCCTGGTACAGCAGCGGCGTGCGCTGCGGCGACGGTTCGCACAAATGCATGCCCGGCACCTGGTAGTAGCGGCCGGCATGGTTGATGTTATGCACCCGGGCCGGATCGGCATAGATGCCGCGCCGCTTGTCGTTGATCACCGCGTCGTCGTCCCAGCTTTTTTCCCACAATTTATACACCACGTCCAGGTATTCGTCGGCCAGGTCGTAGCGTTCGTCATGGCCCGGTTGCCGCTCCAGGCCCAGGTTGCGGGCCGCGCTGTCGAGATAGCCGGTCACGATATTCCAGCCGATGCGCCCGCGCGTCAAATGGTCCAGCGTCGAGATGCGCCGCGCAAAGGTGTACGGATGTTCGTAAGTCAGCGCGCACGTCACGCCGAAACCGAGGTGGCTGGTGACTTGCGCCATCAGCGGCACCAGCGCCAGCGGATCGTTGAGCGGCACTTGCACCGCGTGGGCCAGCGCCGCATCGGGCTTGCCTTGATAGACGTCGTAGACGCCCAGCACGTCGGCCAGGAAGATCGCGTCGAAACGACCTTGTTCCAGCAGCCGCGCCAGTGCGGTCCAATGCTCGGGATCGGTGTAGCGGTGGCTGTTGTCGCGCGGGTGGGTCCACAAGCCGGGCGACTGGTGGCCCACCGTATTCATCTGGAAGGCGTTAAAACGGATCAGTTTCGGCATACTGGCTTACCTGGCGGCGTTTTGCAGCGCCAGTTGCTCATCGGTTTCCGAGCGGGATTGGTTGATGGATGAAGTCAGGAGCATGGCGTCAGGAGTACGGCGTCGGTTCGGGCAGTCTGCCTTGCAGCGCAAAGCGGCCCAGGTCGCGGTATTTGTAGTCGATCGGATCGTGCAGCGTATGCACCCGTACGTTGCGCCAGTAGCGGTCGTAGCCGAACCTGGCCGAGGTCGAGCGGGCGCCCGTCAGTTCGAACATCTGGCTGCTGATCTCGATGCCGGCCTGGTGCGCCAGGCACTTGGCTTCGGCTACCGCCACCGCCAGCAAGCCGCGGTCCTCGGCCGTGATCAGCGCGCCCTTGCGGAATACCCGTTCCAGTTCGCGCGCGGCATGGTCGGCCAGCAGTTCGGCGGGGCGCAGCAACAGCCACAACTGGCCGTAGCGGTGCTGCAGCAGCGTATCGTCGCTGGCCTGGCCGACGCCGGAAGCGGGCCACGCCTTCGATTGTTGCACCGTGTAGCTGCGCGCCGCCTCGAACGCGCCTTCGGCGATGCCGAGGTACAGATTGGCCATCACCAGTTGCGCCACCTGCGAACGCAGCGTCGCTTGCGGCGTGGCCGCTTGCGCCGGCGCCTGCAACACCAGTGTGGCCGGCAAGTGCACCTGGCTGAAATGCACATTGCCGCTGTCGGTCTGGCGCTGGCCGAACGCATCCCAGTCCGCTTGCACGTCGATCCCCGGCTGGCGCGCCGGCAGCACGCCGATCAGCGCGCTTTGCGTCGCTTCATGCCAGGCCGAGATGGTCAGCCAGTCGGCACCGACCGAACCGGATGAAAAGCTCTTGATGCCGTCCAGGATAAAACCGTCATCGGTGGCGCTGGCGCTGGCGGTGGTGCGGCGGTCGAGCGGGTTCAGCGCATTGCCCCAGAATAGATGGTGCTCCACCGTCTGGCTCAACAGGCTGCGTTGCTGCTGGGCGCTGCCATACAGTTGGATGCCGGCCAGTTGCAAGTGATGGAAGCCGAATACATGCGCCAGCGCGCTGTCGGCCCGCGCCAGGATGCGTATCACCTGGTACACGGTGCCCCAGTCGGCGCCCTGGCCGCCGAATTCGCGCGGTATCGACAGCGTCAGCAAACCCGAGGCCCGTATCCATTCGCGCTCCTCGGCCGCGTGGCCGCCGGCCCGGTCGCGCGCGACGGCGGTATGCGCCAGGCGGCGCGCCAGTTCGGCGGCGATGCGGATCGCATCGCCAGGCGGTGCGCCGGAAACAGAGGACGCTGCTGCTGCGAGTGCTGGAGACATGGTGCGAGATCCTGAAGCTGTGATTGATAGCATTATTGCATTGCGAAAGTGGCGCGGTACACGAAGAAAACCGCGCTTGCTTATGCGGAAAACCTGCGCGCCGGCGCGCGCCAGGCGGGCTGCGGATAGTCGCACGGGCATATCCGGAAAACACATATCGAAGCGCGAAAGCATTCGTTCTGATTTCTTGCTAATGGATTTAGGCTGCATTCGAATCAAGCAACCCGATCATTAGCGGAGTCGTATTCATGAATATCTTATTGTTGGGCGGTAGCCCGCAAGTTCCATCGAGTTCCAGCCGTTTGCTGTTGCATATCGGCGAGCAGCTGGCGCTGCAGGGCCACCGCTACAGCAAGCTGCATGTGCGCGACTTGCCGGCCAAGGCCCTCTTGCAGACCGACCATGCCGACCCTGTCATCGCGCGCGCGCTGCAGGCGGTGGCCGACGCCGATGCGGTGGTGATCGCCACGCCGATTTACAAGGCGTCCTACACCGGTTTATTAAAAGCGTTCCTGGATTTGCTGCCGCAAGACGGCCTGGCCGGCAAGCTGGTGCTGCCGCTGGCGACCGGCGGCAGCCAGTCGCACATGCTGGCGCTGGATTACGCGCTGCGTCCGGTATTGCAGGCGCTGGCCGCCAAGCAGGTGCTGACCAGCATCTACGCCACCTCGCAACAAGTGAGCTGGTCGGAACAGCAGGGCCTGAGCCTGGATGCGCCGATCGCGGCGCGGGTGCATGCCGGCGTCGAGGAATTGGCGTCCGGCCTGTTCTTGCTGCAAGGCTTGCGCGCCGAACCGGCGCTGGCGCTTGTGGCCGGCATCGATGGCGGCGCCGCGCCGGTGCGCTCTCTGCAAGACCACCCCTACAGCTCAAGCAGCCAGGCTGCCTGAGCTGTTCAACCTGACCCGATCAAGGAATTCCCGATGACGACGCATCGCCAGCAACAACGTTTTTCCCGCCGCCACACCCTGGCATGGTTGTTTGCCGCCGCCACCGGCGTGCTGGCTTGCGCGATGCCGGCCATGGCGCAGGAAAAAAACGTGGTCCGCATCGGTTATCAAAAATACGGCACGCTGACCTTGCTGAAAGGCCGCGGCACGCTGGAAAAACGCCTGGCTGAAAAAGGGATCACGGTCAAATGGACGGAATTCCCGGCCGGCCCGGTCCTGTTGGAGGGCATTAACGTCGGCAGCATCGATTTCGGCACCGTGGGCGAAGCGCCGCCGATATTCGCACAGGCCGCCGGCGCCGATATCGTCTATGTCGGCAACGAGCCGCCATCGCCGTCGAGCGAAGCGATCGTGGTGCCCAAGGGGTCCGCACTGCGCAGCCTGAGCGAATTGAGGGGCAAGAAAGTGGCGCTGAACAAAGGTTCCAACGCCCATTACCTGCTGTTGAAGGCGCTCGAAAAAGCCGGCATCGCCTACCGCGACATCGAGCCGGTGTACCTGGCGCCGGCCGATGCGCGCGCCGCGTTCGAACGCGGCAGCGTCGATGCGTGGGCGATCTGGGACCCGTTCCTGGCGGCCGCCGAAAAGCAGCTCGGCGCGCGCGTGCTGGCCGATGGCAAGGGCCTGGTGGCGAACCGCCAGTTTTACCTGGCGTCGCGCTCCTACGCCGAAAAGAACCAGGACATCCTGCGCATCGTGAGCGAGGAAATCGCCAAGGTCGATGACTGGGGCCGGCAAAACCTGAAGGAAGTCACCGCCATCCTCAGCGCGCAAACGGGGCTGGAACCGGCCGTGGTGGAACTGGCCGCGTCGCGTTACAGCTACGGCGTCAAGCCGGTCGCGATCGACGTCATCGTCGAGCAGCAAAAAGTCGCCGATGCCTTTTCCAATGTAAAACTGATACCAAAACCGATCGTCGTCAAGGACGCGCTGCTGCCGTTCAAGCTGTAATCCATTGTCTGTGATTTTGTAGATGAATGAAGGAAGCACCATGTCTTTGAATCTGTTCTGGTTTATCCCTACCCACGGCGACAGCCGCTACCTCGGCACGTCGCAGGGCGCGCGCCCGGTCGACGCCGATTACCTGCGCCAGGTGGCGGTGGCGGCCGATACGCTGGGCTACGACGGCGTGCTGCTGCCGACCGGCCGCTCGTGCGAAGACGCGTGGGTGGTGGCGTCGTCGCTGATCAGCGTCACGCAAAAACTGAAATTCCTGGTGGCGATCCGTCCCGGCCTGTCGACGCCGGGGCTGGCGGTGCGCATGGCGTCCACCTTCGACCGGCTGTCGAACGGCCGCTTGCTGATCAACGTCGTCACCGGCGGCGACCAGGGCGAGCTGGAAGCGGACGGCCTGTTCGCCGACCACGCCAGACGCTATGAAATTTCGGATGAATTCATCCGCGTCTGGCGCGCGTCGCTGGCCGGCGAGGGCGGCGACGCCGGTTTCGATTTCGACGGCAAGCATATCCAGGTCAAGGGTTCCAGAACCTTGTATCCACCGGTGCAGAAACCGTATCCGCCGCTGTATTTCGGCGGTTCGTCGGAACCGGCCCATGAATTGGCGGCCGGGCAGATGGATGTCTACCTGACCTGGGGCGAACCGCCGGCCGCCGTCGCCGAAAAAATCGCCGACGTGCGGGCCCGCGCCGCCAGGCATGGCCGCACGGTGCGTTTCGGCATCCGCCTGCATGTGATCGTGCGCGAAACCAATGAGGCCGCATGGCGCGCCGCCGATGAATTGATCAGCCACCTGGACGACGACATCATCGCCAAGGCGCAAGCCGCGTTCGGCAAGATGGATTCGGTCGGCCAGCAACGCATGGCCGCGCTGCACGGCGGCCGGCGCGACCGGCTGGAAGTGTCGCCGAATTTGTGGGCCGGGGTCGGCCTGGTGCGCGGCGGGGCCGGTACGGCGCTGGTCGGCGACGCCGCAACGGTGGTGGCGCGCATCCAGGAATATGCGGCGCTCGGCATCGATACCTTCATCTTTTCCGGCTATCCGCACCTGGAAGAGTCGTATCGGTTCGCCGAGCTGGTCTTCCCGCTGCTGGGCAAGGGCAAGGCGGCGGGTCAACAATCGCTGAGCGGACCGTTCGGCGAAATCATGGCCAGCAATATCTTGCCGAAAAAGGCGGCGTGAGCATGGCCGCCGCACGCCAGCGATCCGCGGCCGGCCAGGCATGGCGCGATGCGCTGCTGCCGTGGGCCTTGCCGGTGGCCTTGATCGTCGCCTGGCAAGTCGCGGCGCAAGCCGGCTGGCTGTCGAGCCGCATCTTGCCGGAACCATGGGCGGTGCTGAAGGCGTTCTGGAACTTGACGGTGTCGGGCGAGCTGTGGGTACATTTGCGCAAGAGCCTGTGGCGCGCCAGCGTCGGATTTGGCATCGGCGGCGTACTGGGATTATTGCTGGGATTGTTGACCGGCAGCTTCAAGCGCGCCGAAGTCTTGCTCGACACCACCTTGCAAATGGTGCGCAACATCCCGGCGCTGGCGCTGATTCCATTGGTGATCCTGTGGTTCGGCATCGATGAAACGGCCAAGCTGTTCTTGCTGGCGGTCGGCGTGTTTTTCCCGGTGTACCTGAATACCTTCCACGGCATCCGCTCGGCCGACCAGGGCTTGATCGAGATGGCCAGGAGTTACGGCCTGTCCGGCTGGCCACTGTACCGCGACGTGATCTTGCCGGCCGCGCTGCCGTCCATCCTGGTCGGCGTGCGTTTTTCGCTGGGCCTGGTGTGGGTCTTGCTGATTGTCGCCGAAACCATTTCGGCCCAGGCCGGCATCGGCTACATGACGATGAACGCCCGCGAATTCCTGCAAACCGACGTGGTGCTGGTCGGCATATTGCTGTACGCCCTGCTGGGAAAACTGGCAGACCTGTTTTCGCGCCGGCTCGAAAAACACTGCCTGCGCTGGAATCCCGCTTACCGTTGAGGCCACCATGATCCTTGCGCCTACCCAATTCGAATCCGATGTCCTGTCGTTCCTGACGCAGGCCGATGCCGTGGAACATACGCCGCTGCGGCGGACCACCGATCAGGCGGCGGCACGCCAGGGCGTGCCGCTGGCGCTGGCCGGCCTGTCGAAATCCTACGATCGCCGCCAGGTGTTGAAAAACGTCGACCTGCAATTGAAGGCCGGCGAATTTGTCGCCATTGTCGGCCGCAGCGGCTGCGGCAAGAGCACCTTGCTGCGCACCATCGCGCAACTGGAAACACCGGACGGCGGCAGCATTCAATACGGCAGCCATGCCGGCAATGGGGCGGGCAAGCCGAACTTGCGCATCATGTTCCAGGAAGCGCGTTTGCTGCCGTGGAAAACCGTGCTGGAAAACGTCGCGCTCGGCTTGCCGCGTTCGGTCGGCGCCGCCGCCGCATCGCTGTGGACGGTCGGTTTGGCCGACCGCGCCGACGAGTGGCCTTCGGCGCTGTCCGGCGGCCAGCGGCAACGGGTGGCGCTGGCGCGCGCGCTGGTGCACGAGCCGCAATTGCTGCTGCTCGATGAACCGCTGGGCGCGCTCGACGCGCTGACCCGCATCGAGATGCAGCGCCTGATCGAATCGCTGTGGCTGGCGCGCGGTTTTACCGCCGTGCTGGTGACGCACGACGTGGCCGAGGCGGTGGCGCTGGCCGACCGGGTGCTGCTGATCGAAGATGGCAACATCACGCTGGACGTGGCCATCGACTTGCCGCGTCCGCGCGCCCGCGGCAGCGCCGCTTTCGCCGCGCTGGAGCAGCGCATCCTGTCGTACGTGCTGAGCCCGGCGTAAGTTCGATACGAACGCGGCTTGGGTCGGTTGAGCAAGCCTGCGGGACGGTGCAATGCCGTCCTGTGCTGCATGGTTGATGCAACTGTTGTTTTCTGTTGATCCAAATCCTGCCGATATTTCCCCGCAGCGCTATAATCCAATAGTTAATTTTAATATAAGTTAATTTATTAATTGACATCGAAATTGGCGTGCTGATGACGTGTGCGGGTGTTCGTGTGAAACTTTTATAGGTAGGTCCATCATGTTGAAAAGAACCTTAGGCGCCGGCTTGCTGGCACTCGTTTCGGCGACGGCAATGGCTGTGCCGCAAGAATGGAAATTTGATTATGTCGGCTTTTTTGACCAGGAGCTGAATCTCTGGGATCCGTTGAAGACCATCAGCGGCAGCATGGTCGGGGAAGATTTGAACCATGATGGCAGCATCCAACTCGGCGAATTGCGCGCCCTGACGATAGGCAGCACCGATTTTGTCGGCTGCGCCAGCTTCGTCACGGTCTACTACCAATGCGGCATCACCAGTTTTTCATTCAATATGGGACGCGACTTGTCGTTTTCGTCGTATGTGAATGGCCGCGATCCGGAGGGGTACGTGTTTAACGGCTATGCGATCGACAGCGGCGTGAAGGAGTATCGCTACCATATCACGCCGGCGGCCAGCGAAGAACATACCGCCTTGTGGCGCCCTGAAACGCTGTTCAGCATTTCAGCGGTGCCGGAACCGGGCGCCTATGCAAGCATGGCGCTCGGACTCGGCGTGCTGGCATTATTCGCCAGGCGCCGGCGCTGCTCCTGACGTTCCCGGGCACTGCGGAGACAGGCTTACTTCCTGGCTTTTTCCATCGCCAGCTGGTAATCGGTCTTTTCGTAGCCGGCGAAGTATTTATTGGTGATGTCGAGGAATTCACGCGAACGGTAAGCCGCTTCCAGGTCCTTGACCCATGGCTTGCCTTTGTCGGCGGTGCGGATCGCCACCAGGTTGACGTAGCTGTCCGAGATTTTTTCGACCGCCAGCGCGCTGGTCAGTTTCATGCCGGCCGCCAGTGCGAAGTTGCCGTTGACAAAGGCAAAGTCGGTGTCGTCCAGCGAGCGCGGCAATTGCGCCGCTTCCAGCGGGACCAGTTTCAGTTTCCGGGTGTTGTCGGCGACGTCGCGTTCCGATGCGCGCAGCGGATCGGTGTTCGGTTTCAGCTTGATCCAGCCCAGCTTGGCCAGCACCACCAGCGCGCGGGCCTGGTTGGTCGGGTCGTTCGGCATCGTCACGCTGGCGCCATCCTTGATATCGGCCAGCGATTTGTGTTTCTTGCTGTACAGCGCGATCGGCGTGGTCGGGATCGTGATCAGCGAGCTGATGGCCAGCTTGTTGTCGGTGGCGAACTTGGTCAGGTAGACGATGTGCTGGAACACGTTGGCATCCAGCGAACCTTCGGCCAGCGCGTAGTTCGGCTGCACATAATCGTTGAATTCGACGATCTTGATTTTATAACCCTGCTTTTCCAGGATCGGCTTGATGCCGATTTTTAATTGGTCGGCGTACGGGCCGGCGCTGGTGCCGATCACCAGTTCTTTCGGGTCTTTTGCATAAGCGCTGTTGGCGGCCAAGGCCAGGCTGACGGCGGCGAGCAAGACGCTGCGGCGGAAATTGTTCATGTTTTATCCTATTGTGTGGGGGGAAATTAGCGTTTATCGAGGCGCTTGGCGATGCGCGTGCCGGCGAACTGGATGGTTTGCACCAGCACGATCAGGATCGCCACGGTGACCACCATGATATCGGTTTCGAAGCGGTAATAACCATAGCGGATCGCCAGGTCGCCGATGCCGCCGCCGCCGACCACGCCAGCCACCGCCGAGTACGACAGGAAGCTGATCGACAGCACGGTCAGCGCCAGCACCAGGCCGGAGCGCGCTTCGACCAGCAGCACGCGCAAGATGATTTGCATTTCCGACGCGCCCATCGCATGCGCCGCCTCGATGACGCCGCGCGGCACTTCGCGCAGGTTCTGTTCCACCAGCCGGGCAAAATACGGGATCGCGGCGAACGACAGCGGCACCGCCGCGGCCAGCGGGCCGATCGAGGTGCCGGCGATGATGCGGGTAAACGGCACCAGCGCGACCAGCAAGATAATGAACGGGAAGGAGCGCACGGTATTGACCAGCCAGCCGAGCACCATCGCCAGCGGGCGGTTTTGCAGCGACTGGCCTTCCGACACCAGGAACAGCAGGATGCCGAGCGGGCCGCCGACCAGCACCGCCGCCGTCAGGCCGATGCCGAGCATGGTCATGGTCTGGCCCAGCGCGACCCAGATTTCCGGCAGCAAGCCGATGACGTTGTTCAGGGTATCGTCAAACATGTGTGGCATCCTTCCATGCGCTGGCCTCGAACGCTTCGGTGCCGTAATACGCCAGCTCGCGTCCCAATGCCGTGTGGCGCGGGGTGCTGGTATCGCTCAATGCAAACTGTTCGGCGATGGCGCCGTTTTCGACCACCGCGACGCGGTTGCAGATCGCGCCCAGCACCGACAATTCATGGCTGACGATGACGATGGTCACGCCGAGGCGCTGGTTGATGTCGCGCAGCGTATCGAGCAGCGCGCGGGTGGTTTCCGCATCCAGCGCCGAGGTCGGTTCGTCGCACAGCAGCACGTCGGGACCGCTGGCCAGTGCGCGGGCGATCGCCACGCGCTGTTTCTGGCCGCCCGACAATTGCGCCGGATAGCTGTGCAGCTTGTCGGACAGGCCGACCAGCGCCAGGCATTCCTCGACCCGCGCGGTGATTTGCGGGCCTTGGACGGCGCCATGGATTTTCAGCGGGAAGGCGACGTTGTCGAATACGCTGGCGTTTTGCAGCAGGTTGAATTGCTGGAAGATCATGCCGATATTCTGGCGCGCGTCGCGCAGCGCGCTCTTGCCGAGGCTGGTCAGCTCGCGGCCGGCCACCGTGATGGTGCCGCTGTCCGGGCGTTCCAGTAAATTGATCAGGCGCAGCAAGGTCGATTTGCCGGCGCCGCTCTTGCCGATCAAACCGAAAATGTCGCCGGAATACACGTCCAGCGTCACCGATTTGACGGCGTGAAATTGGGCGCCCTTCGGCAGCGCGAACGTCTTGTTCGCGCCATCGATGCGTATCACCGGCGTGCGGTGGGTTGTGGTCATGCGGTGTTCCTTTTACGAATAAATGCGCGTCTCAGTCCAGCCGCTGTCGCTGGGCCTGGCAAGTCGCCCGCATCAAGGCGGGCGCTTCGATGACGCCGGTTGCCTAGTATACCTTGGCTTGCCTTATTACTCATACGATAGAATACTGCTTTGGTTATGCAATTTATGTCTATTGCGTGATTTTTGGCGCCAACAGGTTCAAGTTGCGTGGCACTTGACGGGAACCGACGATGTTACAGAGCGGACGCCGGCTTGGCGCGTCTAACAAAACGTTCAGGCAAGCGCATTGCCGTAGGCAGTACGGAGAATGGTCGACAAGGCAATCTAACGCCGCCATGATGTGTTGTCAGGCGCTCTTAGCTTTCAGCCGTGCCGGTGTCTGCTGCGAGCGGTATCTCAGGCCGCCGCAACAGATAAATCACCAGCACGATTTCCAGCACACCGACCAGCACGATGACCCACCAAGGCGGCCGTCCCAGGCACATCGCGACAAAACCGAGCGCGATGCCGGAACAGGCAAAGCGCTTGGCGCGGCGCGACATGGCGCGATGTTCGCGCCAGTGGCGCAGGGTAGGGCCGTAACGCGGATGGTCGAGCAGCTTTTGTTCCAGTCGCGGCGATGCGCGGCTGAAACAAGCCAGCGCCAGGATCAGGAAGATGGTGGTCGGCATCACCGGCAACAGCGCGCCGATCACGCCCAGCATCACCATCAGGCAACCCAGCACCAGATAACCCCAGCGCAGCAGGCGTGGCGACGTCAGATGGCGTTGCGGCGCACCGCTGGATGACTGGACTTGATCGTCAGGCATCAGTATGCGCGCTCGACTGTAAATAACGTTGCAACACTATTGCAGCCTCGTCTGGAAAAGGTGGCGATGATACCAAACCGATCAAATAATAACAAGAATCATTCTCATTTGATTGCGCGTAGCGTTGCACAATATTATATTTTCTTAGCTGTAAGGCAAGGAAAATGTGATTATAATCAAATGCTATTGCTTTATTATCGATTTTATCGATAGTAAAGAGGTAAATTTTTTGTTTTACAGATGGAATGTTGTCACGCATAATCATTCCAGCTTATCAACCATGCCGGGCTTGTCATCGCCTGGCGCGCTGCACGGTTGAGATCCTATTACTTATACTGGAGTCTTATCAAATGAAACAATTGTTAGCCTTGATCGCCGCCGCCGGTATCTCGATGTCCGCCATGGCGGCACCGGAAGTGTATGTCATCGAAGGCAGCCACACTTTCCCGCGTTTTGAATACAGCCACTTCGGTTTCTCGACCCAGCAAAGCCGCTTCAACAACACCACCGGCAAAATCACGCTGGACCGCGCCGCCAAGACCGGTTCGGTGGAAGTGCTGATCGACGCGAAATCGGTCGATACCGGTTTCCCGACCTTCAACACCCACATCCAGGGCGAAGATTTCTTCGATACCGCCAAGTATCCAGTCATCACCTACAAATCGACCAAGTTCAATTTCGACGGCGACAAGCTGGCATCGGTCGACGGTAACCTGACCGTGAAAGGCGTGACCAAGCCGGTCACGCTGACCGTGACCTCGTTCCAGTGCATTCCCCATCCGCTGCTGAAAAAAGATGCTTGCGGCGCCAATGCCACCGCCAAGATCAAGCGTTCCGAATTCAACGCCGGTAAATATGCACCGTACGTAGGCGATGACGTGACCCTGACCTTCGCGATCGAATCGATCAAGGAGTAAGGTTCCACGCATTCTGTCCGGTGCGGCTGCGCCGGACAGATGAATCGCGGCAAGGGCGGCGAACCCGGGTTCGCCGCCCTTGCCGTTTGTTGCGTCCCAGGTGGCGCCGCTTACAGTTTCTGGCTGCCCCGGTACCAGTCGTTACCGACCCGTCTCAGATCCGCCTGCTGTACCGACCCGCGCGCGCCCGAACCCGAGCGACTGGCGTCGATATAGCTGATCTGGTCGATCCGCACCGTCAAGTCGTTATTGTAGACAGTGCTGTGCAGCTTCACGGTGCCGCGCTCCCAATCGACGCTGACCAGCTTGCCCTGTTCGATGGTCGCGTTGATCGCGTTGCCATAATGGCCGTGCAGCATCAGGTAAGTGCCGGGTGCGATGTCGCGCAGCTCTTGCTTGATGCGCTCGGCCTGCGACAGCGGCGCGGCGCTTTCCCGTTCGTCTTCTTCGGTGGCGCCGGCCTCAAGGGCTTCGGCCACAAATTGCTCGTATTTTTCCGGGTCTTCCATGCTCAGGTCATCGATCACTTGCCGGGCGATGTCGAGCTGGTCCGCGTATTGCGCATAGGGCGGAATATGCAGCTCCTTGCGCCATCTCTCGTTTTTCGCCGCATAATCCGCAAAGGTATTTTGTTCAGCCATGATGTATTCTCCAGTTCGTCCGTTGGTCTGCTTGTCAGCAAAATTCCCCGTATGAAAAATCAACGGGAGCCTTACTTCCTGCAATCACTCTGGTGAAACCCCCGCTCCATTCGTGCATCCCGGCAGCGCTGCTATTGGCGCTGTCTTATTGGACCATGCGCTGCCCGGCAGGCGCGCTGGCGGCGCTTTAATGTTGAGTTTGTTAACATTGCCTTAAAAATAATGCTACGCTTTATTGAATGGCGCCGCAAGCGGGGTACGCAAGCGGGGTACGCAAGCAGGAGGCGCAAGCGCGACCGCGCCTCGGAGTAGATTTCGACCATGCAAGATCGTGTACACTCGGCGCTTGCTTAACCATCCATCCCAACACGTCATGCACGATCCGCTACTCGATTTCCACTACAAGGGTTTCCCGCCGGCCGCCGGCGCGCTGCACCGTTCCGCCATCGGTCTGCAGGGCTGGAATGTGTTGCGCGGCGATTTGCCGCTGCCGCTGGCGGTCTTGAAACGCTCGGCGCTGGAACACAATATCGCGTGGATGCAGGATTTCTGCCGCCAGCGCGGCGTCGATATCGCGCCGCACGGCAAGACCAGCATGTCGCCGCAACTGTTCCAACGTCAACTGGACGCCGGCGCCTGGGGCATCAGCTTCGCCAGCGTCACCCAATTGCTGACCGGCGTGGCCTATGGCGTAAGGCGCTGCATCGTCGCCAACCAGGTGTATATGGCGCAGGATTTGCGCAGCATCGCGGCGCTGGCCGCCAGCCAGCCGGAGGTGCGCGTGTATTTCCTGATCGATTCGGCGGCGCAATTGCGGCTGATCGACGACTGGTTTGCCACGCAGGGGGCGGCGGCGCCGTTTAATGTGCTGATCGAGATCGGCGTGACCGGCGGGCGCACCGGTTGCCGCACGCGCGAGGATGCCTTGGCGCTGGCGCGACAGGCGGCGGCCAGCCGGGCAGTGCGGCTGTGCGGCATCGAGTGTTATGAAGGCCCGTCGTTCGGGACCGACGCCGAAGCGGAGGCGGCCAAGGTGGCGGCGCTGCTGGAGCGGGTGCGCGACATCGCCTGCGATTGCGAGCGCGAAGGCTGGTTCGCCGAAGCGGAGGTGATCATTTCGGGCGGCGGTTCGGCGCTGTTCGACCTGGTCGCGGCCGGCTTGCGGCCGCGCTTGCAGCGGCCGGTCAGGGCGCTGCTGCGCTCCGGCTGTTATGTGGTGTCCGACCACGCTTTTTATCACGACATGAGCGCCGCGATTCGCCATCGCACCGGCTGTCCGGAAGCGTTGCATGCGGCGCTGGAAGTGTGGGCCAGCGTGCAATCGCTGCCGGAACCCGGCCTGGCGATCCTGGCGGTCGGCAAGCGCGATATCTCGTTCGACTTGCACATGCCGCTGCCGCTGTCGTATCTGCCCGGCGGCGCGCTGCGTCCGCGGGCGCTGCCCGACGGCTACTGCATCAGCGCGCTGAACGACCAGCATGCGTATCTGCGCTGGGAAGGCGACGACCGGGCCGGCCTGCAAGTGGGCGGCCTGGTGGCGCTCGGCATCGCCCATCCGTGCACCACGTTCGACAAGTGGCGCTGGATGCCGGTGGTCGACGACGATTACTCGGTGGTCGATGCCGTGACGATATCTTTTTAAGCGTCAGCTATTCTTGGCCTCGGCCGCCGACGGCAACCATCCCGGCAGCTTGTCTTGGTACAGCAGATTGCCCAGCGCCGCCAGTTGTTCTTGCGGCGTATCGGTCAGCAGCACATACGCCAGGCCGCCGCGGCGCCAGCTGACCATGTTCATATTCCGGACCTTCAATGTGTATGGCGCCACGTCCGGGCCTTTTTCGGGAATCACGCACAAGGCGACCGGGTCGCCCTGGCTGGGCAGGTACACCATCTGCACCAGCGGCCGGTAATTGAAACCGAGCCGCTGCACGCGCTTGAATTGCAGGCCGTAGGCGCTCATGTCCGGGATGGCGAGCCGGATATGGTCTTTTTCGTACAGATTGCTGATCACCGCGTGGCTGGCGGCCGGGTCGGCATGCACCATCTGCACCGTATCGCGCACATACAGGCTCTGGTAATTCGCGACCTGGGTCATCCAGCCGATTTTTTCCGGACTGTTCCAATAAGCGCTGCTCGCGGCGTGCAAGCCGACGCCCAGCATCAGCGCCGCGGCCAGTGCGCCCAGCAGCGGCCAGCGGCTGCGGGCATGCGCCGGGCGGGGCGCCGGCGCGGGTTCTTCCGCCGGCGGCGCGGCGGCGCTGATGCGCGCCATGTCCATGATGCGCTCGCGCAGGTGTTGCGGCATCTGCGGCAGCGCCTGCGCGGCGAACGCGGCCTGGTACGGCAGGCGCGACGCCTGCATCGCGGCGACCCGGTTGGCCAGCGCCGCATCGTGGCGCAGCAGCGTGTCGACCGCATCGCGCTCGCCGGGCGACAGCGAGTCGTTGGCGTAGGCCAGCAGTAAATTATCATCGACGATCATCGTATTGTTCCCTTCGCGGCCGCTTGCGTGCCATCCATCAGCGTGAAGTGTTCGCCGATGCTCTGGCGCGCCCGCGCCAGCCGGCTCATCACGGTGCCGACCGGGATTTGCAGGACTTCGGCGGTTTCCTGGTAGGTCAGGCCCTCGACCGCGACCAGCAGCATCACGGTGCGTTGCGCTTCGGGCAGCCGTTCCACTTCCTGGATCACCTGGCGGAAAAAAATCAGGCTTTGCGGATCCGGCGACTTGCTGTCGACCAGTTGTTCCGACCAATCCTCGGAAAAATCGAGCTGGCCGTGCTGGCGCAGCCGGCGCGCCCGTATTTCATTGAGCCATACCGAATGGGCGATGCAATACAGCCAGCTGATCAGCGAAGTGCCGCTGTGCCATTGCGCGCGCCGTTCCAGCGCGCGCACGCAGGTGCGCTGCACCAGGTCTTCGGCGTCGGCGATGTTGCGGCTCAGGCGCAGCGAGAAGCGCCACAGGCGCGGCAGCATCTCGGGGAGTTCGGCGGATAGGTCGTGCAAAGGAGGGGACATGGTAGCTCTGGTAGGGAGTCGCTGGCTGTATGGTTCCGGAAAATATCGCAGGCATTGATTAAAACACCCGTGTGCAAAAAATATTCCGGATTGCGTCAAAAATATTTATTTCTATGAGGGAATAAAAGTTGCACCAAACTGTTTTACATGGGGATACGGCGCATGGGACTGACGAGTCTGCATGCCCCGGTCACCCTATAAACAGAGGAGCAACTTATAATGCAAAGATATCTGATTCAAAGAAATTTCGTGCGCTATGTTAGCGCCGTTTCCTGCCTGGCGGCGATGATGTTGGCCCAAGCCGCCCATGCGGAGTGGAAAGTCGACAACAAACAATCGATTTTTCACTTCGTCACCACCAAGGCTGGCGCGGCCGGCACCAGCACCATCACCGAAGCGCACCGGTTCACCGAAGTCGGCGGCACCGTCGGCGACGATGGCAAGATCGATATCAATGTGAATACCGCCAGCGTCGACACGCTGATACCGCTGCGCGATACCCGCTTGCGCGACATCCTGTTTAAAAGTGTCAGTTTTCCAAATGCCAACTTTACGGCCCAGGTCGCGATGGAGGTGGTGCAAAAGTTGAAAGTCGGCGAACTGGCCAATATCGACGTGCCGGGTACCGTCAAGCTGCTCGATAAAAGCCAGCAGATTACCGCCAGGCTGCGCCTGGTTCGCCTCGGCGGCGGCCAATTGCTGGTCGAAACGCGCGAACCGCTGATCATCAACGCCAATGACTTTGCGTTGCAAGGCGGCGTAGAAACGCTGCGCGGCCTGATGGGCTTGAATGTCTTGTCGCCATCGGCGCCGGTCGATTTTGCGATCGTGCTGGTGCAGAAATAAGGCCGTTGATGTTACTGGCGGCCGGGCGCTTGCCCGGCCGCGCAGGCGCGGCGGCGATATAAAAACAAAGAAAAACACATGAATTTTAAACACCTGCGTATCGGCCAGCAATTGGCCTTGAGCTTCGGCCTGGTGGTGGCCTTGATGGTGCTGGTCGCCTTCCTGGCTTTTTTCCGTATCAGTTCGCTCAATACGGAAATCGACATGACCAACCGCGACCTGTATCCGAAGACCGTGCACGCGCACCTGATCAAGGACAAGGTCAATGAAGCCGTGATCAGCATGCGCAGCGCCTTGCTGTTGAGCGACCCGGCCAAGATCAAGGCGGAACTGGATAGCATCGAAACCGGCGCCAAGGTGATCGTGGCGCAGATCGGCAAGCTGGACAAGGCTGCCGTCAGTGCGCAAGACCGCCAGGCCATCAGCGACTTGACGCTGGTGCGCAAGAAATTTGTCGAGGCGCGCCTGAATTTCGCCAGGCTGGTGCTGGCCGACCAGAAACCGCTGGCGGCCGAATTATTATTCAGCGATGTCGGGCCGGCGCAGCAAGCCTATTTCGATGCGCTCGACGAATTGATCGATGTGCAAAACCGGCGCATGACCGATACGGGCGCGCAGTCCAGCGCCAATGCCGGCAAGACCCAGCAAATGGTGGCCGCCATCACCCTGTTCGCGCTGCTGGTCAGCGCGATGGTCGCGTGGTACACCACGGCGGTCATCACCCGGCCGTTGGCCAGCGCGGTGCTTATCGCGCGCACCGTGGCCGATGGCAACCTGGCCAACGACATCGTGGTCGACGCCGACAATGAAACCGGCCAGCTGATGGCCGCCTTGCGCGACATGAACCAGGGCCTGGTGCGCATCGTCACGCAAGTGCGCGGCGGCACCGACACCATCGCTGCGGCGTCGTCGCAAATCGCGTCGGGCAACCTGGATTTATCCAGCCGCACCGAACAGCAAGCGGACGCCTTGCAGGAAACCGCGTCGGCGATGGCGCAGCTGACCGCCGCCGTCAAGCAAAATACCGACAATGCGCGCAACGCCAATCAACTGGCCGAATCGGCGTCGGCCCTGGCGGTCAAGGGCGGCGCGGTGGTGCGCGACGTGGTCGGCACCATGAACGACATCGATGCGTCGTCGAAAAAAATCGTCGACATCATCGGCGTGATCGACAGCATCGCTTTCCAGACCAATATCCTGGCGCTCAATGCTGCCGTCGAAGCGGCCCGGGCCGGCGAGCAGGGCCGCGGTTTCGCGGTGGTGGCCAGCGAGGTGCGCAGCCTGGCGCAACGCTCGGCGTCGGCCGCCAGGGAAATCAAGGCGCTGATCGGCGACTCGGTCGACAAGGTCCGCCACGGCAGCATGCTGGTCGAGCGCGCCGGCATCACGATGACGGATGTGGTGAACAGCGTGCAGCGCGTCAGCGGCATGGTCGGCGACATTTCCGCCGCCAGCGAACAGCAGCGGGCCGGCATCGAAGAAGTCAACGGCGCGGTGGCGCAGATGGACCGGATGACGCAGCAAAATTCCGCGCTGGTGGAGGAAGCGTCGGCCGTGGCGTCGGCGCTGCGCGCACAAGTCGACGACCTGGTCAGGGTGGTCGGCGTGTTCAAACTGACAGGCAGCTCCGGCCACTTGCGCGTGCGCCTCGGCGCTCAGGGCCAGCAGGCCGGATAAGCGTCCAGCGGCGCCGGCGGCAACGCAAAATACGGCGGCGTGGCGGACATCCGCTCGGCCGGGGCGATGCTGCTGACGCTGCCGAATCGCGATGCGGTCTGGCTGCGCCACGGTCCGATTTCCTGCTCGTCCAGTTCGGCTTGTGCCAGGCCGCCGGCAAGCGGCGCCATCGATTGCAGCCATGCGCCGGTCTGCGCCAGCGATACGCTGACGCGCCAGCCGCCGCCTTGCAATGCGCGCCGTTTCAAGGCCGCCATGGCACCCAGCGCGGCGATATAGCCGCTGGCATGGTCGAGCGCCTGGCATGGCAGTTTGCCGGGCTGCGCCAGCCCTTGGGCCTGGCCTTCGGTCCAGGCGATGCCGCTGGCCGATTGCACCAGGCTGTCGAAGCCGCGCCGCTGCGCCCATGGGCCGGCCTGGCCGTAGGCCGACAGGCTGACTTCCACCAGGCCCGGTCGCAGCGCCTGCAGTTCGGCGCTGGAAAAACCACGCGCCGCCAGGGAACCGGGCCGGTAGGCGTGGATGAACACATCGGCGCCGCGTATCAGGTCGCGCAGCCGCTCGCGCCCGCTGTCCTGGCGCAGGTCGAGTTGCGCCGGACGCTTGCCGCGTCCGGTATCGATCACCAGCAGCGCAATATTCGGCAAATGCGCGGCGCTGATCGCCAGCACATCGGCGCCATGCTGGGCCAGCGTGCGGCCGGCCACCGGCGCGGCGATCACGCGCGACAAATCCAGCACGCGCACGCCGCCCAAGGGCCGGCCACGGTGATCGGCGGGCAGCGCTTGCGGCGCCGTCTCGGCGAGCCGCTCCAGCGCGAACAGCGGCAGCGCCGCGATGGCCGCCGCCTGCGGATGGACCTGCCATTCCCGCGGGCTGCGTATCAGCGCCGCGCACAAGCCTTCTTGCGCCAGACGGGCATCGAGCGCCTCGGCGGACCAGCCCCTGATCGCCGCCGCGACCGCGTCGCGCCGGTCGGCGCATCGCAAGACTTGCAGCACGCCATCGCGGTGATGCGGAAAATTGGTGTGCAACTGTATCCAGCGGCCATCGCCGGCCTGATAATAACCGGCGATCGCACTCCATGGATCGGGCGGCGGCTTGCCGTCGACTTGCAGATAGCGCTCGCTGCGGAACATGGCCAGCGCGTGGCGCTGGTCGACCCGCACATCTTGTGCGCGGCCGCCGCGCAAGCGCCACAGCTCGGCCGCCATCAGCGCTTGCGCACCGATGGTCGCGGCGGCCAGCGCACCCACCGGGAAAGTGGACGGCAATGACTGTTCGGTATTCGACAATGCCAGGCGCGGCAGCAGCGCGGGATCGCCGGCGGCCAGCGTCCACAGCGTATGCAGCATGGTATGTGCGCTCATAATGAACTCCTGGAGTGATGAATCAGTCTAGAATTCCAGCATGGGGGCGTCAATCTTGATTGCCGAAATCGATATAAAGAAATATATGAGCGACCAGACACTGAGCGCCGGCGAGGCGTGCCAATTGCTGGGCGTGACGCCGGCGACGCTGTATTCCTACGTCAGCCGTGGCTTGTTGCGTTCCCACTCCAGCGACGGCGCGCGCAGCAAGCGCTATGCGCGCGACGACGTGTTGCGGCTGGCCGCGCGCCGCCAGGATGGCCGCCGCGCCGGCCATGTGGCCGAGCAGGCGATAGACTGGGGCAGGCCGGTGCTGGAATCGCGCATCACGCTGATCGAACACGGCGTGATCCGCTATCGCGGCAGGGATGCGCTGCAACTGGCGCGCCATGCGACGCTGGAAGAAACGGCGGGCATCTTGTGGCAAACGGACGGCGCCGATGCCTTCGCCGGCGCCGCCGAAAGCGCCGCGCCAGCGCACTGGCCGATGCTGCGGCAGGCCTTGGGCCGGCGCTTGCCGCTGGAGCGGGCCATGGCGCTGCTGGCGGCGTGGCCGCCGTCGCCTGATTTGACGAACGCACAGTGGATGCGCATCCTGGCCGCCGCGCTGCTCGATGGCGCGATCGGCAGCCAGCCCTTGCATGTGCAGTGCCGCAGCGCGTGGGGATTGGCGCCGGGCGCCGACGCTGTGCTGCGCGCCGCGCTGGTCGCTTGCGCCGATCATGAATTGAATGTGTCGGCGTTTACCGTGCGCTGCGTGGCGTCGTCCGGAGCGGGCTTGCCGGCGGCGCTGGTCGCCGGACTGGCGGCGCTCGGCGGTCCGCGCCACAGCGGCGAAACCTTGCGCGTGCGCGACTTGATCGATACGGCCATGGCCAGCGGCGATATCGCCGGCTGTTTACGCGAGCGTATCGCGCAGGCCGACCAGGCGGGCTTCGCCTCGGTCTTGCCGGGTTTCGGCCACCCGCTGTATCCTGAACCGGCCGGCGATCCGCGCAGCCGGCTGCTGCTCGAATTATTGCAGGCGCATGCGCCGCGTCTGGCACGGCTGGATCCGCCATTGGCGATTGCGAGCGCCGGCAGTGCGCTGACGGGGCAGGCGCCAAACGTGGATTTTGGGCTGGCTGCCATCGAATACGCCTTCGACTTGCCGCGCGGCGCGGCGCAAACGCTGTTCGCGCTGGGCCGCAGCGCGGGCTGGATCGGCCACGCGATGGAGCAAACGGCGTCGGGCCGCCTGATACGGCCGCGTGCGCGTTATGTCGGATCGTTCGAGGCTGATTAGTTCGAGAGTGATTGGTTCAAGGCTGACGAATCAGCGTATCAGCTTCAATCCCGGCGGCAGCGCCTCGCCCAGCATGCGTTTTTCGCTGGCCTGGTCCAGCTGCACCACCTGTTGCACCATGCCGATCCAGCCGGCCGGCGCGCCGATCGCCGCGAGGCGCCGGATCACGCTGTCGCGCAATACCTGATCGATGTCGCGCGAGCGGTCGCCGGTCTTGCGCGCCAGGTGGGCCGCCGCGAATGCGGCCGGTTCGACCCGTTTCCAATCCATCGCCAGCAATACCTCCAGCCATTGCTGCACCGTGTCCAGCGCCACCACTTCGTGCGCGCTGCCGTGGAAGGACTGGCGCGCGCCGACCCGCGCCAAGGCCCACAGGCTGCTGGCGTCGGCCGCGTCGGTCTTGCTGGCCGACTGCTCCAGCCGTGCCAGCAGCCAGGCGCCGATCTCCGCCTTGTAATTGCCGGGGATGCGTTCCAGCGATGCGCCCAGGCGCAGCATGTCGTCGTCGCTGCCCTTGACCAGCGTCGCCGGGCGCTGGCTGCGCTGCTGCGCATCGGCTTGCAGGTTGAATGCGAAATCGTCCAGCAGGCGCAATTGGCGGGTGGTGTCGAGCCCGCCGGCGACCCGGCGCCACAAGGTCCACCATTCGGCGTTGACCTGGCTATCCTGGCGATGCTGCACGCCGCTGTCGAACAGCGCCCACAACTGGTCGATGCGCCATGCGTCGAGCGCATGGCCGAAACCGGGCCGCAGGCAATAACCGGCCAGGTTCAGCCAGGCCCGCTCGTGGTCGGCCGAACGGCGCCGGCCGCGCGCGCGCTCCAGCAAGGCGTCGAACAACTGGCGCAGCAGCGGCGTATGCCACTGCTCGCGCCCGCCCAGCAGCTGTTCCAGTTGCTGGCGCAATTGTCTGACTTCCCTGGGCGTGACTTTTTGCGCGCGGCCGCCGAAGATGCGGTCGATCTGCGCGATCGCTTCCGGCAGGCGCGGCATGGCCGGCGTTTCATCCTCGCTTTGCTCGCCGGCGCCCGCTGACTCGCGCAACTGGAATTCCAGCAGCCAGCGCTGGCTGGTATTTTCTTGGAGCGACACGCAATGTACTTCCAGCGTGCCGACTTCGCTTAGCGAGGTCGCCAGCTGCACCGGGATTTCGCGTTTCTCCGTTGTACCATCTTCATGCAATACCGTGGCGATCGGCGGCAGCCGTACAAAATCCCGATCATTGAGCTCGACGATGTCGCCCAGCGCCGGCGCGATACCCGTCGCGCCGCTCGACGATGCCAGGTGAAAGCGCACCGGCCGGCCCAGGCGCAGCGCGAACACCCGTTCGGGCAGGCGGATTTCGTGGCCGCTGTCGCTGCCGCGCGGCAGGATGCAAATCGCGCGGCGCGCCTTGTCGCTGTCGTCCAGTATCAAGAAATAACTGCGCGGCGAACCGCCGCCGATGGCGGGCGCCTGTTTCAGCCGGCCGAGCGCGTAGGCCACGCCGCCGCGCGCCACCGCGACATCCGGGTTATCGTTATGCAGCACGCGCAGCGGCTGGCCGCGCCAGCTTGCCAGCGTGTCGGCCAGCCGTTTGGCCAGCGCGTCGGCGCGGAATACGCCGCCGTTCAGCAGCAGCGTGTCGGGAATGGCGCCGCCATGCTGTTGTAAAAAACCGGCCAGGTGGCGCGTGATGGCGGCGTCGCTGGCGTAGGGCAGGCCGAATTCGACGATGCCGCCGCGCCCGCGCTTGGGCAGTTCATCGGCGCCGGCCAGCGGGAAGAACCCGTCGACCACCAGTTGTTCGACTTCGTCGCGTGCCAGTTGCACCGAGCGGCTGGCGCCGATCAGCCGCGAGCCGGCGCCGAGCAGCGTGACGTTGGTGGATTCGGGCGCGTCGGCCGCCAGCAGCAATTCCTTGGCGGCGCGGCAGCGCTCCATCAATTGCGACAAGCGCCCGGCCGACAGGCGCGGCGCGCCGGGTTCGGCCATCCGCGTTTCAACCAGGTGCGCCAGCGCCATGTCCATATTATCGCCGCCCAGGATCAGGTGGTTGCCGACGCCGATGCGGGTGATGTCGGGCTCGCCGCCCGTGTCATCGACCGCTACCTTGATCAGGCTGAAATCGGTGGTGCCGCCGCCGACGTCGCACACTAGAATCAAGCGCGTGTGCGCCAATTCCTGGCGCAGCGCGCCGCGATGGCGGTGCAGCCAGTCGTAGAACGCGGCTTGCGGTTCTTCCAGCAGGCGCAGTTGCGGCAAGCCGGCCTGGCGCGCCGCGCTGAGCGTCAGCGCGCGCGCGCCTTCGTCGAACGAGGCGGGGATGGTCAGTACTATTTGTTGCCGTTCCAGCGGCTGTTGCGGAAATGCTGCGTTCCACGCGGCGCGCAGGTAGGCCAGGTAGCTGGCGCTGGCCGCCACCGGCGACACCTTGGCCACGTCGGCCGCGGCGCCCCACGGCAAGATCGGCGCCAGCCGGTCGACGCTGGCGTGCGACAGCCAGCTCTTGGCGCTGGCCACCAGGCGGCCCGGCACTTGCGCGCCGAGTGTGCGCGCCAGCACGCCGGTGACGACCGGCTCAATACCTGTCACCTCGCCGGCGACGTCGCTGTGCGGCCATGGCAGTTGCAAGGCGCCGGCCGGCAGTTCGCCCGGCGCCGGGTGATAGCGCAGCGACGGCAGCAGCGCGCGCGGGCCGACTTCGCCCGGCGCCAGCAGTTGTTCGATGTCGAACAGCCGGATTTGCTGTTCGCCGATGCGGCTGTAGGCCAGCACCGTGTTGGTGGTGCCGAGGTCGATCCCGACCAGGTACTGGCTGTCGCTCACTGGCTGCTCTTTCATGCTCCGCTGGAGAGTCCGCGCACGTCGAATTCGACTTTCCAGCGCTCGCCGCGATCCTGGGTCGCGGCCATCAATTCCAGCGTGCCCGCTTCGGTGACCTTGGCCAGCAGCTTGACTTGCACCACGTCGCCGGCCTGGCGGCCTTCGGCGGACAAGGTGGCCTGGATTTCATTCAACTCCTGCAATTCATCGGCGCCCCAGAAATCGAGCATCGCGCCGATCTGGTCGTTGCGGCGCACCGACGAGCCGAAGAAGCGGAAATGCACCGGCTCGCCGACCACCAGGCCGAATTGCTGGCCTGGCAATTCCAGTTCGCTGCCTTCTTCCATGCCGAACGGCGCCACGCACAGCGCCTGGATCGGCGGTTCCATGCCGGGGATGGCCGGCATCGCCGATTCCACCGCGACGTAGAACGAACGCGCCGTGCCGCCGCGGATGCGCACGCCATGGCCGCGCCGCACGTAACTGTAATACGCCGCGCCGCGCGCCACCGCCAGGTCGAGGTCGGCGCCGCCCAGCATGCGCGCCGGTTCCGCGCCTTCCAGGTAGAGCCAGTCGTTGACGGTGCCGAGGATGCGCTGCACCAGCAAGTCGGACTTGAACACGCCGCCGTTGAACAGCACGGCGGTCGGGTGCAGGAAGCTGGCGTCGTCCGTTTGCTTGCCGGCGAAACCTTGCAGTTCGCTGGTCGCCGCGACTTGCCGGCCGAGGAAGGCGGCCAGGTGGCGCGTGATGGCCGCGTCTTGCGCGTACGGCAAGCCGAGCTGGGTCAGGCCGGCGCGGGTGCGGATGGTCGGGCGGGCCGACGCCTCGACTTGCGGGAAGAAGCCGTCGAGAATAAAGGTGCCGACTTCGGCGCGCGTCAATTCGGTGCGGATGCTGCCGCCGATCAGTTTCGAGCCCCGGCTCGCGATCACGATGGGCGCGCTGTCGATGCTGCCGTCGCCCAGCAGCGCTTCCTTGGCGCCACGGCAGCCGTAGGTCAGCGCGCGCATTTGCCACGCGTCGAGCTGGGTGCCGCTGGCCGCCAGCTTGCGCGCCACCAGGTGCGCCAGCGCGAGATCCATATTGTCGCCGCCCAGCAGGATGTGCTCGCCGACCGCGACCCGGTGCGGTTCCAGCACGCCGTCGCGTTCCAGCACGGCGATCAGCGAAAAGTCGCTGGTGCCGCCGCCGACGTCGACCACCAGGATGATGTCGCCCGGCTTGACTTCCTTGCGCCAGCGGCCTTCGCTGGTCTGGATCCAGCTATACAAGGCCGCCTGCGGCTCTTCCAGCAGCGTCAGCGACGCATAGCCGGCCGCATTGGCCGCTTCGGCGGTCAGTTCGCGCGCGGCCGGGTCGAACGAGGCCGGGATGGTGATGGTGATTTCCTGCCCGGTGAACGGCGCTTCAGGATGGGCGTTGTCCCAGGCCCGGCGCAAATGCTCCAGGTAGCGGGTCGACGCGGTAATCGGCGAAATGCGCGTCACTTCCGGCGGCGCATCGTTCGGCAAGATCGCCGCGCGGCGGTCCACGCCAGGGTGGCACAGCCAGCTCTTGGCGCTCGACACCAGCCGGATCGGCGTGGTGGCGCCACGGCTGCGCGCCATTTCGCCGACCACGTTGCCGGTCTCGGCTTGCCATGGCAAGCCCAGCTCGCCGGGCAACAGTTCTTCCGGATGCGGCAGATACAGGAACGACGGCAGCAGCGGCAATTCCTCGATGGTGCCGGGCGCCGTCAATTGCGGCACGGCCAGCACGCCGTGGCTGGACTGTTCGCCGTCGCTGGCGCCCAGGTCGACATACGACAGCGCGCTGTGGGTGGTGCCGAGATCGATGCCGATCGCGTATTTGGCGTTGTTGTTCGCTGCTTCGCTCATAATTCCACCTCCGCCGGCGCCAATACCGCCGCGTCATGGGTCTCGGTCAGCTTCGGCAGGCGCACGCTGGACGCGCGCCAGCCGCGATGGCTCAGGCTGCCGCGGAAGGGGGCGCTGCCGACCACGTTGCCGGTCAGGCGCACGGCGCTGGCGTCGAAACCTTCTTCCAGCACGATGCGGCTGCCTTCGGCTTCCGTGCGCACCGTGTCGATGGTGAAATAGTCGCGCAAGACCTTGGCGCAGCCTTCATGCACCACGCGGGCGGCGGCGCCGATGTCGGCGTCAGCATGATTCGCCAGGTTTTCCTGGGTGAAGTCGATCAGGCGGGCTTCGCGCTGCAGCAGCGCCAGCAATTGCAGCGCCGCGTCGGGGCTGGCTTCCTTCAAGGGCTTGGGCGCCGGTGTCGGTACTGGTACTGGTACTGGCGCTGGCGCCGGTTCGGTGGCCGGAGCGGGTGCCGGCTGATCCAGCTGGACGATGCGCGCCGCGTAGGCCGGATCGGACAGCGCAGTGAAGAAGGCGCCGAAGGCGATGGGAATTCTGCGCCAGAACGATGGCGCGCTATGCGAAGGTGGAGTGGTCATTAAAAGCTCGTCTGAGTAGGTTTTATCTAAAAGCCGGTTCGGCGCATAGGCGCCGCCGCTGTATGTTCTGCTTGCCGGCACGCCAAGACGCGGGTTTGTCGCGCGTTCCAGGTGGAGCGGTTGCGGAGGCACGGCGCTGCGCGCTTCCGCAAATTTGCCCGCATGATACCAGTTGCGCGCCGGTCGCCAAAATCGGGGCGGCCGGCAGCCATGCTGCACCGCGTCATAGTGTCAGGCAGTTTGGGGCGGTTTTGCAGTATTAAATGATTAATTCTTGTTTCACATCAGATGATTTGCTCTAAAATCGCTAATCTTTTGACCACTTTTCCATTTATGCCATGCAATCGTATTTAACGTTCAGTAGCTATATCGATGGCGACCATCCGGCGGTTGCCGCCAAGGCCGCCCAATTGGCGGCCGGCAGCAGCGATGACGAAGAGATCGCGCGCCGCTGTTTTGAATTCGTGCGCGACCAGATCAAGCACAGCTGGGATTACAAAATGAATCCGGTGACGTGCCGCGCGTCGGAGGTGTTGTTGCACGGCACCGGTTATTGCTACGCCAAGAGCCATTTGCTGGCCGCGCTATTGCGCGCCAACGGCATTCCGGCCGGCCTGTGCTATCAGCGCCTGATGATAGGCGTGGACGGACCGCCGTTTTGCCTGCATGGCTTGAATGCCGTGTATTTAAAGAAGCACGGCTGGTATCGCATCGATCCGCGCGGCAACAAGCCCGGCGTGAATGCGCTGTTTACGCCGCCGCAAGAGCAATTGGCGTTTTCGGTGCTGCCGCCGGAAGAAAGGGATTTGCCGGAAATCTGGAGTGAACCGATGCCGCACATCGTGTTTGCGTTGACCCATTACGGCACGGTGCAAGAGGTGGCGGCCAATTTGCCGGATATTGAGTTGCTGCCTTGATATTGACCGGTCCACCCGGGCACGCTGGAATGGACCGGACAAGACAGTGGGCCTTGCGGTTTGATCGGCACCTTAGCCACCTGCCGGTGATCGTAAATGACGCTGCCGTAGCCGACCCGGGTGGCGCCGCCGAGACCGGGGCCGTGCACCGGGCCGCTGACGTTGTGGATGACTAGCCGCCCATCCGGCGCGTGTTTTCGCCCGTAATCGTGCACAGTGCACCATTTCAAGTCACTCCGTGCACTTTTTCTTGAAAAATCACCAGGACAGCGCACGCGAACGCACCAAAAAGATAGTCTGGCGCCTCATTTGCACCAATAACTACATGGCATGCATTCTGCTTTATCAACTGGGTAGCGTCATCCTTGCAAACCCATTGATTTTCATCACTTCAGGAGCAACCATGTCACGACGTACCGTTTTGAAAGCGACCGCAGCCGGAGCACTGGCTTTAGCGACATCCTCCTTCATGCCATCCGCCTTTGCCGCCGACACCATCAAGATCGGCATCCTGCATTCCCTGTCGGGCACGATGGCGATTTCGGAAACCTCGCTGAAAGACGTGGCCTTGATGACGATCGATGAAATCAACGCCAAGGGCGGCGTGATGGGCAAGAAGCTGGAAGCGGTGGTGGTCGATCCGGCGTCGAACTGGCCGCTGTTCGCCGAAAAAGCGCGCCAGCTGGTGGCGCAAGACAAGGTGGCGGCGGTATTCGGTTGCTGGACCTCGGTCTCGCGCAAGTCGGTATTGCCGGTCTTTAAGGAATTGAACAGCTTGCTGTTTTACCCGGTGCAATACGAAGGCGAAGAGCTGGAAAAGAATGTGTTTTATACCGGCGCCGCGCCGAACCAGCAAGCGATACCGGCCGTCGAATACTTGATGAGCAAGGATGGCGGCGGCGCCCAGCGCTTTGTATTGCTGGGTACCGATTACGTGTATCCGCGCACCACCAACAAGATCCTGCGCGCCTACCTGAAAAGCAAGGGCGTCAAGGACAGCGACATCAGCGAAGTCTATACCCCGTTCGGCCATGCCGATTATCAAACCATTGTCGCCAATATCAAGAAATTCTCGGCCGGCGGCAAGACCGCCGTCATCTCGACCATCAATGGCGATTCGAATGTGCCGTTCTACAAGGAACTCGGCAATGCCGGCTTGAAGGCGACCGATGTGCCGGTGGTGGCGTTCTCGGTCGGCGAAGAGGAGTTGCGCGGCGTCGATACCAAGCCCTTGCTGGGCCATCTGGCGGCGTGGAATTATTTTGAGTCGGTCAAGAATCCGGTCAACGCAGCGTTCATCAAGCAATGGAAGGCGTACGCGCTGGCCAGGAAATTGCCGAACGCTGCCTCGGTGGTGACCAACGATCCGATGGAAGCGACCTATGTCGGCATCCATATGTGGGCGCAAGCCGTCGAAAAAGCCCAGTCGACCGACACCAATAAAGTGATCGCGGCGATGGCCGGCCAAAGCTTCAAGGCGCCATCCGGTTTTACGCTGACGATGGACGCCACCAACCACCATTTGCACAAGCCGGTGATGATCGGTGAAATCAAGGCCGACGGCCAGTTCAGCGTGGTGTGGAAAACCAGGGAGCCGATCCGCGCCCAGCCGTGGAGCCCGTATATCGTGGGTAACGAAGGCAAGCAAAAGCTGTAAATGTCATCTTGTGTTGTCGGCCGTATCAGCGCGCCTGATACGGCCTGTGCCGCTTATTTTGCGGCAGGGGCGGCTGTTGCCCAAAATCCTGTCACACCACGTCATCCAGGAACACTCAGGAAAATAATGAGACTCAAGCTGATCAATAAATTGCTGCTGCTGGGCTGTTTGTGCCTGCAATCGCTGCTGGCCCACGCCGCCATCGACGCGGCCATGCTGACACCGCTGGCCGGCGACGACCCCGATGCGCGCCTCGCGGCGGTGGCCCGGATCGCCGCGCTGGCCAATGACGACGCCAGCAAGGTCTTGCTGGCGCTAAAGAATGAAACCCTGTACGCGCTGCCCGACGGCACACTCTTGATCGTCGACGGCGACAAGGCGTATGACCCGGCCACCGGCCAGACCGGTCCGGTGCCGGACGGCGCCGATGGCGTGGTGGTCAACAACCGCTTGCGGGCGGCGGTCGACGGCGCTTTATCCGGCTTGAAATTGTTTGCGGCGGATCGCGGGCAACGCCTGGCCGCGGCGCAGGATTTGCAAAAATCGATCGATGCGGCGCAAGTGCCGCTGATACGCAAGGCGTGGCAAAAGGAAGCCGATCCCGCCATCCGGCAGATCCTGGAATTGCTGATCGCCACGGCCAACCTGCATGCGCCGGAAGTGGCCTTGCGCAAGGCCGCCGTGCTGCAACTGGCGGCCAGCAGCGACGCCAGGCTGTTGCCGCAATTACAGGGCATGCTCGATAAAAATGTCGAACCGGACGAAACGGTGCGCATCGCGGCGGTGGCCACCATCGAAGCGATCAAGGGCCGGGTGCAGCGCACCGAATTGGTCGGCAAGCTGTTTTACGGCATATCGCTGGGCAGCGTGCTGCTGCTGGCCGCGCTGGGCCTGGCGATCACCTTCGGCTTGATGGGCATCATCAATATGGCGCACGGCGAATTGCTGATGATAGGCGCGTACACCACTTATGTCTGCCAATTGCTGTTCCGTAAATTCCTGCCCGCCTATCTCGACGCCTACCTGATCGTCGCCTTGCCGGCGGCATTCCTGGTGGCTGGCGCGGTCGGCGTGGTGCTGGAACGCAGCGTGATCCGCTGGCTGTATGGCCGGCCGCTGGAAACCTTGCTGGCGACCTGGGGCATCAGCCTGATGCTGATGCAACTGGTGCGCACCATCTTTGGCGCGCAAAACGTCGAAGTCGCCAATCCGTCGTGGATGTCGGGCGGTATCACGGTGCTCGGTTCGCTGGTGCTGTCGTACAACCGCATCGTCATCATTTTCTTTGCGCTGTTCGTGGTGGTGGCCGTGTGGCTGATCCTGAACCAGACCCGTTTGGGCCTGTTCGTGCGCGCCGTCACGCAAAACCGCCGCATGGCCGATTGCGTCGGCGTGTCCACCGGCAAGATCGACATGCTGACCTTCGGCCTCGGTTCCGGTATCGCCGGCCTCGGTGGCCTGGCCTTGTCGCAACTCGGCAATGTCGGCCCGGACCTGGGCCAAAGCTATATCGTCGATTCCTTCATGGTGGTGGTGCTGGGCGGCGTCGGCCAGCTGGCCGGCACGGTGATCGCCGCGCTCGGTCTGGGCGAAGTCAATAAATTCCTGGAGCCGGTGGCGGGCGCGGTACTGGCCAAGATCGCCATCCTGGTATTCATCATCATCTTCATCCAGCGCCGGCCGCAAGGCTTGTTCGCGATGAAGGGACGGAGCATCGACTAATGCACACCATGCACGCATCCCATTCCCTGTTTTCGCGTCCGGCCTGGACCGGCATCGCCTTGTGCACCGTGCTGGCCGCCTTGCTGCCGCTGCTGAACCTGGCCTTTCCCGACGGCCACGCCTTGCACGTATCGAGCTACACGGTGGCGCTGGTCGGCAAATTCATGTGCTACGCGCTGGCGGCGCTGGCGCTCGACCTGGTGTGGGGCTACACCGGCATCCTGTCGCTGGGCCACGGCGTGTTTTTCGCGCTCGGCGCCTATGCCCACGGCATGTATCTGATGCGCGCCATCGGCCGCGACAGCGTGTATCAAAGCAATTTGCCGGATTTCATGGTGTTCCTCGACTGGAAAACCTATCCCTGGTATTGGTCGCTGACCGACAACTTCTGGTATTGCATGGCGCTGGTGGTGCTGGCGCCGGGTGTGCTGGCCTTCATCTTCGGCTTTTTCGCATTTCGCTCGCGCATCAAGGGCGTGTATTTCTCGATCATCACGCAAGCGATGACGTACGCCTTCATGCTGCTGTTTTTCCGCAACGACACTGGCTTTGGCGGCAATAACGGCTTTACCGACTTCAAGCGCATCCTCGGCTACAGCATCACCGCGCCGGGCACCAAGGCGGTGCTGTTCCTGGTGACGCTGCTATTGCTGCTCGGCGCGCTGCTGCTGTGCCGGCTGATCGTCACCTCGAAATTGGGCCGGGTATTGCAGGGCGTGCGCGATTCGGAATCGCGGTTGATGTTCATCGGCTACAACCCGCTGTGGTTCAAGCTGTTTGTGTGGACCTTGTCGGCGGTGCTGTGCGGCATCGCCGGCGCCTTGTACGTGCCGCAAGTGGGCATCATCAATCCGTCCGAAATGTCGCCTGCTAACTCGATTGAAATGGTGATCTGGGCCGCCGTCGGCGGGCGTGGCACGCTGATCGGACCGATCATCGGCGCCTTCGCCGTGAATGGCTTGAAAAGCTGGTTCACGGCGGCCTTGCCGGACTTGTGGCTGTTCGCGCTGGGCCTGCTGTTCATCCTGGTGACGCTGTTCATGCAAAAAGGCATCCTGGGATTGATGCAGAAAATCACGTTCAAACGCGGCGGGGAAGTGAACGCAGCCACCGAACCGGCAAACCAGGAGGCTGCATGAAGCACGAACAATATAGCGGCCAGCAGGGCGTCTCGTATGGCCGCGTCAAGGGCGAGGGTGTCGATACGACGCACGGCGCGATCCTGTACCTGGAAGACATTACTGTGTCCTTCGACGGCTTCAAGGCGATCAACAAGCTGAACCTGGATATCTCGGTCGGCGAATTGCGCTGCATCATCGGCCCTAACGGCGCCGGCAAGACCACCATGATGGATGTGATCACCGGCAAGACCCGGCCCAGTTCCGGCACCGCGTGGTTTGGCCAGACCATGGACTTGTCGAAAATGACGGAATACCAGATTGCCCACGCCGGCATCGGCCGCAAGTTCCAGCGCCCGACCGTGTTCGAGCAGCACAGCGTGTTCGACAACCTGGAACTGGCGATGAAGATGGACAAGCGGGTGCGCCCGACCTTGTTCGCCCGCCTGTCGTCGGAGCAAAAGGGCAAGATCGATGACATCCTGAAGTTGATACGGCTGCAAGGCCAGGAAAACCGCCTGGCCGGTTTGTTGTCGCACGGCCAGAAGCAATGGCTGGAAATCGGCATGCTGCTGATGCAGGAACCGCAACTGATCTTGCTCGATGAACCGGTGGCCGGCATGTCCGACGCCGAAACGGCGCGCACCGCCGAATTGCTGAACGAATTGCGTGGCAAGCATTCGATCATGGTGGTCGAACACGATATGGGGTTCGTGACGGAAATCGCGCAACAGGGCATCGTCACCGTGCTGCATGAAGGTTCGGTGCTGGCCCAAGGCCGCATGGACCAGGTGCAAGCCGACGAACGTGTCATCGAAGTTTATCTGGGACGCTAACGCGGAAGGAAACCCATGCTGCAAGTCGAACAATTACATCAATATTACGGTTCGTCGCATACCTTGCGCGGCGTCTCGCTGTCGCTCGACCAGGGCGAATGCCTGACTTTGCTGGGCCGCAATGGCGTCGGCAAGACCACCTTGCTGAAATGCCTGATGGGCGTGCTGCCGGCAGCGCAAGGCAGCGTGACCTTTAACGGACGCAACATCACCAGATTGACGCCGCACGAGCGTGCCCGGCTGGGCATTGCCTACGTGCCGCAGGGCAGGGAAATTTTCGCCCGGCTGACGGTCGAGGAAAATTTGCTGATGGGCATGGCGGTGCATAGCGGCAAGAACGCCTCGGTCATCGATGGCGAAGTGTATGAATTATTTCCGGTGCTCAAGGAAATGCTGCACCGGCGCGGCGGCGACCTGTCCGGCGGCCAGCAGCAGCAATTGGCGATCGCGCGCGCCTTGCTGGCCAAGCCGCAATTGATCATCCTCGACGAACCGACCGAGGGCATACAGCCATCGGTCATCAAGGATATCGGACGGGTGATCCGCTTGTTGCGCGAGCGGGGCGATATTGCGATTTTGCTGTGCGAACAGTATTTCGATTTCGCGCGCGAACTGGCCGACAAATTTGTCGTGCTGTCGCGCGGCGAAGTGGTGGCCAGCGGCTTGCCGGAACAAATGGATGGCGACGACGTGAAACGCCACCTGGCGGTGTAGCCGGATTACACCAGGTTCAACCAGCCCAGCAGCGCGCCGGCGCCCAGCAGCCACAATAAGTGGATTTTGGTGCGCCAGATGAGCAGGCCGGCCAGCACCGACAGCGTCCACAAGGGCCAGTCGGTGGCCAGCGTGTGATTGGCGCCGCCGAGGATGATGCCGGTCGAAATCAGCAAGCCGACTACCACCGGCGCCATGCCTTGCTTGAACGCCCGCACGCCGCGCAAGTCGCGGTTGCGGTAGCCCCATTGCGCCGCCAGATAGGTCAAGGTGGTACTGGGCAGCATGATGCCAAACATGGTGACAAATACGCCGAGGAAAGCCGCCGCATAACTGCCGGCGTTCAAGCCGACATTCCAGCCCATCAAGGCGACGAACAAGACATTCGGGCCGGGCGCGGCCTGGGCGATGGCGATCGATTCATTGAATTGCGCCTGCGTCAGCCAGTGGTTTTGTTCGACCAGGTAGCGGTGCATTTCGGACGAGGTCGAAATGGCGCCGCCGACCGACATCAGCGATAGCAGCAAATAATGACCGAACAGGCTGAACCAGTCGCCAACGCCGAGTACCAGTTGCAGCGGCGCGCTCATGCCGCCAGCCTGCGGTAAGTCATGATGCAGCCGGCGCCGCCCAGCACCAGCAAGATGTAGAACAGCGGCCAGTGCATCACCGCGACGGACAGTACGCCCAGCAGGCAGATGCAGACGCTCAGGTACAGCGGCAGCGGATGTTTTTTCAGCGCCGCCGCCAGTTTCAAGCCGGTCGCGGCGATCAGTCCGGCGGACACGGCGGCCATGCCGCGCAGCGCGCCGGTCAGGTTGGGATGGTCGCCAAAGCGGGTGTACAGCAAGCCGAGCAGGATCACCAGCACCAGCGGCACGGCCAGCATGCCGGCCAGCGCGCTCAAGGCACCCTTGAGGCCGAAATAGCGGCCGCCGACCATCAATGCCAGATTGGCCACGTTAGGTCCCGGCATGATTTGCGCGACAGCCCAGTCTTCGATGAATTCTTCCTGGGTCAGCCAGCGTTTGCGGTCGACCAGTTCGCGCTGCACCACGGCCAGCACGCCGCCAAAACCTTGCAAGGCCAATAAGGTAAACGAGATGAACAGATCGCCCAGCGATGAGGGACGGGGGCGCGGCAAGTCGGGCGGCGCTGCGGGAGGAGGAGGGGCGGGCGTCATCTGCGCATTATGGCGCTGGCCGCGCCGCCTTGTCCATGCAGAAATGAGCGGCTGCGCACCGGATGGCAAGTAGGGATTGACTTTGCAGGGTCTTGACCAATACTGCTTGCAACGCGGCCTGATTCTCCCGGTCCAATGATGGCGATCTTGATCAACCAGAGGATAGCGATGAATACACCCAGACTATTGCAAGCTCCTGCTGCCCCGGTGGCATCAAAACTGTTTCACCAGCGCGTGGATCAAGCGCAGCGACAGGTGGTCGATATGGGTATTTCGGTGCAGGCCAATTTTAATACCATTTGTGCGGTTGAATACCTGAAGTCTTACAACGTCGACGCCGGCCTGATCGAGCGCGTGCTGCTGCATCCTGAGCAGCGCCGCAAGACCCAGCATTGAAGCCCGCATGCAACTTTGGTGGCGTCTTGATAGTCACACAAGATAAAAACTTGCCTTCCGGACCGCTTATAAGGCTTGCCGGATTGATCATTTTGCATGGGTTATGCACAGATTTTGACTTCAAGAAATGGTCTAAATTATTTTGTCGTGATAATCGGTGATTTTGTAAGTACTTGATTTTATACGGATTTATTTCTGCTGTTTGAATGGGCAGTTTATTGAAACCCGCATGGGGACTCGCTTGCGGACCTGTCAAGAGGCGCTTATCCACAAAGATATCCACAGTCGGTGTGGATATCTGAAAAAGTGCTTAACAATCCGCCACTTACAAAAACAAGCTTTGATCTGACCGCTTGACAGACGATTTTGGAGCCGCCTTGCCGCCCCCCCAAAGGCGGTAAACCGGTCCACTGGATGGGTATCCAGTGGTATGGATTTTTTACTAAAAGTCAACCATGCTGATCCGTTTTTTGCGGGCTGGCCGCACTCAACAATAGCGTGGCCAGCGGATCTTGTTCTGTGGAAATCAGCAATGCTTTTAAGGCATGGCTGGCGCCTGTCCGGTCGTGCACGGTCAAGTCGCCGGCCCAGGCCTGCCGGTCTGTTAACGCATCGAACAGCGCTTGCTGCGGTTGCGCCAGCATGCCGGACAACGGCAGTCCCAGCAATTGTTCGCGCGGCGCCTGGACCAGCGCGCACCAGCCATCGTTGGCGCTGTCGATCGCGCCATCGGCCCGCAGCCCGATGTGCAGCGGCGCCGCGTGCGCCCGGGCCAGCGCCGCGCTGGCGTGGACCAGGCGCTGTTCGGCCTCGGCCAGGCTGGCATAAGTGCGCAGCGACGTAATCACCGTGGTAAACAGTTTGCGCGTGGTCAAGTCGGTCTTGCACCAGAAATCGTTGATGTCGTAATCGACGATGATGCTGTGTTCCAGTGCTTGGCCGGGCTGGCCGGTGCGCAAGATGATGCGCACCAAATGGTTGTGCAATTGTTCGCGGATTTGCCGCGCCACTTGCAAGCCGGCGTGATTGGTTTCCATGATTACGTCGAGCAAGACGATGGCGATGTCGTGATTGTTGCGCAGCACGGCCAACGCTTCGGCGCCGTTGTAGGCGTGCAGGAAGCTGAGGCGGCGGCCCTGGAAGTTGGTGTTACTGAGTGAAAATTTGGTGACGACATGCACATCCACATCGTCGTCGACGATCAGGATGCGCCATGGCGCCGCATTGGCGCTGTCCGCCTGATGTTCCTCGGCGGGCAAATCCTCGTCGATCAGCCAGCCTGAATCGGCGTCATCGTTACCTGGTTTGGCGTCCATGTCTGTCCCTTGTGGATAAACTCCCCCTGCAAGCACGCTATCGGTAAGGATCACTGTCCGTGACCGACACTATGCTTGTGCGGAACATTTGTCAAAGGATTCCGCACACACCCTTGGCTATCACTTATGCACACAAAATATATTTTCAAGTCGACAGAAATATTTTGATACATCTCAATTTTAGCTTTATAAGTCGTTGATTTTATTGGGGGAAAATATTGCCTGTCGAATGGGCAATTTGTTGAAACCCGCATCAATACTGGGCTTGCAGGCTGTCAAGGGGTGCTTATCAACAACTTTATCCACAGTTGCTGTGGATATCTGAAAAATGCCTGTAAAAACCTGCGCTTGCGGCAATTTGATACCGCGCAGACTGTGTTGCGAGGGCAGGCGCGCGTTGATTATAACCAGACTGGGCAGATCTTGCCCAGTCTGCTTGTGTGCTGATGCGGAGCGCAGGATCAGGCGCGCGGCGTCTGCAACGCGAAACGGAATACCGCGCCTTTGCCTTCGACGGCCAGCAACTGGATGTCGCTCTGGTGCAGTTGCACGATGCGCTGCACGATCAGCAGGCCCAGTCCGCCATTGCGGCGTTCGTCGCCCAGCCCGAACGGCCGCTTGAACAGCTTGCTCAACAGCTCGGGCGCAATCCCGGGGCCGCTGTCGCTGACCGTCACCTGCACGCTGCCGTGGGCCTGTTCCAGCGCCACTTCGATCGCGCCGCCGGGTGGCGTATGACGGATCGCATTGTCGATCAGGTTGGTCAATACCCGTTCGATCATGCCGAGGTCGGCGTTGACGATGGCGGCGCCGCGCGGCAATACCGCGCTCAGGATGGACTGGCTCGCTTGCGCCTGCAATTCGAATTTCTGGAACACGTCCTGGATCAAGTCGCTGAGCGAAAAATCTTCCCGTTCCGGTTCGATCAAGCCGTGCTCCAGCCGGGCCAGTTCAAACAGGGTTTGCGCCAGCCGGCCGACCTTGCGGCTTTGGCTCAACGCGATCTCCAGGTAGCGCTTGCGTTCGTCGGCGGACAGCGTCTGGTTTTTCAGCAACAGCGTTTCGAGGTAGCCATGCAGCGAGGCCATCGGCGTGCGCAAGTCGTGCGAGATATTGGCCACCAGCTCGCGCCGGTCCTGGTCCAGCTGGGTCAGGCTGTGCCATTGTTCGCCGATGCGCGCCGCCATCTGGCTGAAGGCCAGGTCGAGCACGGCGATTTCATCGCGCCGTCCGGCGGCATGGGCGTGCGGCGCCGGCAGCAGCAGCGGATTGGCGTTGGTGTCGAAGTCGCGCATGGTGTCGGTCAGCCGGCGCAGCGGACGGGTGATCAGGCGGAACGCCATCAAGCCGGCCAGCAAGCCGAGCAGGGCCACCACCGCCATCGACCACAAGGTGGTGCGCAGCACATTGCTGGCCGACACGCGCGCGGCGATCCGGTCGTGCGCCTCGCCCAGCAAGATCACGTAGACATAACCGGCCTCGCGTCCGCCCGCATGCAGCGCGGCGGCGCTGAATACCTTGCGGCCGCTGGCGCTGCGCGGGTCGTCGCCCTGGATCGGCAGCGGCTGGCCCTGCAGCAGGCGGCGCAGCGGCGCCAGGTCGACCCGGTCGCGCTTGACATGGCCGGCCGGCGCCGCGTGGCCGATGATCTTGCCGGCGCTATCGAGCAAATACACTTCGACGCTGGGATTGACGTTCATCAGGCGGCCGAACAGGCGCCGCAGCGCGTCCGGCCGCAAGCCGTCGTCGCCCATGATCTGGGTGTCGACCGCGATGCTTTCCGCCAGGCCGCGCGACAAGCCTTGCACCACTTCCTGTTCATGCATGTCGTTGGCGCGGATCTGCAGCCATGCCGAGGCGCCGCAACAGGCCAGCAGCAATACCGAGAACGCGATCGACAGGCGTTGCGAGAGCGTCAAGTTCATGCCGCCGGCCCCGGATGGGCGGCGAAGCGGTAACCCAGGCCCCACACGGTCAGAATGCGGCGCGGATCGGTTGGATCGGTCTCGATCTTGGCGCGCAGCCGGTTGATGTGGGTGTTGACAGTATGTTCATAACCGTCGTGCTGGTAGCCCCAGACGTGGTTCAGCAAATCCATCCGCGAAAATACCTTGTCCGGATGCTTGACGAAGAAATACAGCAAGTCGAATTCGCGCGGCGTCAATTCGAGGCGCTTGCCATTCACCTTGCCTTCGCGCGCCAGCGGATCGAGCGACAGGCCGTTCAATTCGATATTGCCGGTATCGCCGCGGCGCTCCCTGGCCATCGCATCGACCCGGCGCAGCAGCGCCTTGACCCGCGCCACCAGTTCCAGCACCGAAAACGGTTTCGCCAGGTAATCGTCGGCGCCCAGTTCCAGGCCGACGATGCGGTGGGTTTCGCTGGCGCGCGCGCTGGTGATGATGATCGGCGTGTAGCGCGTCATCGCGCGCGCCTGGCGGCAGATTTCAAGGCCGTCCACGCCGGGCAGCATCAAGTCGAGGATCAGCGCGTCCCAGCCGCCTTGTCCCAGCTGGACCAGGCCGGCGTAGCCGTCGGCGCAATGGGTCACCGCGTAGCCCTCGTCCTTCAAGTGCATGGTCAGCAAGCCGGCCAGGTGCATATCGTCTTCGACAATCAAGACGCGTTTGGGTAAATCCATGATGTTCTTTCCAGTTGTTGCAAGTTGATTACCTTTGCACGTTTATTGCCTTGTTTTTGCTTTGGCAAAACCGTGGCGCTTTCATTGTGCATGAATTTTAAAAGATAAATATCACATTTAATTTAACTTTACGTGAGGATTCGGCGACCGCTTGCGGGGAACAATAGTGCATATCTTTTCATTTCCATCAGGAGCGATCATGCAATCGAGAAGGAAATTCCTTGTCACCGGCGCCAGCACCGCGGTGGGCGCGGCGGTCCTGTTCCAATGGCACGCGCTGGCCATGCCGGCCGCTGCGGCCGCCGGCCAGCCGGCCGCCAGGTTTGCCGTCATGCATAGCGACGCCGAGTGGCGCGCGCTGCTCAGCGCCGACCAGTTCGCCGTGCTGCGGCGCGAGGCCACCGAGCGGCCGTTCAGCAGCCCGCTCAATAACGAACACCGGGCCGGCCGTTTTGCGTGCGCCGGCTGCAAGCTGGACTTGTTTTCTTCCAGCCGCAAGTTTGACAGCGGCACGGGCTGGCCCAGTTTCTGGGAGCCGTTGCCGCACGCGGTCAGCGACAGCAGCGATACCTCGTTCGGCATGCTGCGCTCGGAAGTGCATTGCAGCCGCTGCGGCGGCCACCTCGGCCATGTGTTCGACGATGGACCAAAACCGACCGGCTTGCGTTATTGCATGAATGGCGTGGCGATGACGTTTAGCGCCGGCCAGGCTTGAACACCGTTTTTCAAGGAATTTTCCAATGTTATTGATCTTGTTATCTTTTCTCGGCGGCGCGCTGACCATCGTCAGCCCGTGCATCTTGCCGGTGCTGCCGTTCGTGTTTGCCCGTTCCGGCCAGCCCTTCCGCCGCAGCGGCTTGCCTTTGCTGGCCGGCATGGCGCTGACCTTCGCCGCGGTCGCCACGCTGGCCGCCGTCGGCGGCAGCTGGGTGGTGCAAACCAACCAGTACGGCCGCTGGCTGGCGCTGGTCCTGATGGCGTTTTTCGGCGTGACCCTGTTATTCCCGCACCTGGCCGAGCGCCTGGCCAGCCCGCTGGTCGCGGCGGGCGATCGCCTGTCCCGTTCGGCGCAAGATAGCCAGGGCCGTTCCAGCCCGGCGGCGTCGTTGCTGCTTGGCGTCGCCACCGGCCTGTTGTGGGCGCCCTGCGCCGGCCCGATCCTGGGACTGGTGTTGACCGGCGCAGCGCTGAACGGCGCCAGTATCGGCACCACCTTGCTGTTGCTGGCCTATGCGGCCGGCGCGGCTACCTCGCTGGCGATCGCGCTGTTGATTGGCGGCAAGGTATTTGCTGCGATGAAACGCTCACTGGGCGCCGGCGAATGGCTGCGCCGCGGTTTGGGCGGCGCCATGCTGTGCGGCGTGGCGGCGATTGCGCTGGGTCTCGATACCGGCTTGCTGACCCAAGTGTCGACCGTCACCACGGCCGGCCTGGAGCAGGGCTTGCTGGATCGTCTTTCTCCGAAAAAAGAAGCCGACGGTGGCGCGATGATGGCCGCCAACGTGAATGCCGGCGCGATGATGTCGGCCAATCTGCCGAAGGCCGACGCAGCCGGCGGCAGCATGATGATGATGGCCGCCCATGCACCCGCACCGGAGCTGGCCTTGCCGGTGGAAGGCGTGTTGCCTGACTTGTCGGGCGCCGTCAAATGGTTCAATTCGGCCCCGCTGACCGCCCAGCAATTGAAAGGCAAGGTGGTGCTGGTCGATTTCTGGACCTATTCCTGCATCAATTGCCTGCGCACCTTGCCTTATGTCAAAGCCTGGGCCGAGAAATACCGCGACCAGGGCTTGGTGGTGATCGGCGTGCACGCGCCGGAATTCGCCTTTGAACGCGACCTGGGCAATGTCGGCAAGGCGGTGCACGAGCTGGGCGTGACGTATCCGGTCGCGGTCGATAACAATTATGCGATCTGGCGCGCGATGAAGAATCAATACTGGCCGGCGCATTATTTCATCGATGCCCAAGGCAAGGTACGCCATCACCACTTTGGCGAAGGCGAATATGCCGAATCGGAAAAAGTGATCCAGCAATTGCTGGCCGAAGCCGGTAATAAGAATATCGCCAGCGATGTCGTCGCGGCCGACGCCAAGGGCGTGCAGCAAGCCGCCGACATGAATCAAGTCGGCTCGCCGGAAACCTATGTCGGTTATGAACGGGCGCAAAACTTCGCTTCCGCCGGTGGCCCGCTGAAAGACCGGCCGCACGTGTATGCCGCTCCCAGCCAGCCTGCGCTGAACCAGTGGGGCCTGGGCGGCAGCTGGACCGTCAAGGACGAGCAAGCCACGCTGGACAAACCATCGGGCAGCATCGTCTACCGTTTCCATGCCCGCGACTTGCATCTGGTGCTAGGCCCTGGTCCGAATGGCAAGCCGGTGCGTTTCCGCGTCAGCATCGACGGCGCGGCGCCGGGCGCCGATCACGGCAGCGACATCGGCGCCGACGGCAGCGGCACCGTCACCGGCCAGCGCTTGTATCAACTGGTGCGCCAGTCCGGTCCGGTCAAGGACCGTACGTTTTCGATTGAATTTCTCGATTCCGGCGTGCAGGCCTATGCCTTCACGTTCGGCTGATTCCGCAGTTTATTAATTTCAACTAATCTTGACGATTAAAGGATGAAAAATGCAAACCGATACCTATAAAGACGGTGATGTGAACCCGCCATTCATGCTGAAACTGGCGGCCGGCGCGGCGCTGGCCCTGTCCTTGCTGTGGTTGCAAATGCCGTCGGCCGATTCGGCCGAGATGGCGGTGGTGATTGCGCCGCCGGCGGTCGATTTGCCGGCCGGTACTTCGCATGCCGAAACGGCGGTGTTCGCCGGCGGTTGCTTCTGGGGCGTGCAGGGCGTGTTCCAGCATGTGCGCGGCGTCAGCAGCGCGCTGTCCGGTTATGCCGGCGGCAGCGCCAGTACCGCCCATTATGAATCGGTCGGTGCAGGCGACACCGGCCATGCCGAAGCGGTCAAGGTGACGTATGACCCGGCCGTGATCAGTTATGGCCGCTTGCTGCAGATTTTCTTTTCGGTCGCGCACAATCCGACGCTGCTGAACCGCCAGGGCCCGGATACCGGCACGCAATACCGTTCGGCAATCTTCCCGGCCAATCCGCAACAGCACCAGGTGGCCCAGGCGTATATCGCCCAGCTCGATGCATCGAAGGCCTTCAAGGCGCCGATCGTCACCAAAATCGAGGATGGCAAGGGGTTTTATACCGCCGAAGCCTATCACCAGGATTACCTGACCCGCTACCCGGATAATCCGTATATCGCGATCAACGACTTGCCGAAAGTCGACAACCTGAAACGCGTGCTGCCGCAGTTGTACCGCGCCGATCCGGTGCTGGTGGCGCGCCGCTGATATCAGCTGACCCATGGCGTGGTGTGGAGCCGCTGCGCCAGGAAGTCGATCAATTGCCGCAGTTTCAGCGGCAAATGTTTGCGTGTCGCATACACCGCATGGATGGTCAGCGCTCCGGCCTGGTAGCTTGGCATGATTTCCACCAGCGCGCCGGAGCGCAATTCCTGATCGACGATGAAGGCGGGTTGCAAGATGATGCCTTGATGTTGCAAGGCCACCGCCTTGCATGCATCGCCGTTATTGGTGTGCATGCGCGGGCTCAATTTGACGGTCGCCGGCCCGCCTGGCCCCTGGAAAGTCCATTCGTCGCGCGACGACCAGTAACTGTAGGAAATAATGTCGTGCTCCGGCAATTGGCCCGGATGCTGCGGCACGCCGCGTCGCGCCAGATAGGCCGGCGTGGCGCACAGCACCAGACGGGTCGTTGCCAGCCGGCGTCCGATCAGCGTCGGATGCAGCGCCGCCGCGATCCGCACGGCCAGGTCGAGGCCGTCTTCAATCAAATCGTCGTGCCGGTCCGAGTGGATCACATCGAGTGAAATCTTCGGATGTTGCGCCAGGAATTCTCCCCACAGCGGCGCCAGGTGCAGCACGCCAAACGTTACCGGCACGCTGATGCGCAGCAGTCCGCTCGCTTCCGGGCTGCGCGAACTCAAGTCGGATTCGGCCTCGTTCAGTGCCGATAATATTTCCTGGCAATGCATGAAAAACGTCTGGCCATCGACGGTCAGCGACAATTTTCGGGTAGTCCGGTTGATCAGGCGCACGCCGAGCCGGTTTTCGAGGTCGGCGATATGGCGCGACACGGCCGCTTTCGACGTGTCGAGTGCGGTTGCCGCCGCGACGAAGCTGCCAGCTTTGATTACCGCCACGAATGATTGCATTTCCTGGAACTTATCCATTGTCTCGTTTTTCGCAACAAACAATCATGTTAATCGCGATTTATCTAAAAATATAGTCACCCTATACTGTCAGTCTGGACGATACAACGGAGGTGCCCTGATGAAACATACGCTGCAACACCTGGTTTCCGGACCGGACTGGCCCTTGGCCCACCGCCTGCGCGCGCCCGGCAATGGCGTGCTGGACGGCGCGCCATGCGTGATCCTGCTGCATGGCGTGGGGTCGAATGAAGTTAATTTGCTGGCCTGGGCGCAAGAGCAGGATCCATCGCTGGCCGTGATCCTGGTCCGCGCGCCGCTGGTGCTGGGGCCGGATGCGTATGGGTGGTTTCATGTTACTTTCGGCGCGGCCGGCCCGGTCATCAACGCCGGCCAGGCCGAGGTCTCGCGGCTGGCGCTGCTGGATTTTATAAGAGGCTTGCCGGCCGCCTATGGCATCGATGCGGAGCGCATCTGGCTGGCGGGGTTCAGCCAGGGCGGCATCCTCAGCGCCAGCGTCGGGCTGACCCAGCCTGGTTTGCTGGCCGGTTTCGGGCTGCTGAGCGGCCGCATCTTGCCCGAAATCGATCCCGCTATCGCCGCGCCGGAAGCGTTGCGCACGGTGTCGGCCTTTGTTTCCCATGGGGTACAGGATAGCAAGCTGCCGATCGATTTCGCGCGCAAGTCGCATCAGTTGTTGACCGACAAGGGGGTATTGCATGTGTACCGGGAATATGACGCGGTGCATGAATTGAACCCGGCGATGCGGCGCGACTTTGGCGCGTGGCTGGCTGGCGCCGCTGCAAGAAAACCCTGAACCTAGGCCCTTGCGCTTCGAAGCTATTTCAGTCGATGAATACGCTCCTGCTGGGAGGCCAGGTGGAAAACTGCAAGCCAGGCAGCCAGTATTTCATACTGCCTTCTTACGCTTTTTTCTTGCATTCAAATAAATCAAAGCCAGTCCGGCCAGAATCATGCCATAAATGCCAGGTTCTGGAACGGGCGATACTAACGAGCCGTTTAACGAGATCTCTCCAATCGAGTAATAAGGGCTGTAGTTGCTTTTCGTTAAAAAGTTGCTAATAATAATTGTGTCAGTTTCCACTCCATTTAAAATGGTATTGCTTAAATCTAGTTTGTTATTGCAAAATACGGCGTGGGGATTGGAACAGGTCGGCCCCCAATTAAATGCGTCGACGGTGACCGATTTTCCACCGTAACTAATCGTTGCACTTTTCAGGTTGCCAGCGGAATAATTGCCGGTATATAACATGCTGTAGAAATTTAATTCTTTTATGGTACTTTTTTCAGATAGATGCAACGTAATGACCGGATTGTCCGTTCCAATAATCATTTGTGTATTTTCTATACCATTTGGAACGATTCCGTCATTTAACGTTCCACTTCCGCCTGTATAATTGAATAATCCTGAAGTCTTTGCCGGCGTTATCAAACCAGAATACTTGTTCGTCCACAGCCCATAATTTTGAGCGCGTGCATTTTCAATATCATAGCTTGCGATCGACTGTGCCTTGCTAATACCCGACATGCTTAAGAAAGCGAGAAACACGACTGTAAAAAAAGATTTTTTCATCATTGAAAATATATATTAAAAAAATAATAATATCATGAAAAATTAAAAATTACAATTTTGAAAATAAAATTTTCATCGTCGGCTATGTAGTTTGAATTTATTGCTTAAGGGGAATTGTGAAGGGGCGCCTGGAAATCAGGGGCAGCCTGGATATTCAAACAAGACCTCAGTCTTGAGAAGACGGGCCGGCGCTACCGGGTAAAGAAGAAAATCGTCTTCGTACCGGCAACTATCCCATGGTAGGCTGCCTCATCTTGATTGATGGGATCGCCATGCGCACACCAGACAGCAATGCACACGATTTCTCTGCCAGCAACAACATCGGCGAAGCCGATAGCGCGCGGATGGCGGCTGTCTTCGCATCGCAGCAAGCGACGGCGTTGTCGTGGCGCGGCTCGAGCGCCGCCGAGCGCGCCGGCCGCATCCGCCGTTTGCGTGTGGCCATGATGGCGGCGCGCCAGGATTTTTATGACGCCTTTGAGCAGGATTACCGCAAACCGCCGGCCGAGGTCGAGGCGTCGGAATTCATGCCGGTGCTGGAAGAGATGCGCCATGCGCTGGGCCGCTTGACGCGCTGGATGAAACCGCAAAAGGTGTGGCCGACCAGCACCATGCTGGGCACGTCGGCGTGGGTGCAATACCAGCCGCGCGGCCGCGTGTTGATTATTGCTCCATGGAATTATCCATTGAGCTTGTGTTTCGGCCCGCTGGTGTCGGCGCTGGCGGCCGGCAATACCGTGACCGTCAAACCGTCGGAAATGACGCCGGCCGTGTCGGCCGTGATGGCGCGCATTATCGGCCAGGTATTTCCGGCTAACGAAGTCGCCTTGTTCGAGGGCGCGCTGGCGACCTCCCGGGCCTTGCTGGAGTTGCCCTTCGACCATATCTTTTTTACCGGTTCAGCGGCCGTCGGCAAGGTCGTGATGGCTGCCGCCGCGCACCATTTGAGCAGCGTCACGCTGGAACTGGGCGGCCGTTCGCCGACGATTGTCGATCAAAGCGCCGACTTGACGCTGGCGGCCGAGACGCTGATGTGGGGCAAGTTCGTCAACAATGGCCAAACCTGCGTCGCGCCCGACCATGTGTATGTGCATGCTTCGGTCAAGGAAGCCTTCATGACCGCCTGCATCCGGGTGCTGCAAGCCCGTTATGGTCCGGCCGGACAGCAACAGCACAGCCCGGATTTGACCCGTATGATCAACCGGCGCCACACTGAGCGTATCGTCGCCTTGCTGGACGACGCGCTGGACCGTGGCGCCAGGCTGCGGGCTGGCGGCAACAGCGATACGGCGGCCTGTTATATCGCACCGACCTTGCTCGACAATATACCGGCCGACGCGGCTATTTTGTCCGAGGAAATTTTCGGCCCGTTGCTGCCGGTGATAGCCTATACCGACATCGAGCAGGTCATCGGCGCCATCAATGCCGGCCCGAAACCGCTGGCGCTGTACTTGTGGAGCCGCGAGCAGGCGCGGATCGGGCGGGTATTGCAGTGCACCAGCTCGGGCGGCGCCTGCATCAACCATTGTGTCGTCCAGTTTGCCCATGGCAACCTGCCATTTGGCGGCATCAACCATTCCGGCATCGGCAATGCCCATGGCCTGTATGGCTTCAAGGCGTTTTCACACGAGCGGGCAGTGTTGCGTTCGTCGCCGCTGATGCTGGTCAAGCTGCTTTTCCCGCCGTACACCAAACGGCGTTTGCAATGGATACGCAAGACGGTGGATTGGCTGCGCCTGCCGATGCTGTAGCGCTGTCAGATGGCGATGCGCGGCGCTTGCCTGATGCGCGCCGCTGTGGGGGATGCAGCCAATCAATGGCCTTCACTGGCATTGAACATCGACTTGGCGTAAATCAATCCCAAACCATAAGCGCCGCCATGGCTGATCGCGGTGGCGACCGTCGCATCGTAGGTGGCGCCGCGGGCCCAGTCGCGCTGCAGTTCGAGCAGGTATTACAGCGCGCTCATCGGCTGCGTGCCGGCCTGTATCATGCGTTCCATCGCGCGCTGGTGCGCTTCGTCCGACACGTCGCCGCAGGCGTCGGCAATCACATAGACCTCGAAACCCTGTTTCAGCGCCGACAGTGCCGGGCCGACGATGCATGCCGAGGTCCACAAGCCGGCCAGCACGATCTTGTCGAGCAAGCTTTTGCCGGGTTGTGCAATTGCGATGGCCATAACATTCTCCTGTTCAATATTTTTGATGACCTGGCATGCCAGGCTCCTGCACCAAAGTACGCCCTGGCCGGTTGCCGATGCTTGATGTAACTCAGCATGGAGGGGGCTTGGAAAAGGAAAAATCGAAGTCTGGCGGAATCGGCGCTCGCCATGTTCGAACAGGGCGGCACTAGCCGGCGATCTGGCGCAATAAACGCTGCAATTCAGCATGAAAACGCTCGCAAGCCAGCCCGGGCGGCCACGGTTGCCACGCCGTGCCGCCATACAGCGCCGGCAAGGGATCGAGGTCCAGCGGCTCGAATTCGATCTGCAGCACGCGCCGCACTTCGTCGCGCGACCAGCCGGCCACATGCACCGCTTCGCTGGCCGCCGCCAGCCGGTCGGCATGTTTGTGCAAGGCATATTCTTGCGCTGTCCACGCGGGCAAGCCATAACGCAGGAAAATCGCCTGTTCCAGCCGCTCGCTGAGGGTGCGAAAACGTTCCCCGAGGAATGGTTTTAACACGGAAATACAGTCGAAACCCAGCAAGCCTTCTTCCGCGTCGTGCAGCAATTCGCGCAGTTCGGCCAACGGGCTCAAGGGTGTGCTGGCGGCGGCGCGGCGCAACAGCATCACGCTGATCGAATGTTGCGCCACCGACAGCGGCAAGGGCCACGCCGAGTGGCCGCCCCAGCGGTAGGTGCGCGCCAGTCCCAGCGCCAGGTCGTGATCTTCCCAGTCGTGCGGAGTGGGGTGCAGCAAGTCCAGCCGCTTTCCGGACGGCATGCGGACCCAGGCCCGGGTTTCTTGTTCCATGCGGTTTTCCATTACGATGACGTGTACGCCATCGTACACCTGGCCCGGTTCGGCTGGCGCACTCGGCAATATATTTCATGTCATCGCCTTTAGTTTTTGAAATACACTATTGGCGCTGAGAATGATGCGCTACATCTGGCGGTGCAGCGCGCGCTCGGTGATTTCACGCTGGCAATCAATCATCTGTAACTTTTCGGAGACGTGACGATGGCGGTAAGACCTTCTTATATTTATCAGGGCGGTTCGGTGATGATGCATGCGCCCTTGCAATTGAATCAGTCGGAAATGTATGGTTATTTCGTGCGCGGAAACTTGGCCAAATTGCAGGCCACCATCGATGGCACGCTCAATGCGGCGGCGTCCGGACGCATGCGTTTCAAGGCGATTTCACCGTATGTGATGCTGACTTTTACCCGCATCAACCACGCCAGTTCGGCCGCTCCGGTCGATCAAGCCAAGGGCTGGATCAGCGAAGTCGATATCGTCACCTGGGTCATGGTCGGTCAGATGGACCAGGCCGGCAAGCTGGCCCATATTTACTGGTATCCCTGCCATATTTTCGTCGACGATGCGATGGCGCTGATTAACGGCCGCGAATTGTTTGGTTATCCGAAATACCTGTGCGACTATGAGATCCCGCTGGCTGGCAGCGAACCGCTGCGCTGTTCGGTCGCGGCCAAGGGGTTCCAGAAATTTTCGCCGGAAACCCGGATCGCGATGCATCCCTTGCTGGAAGTAAACGCCACCGTCAAAATCGCCGATCACCGGCCGGTCAACGGCTTTCTCGACCTGATCGAGCAAGCGTTCAAATTATTCCTGTCCATCCCGGACTTTTTCGACCTCGACCAAGCTGGCTGGGCCGATATTATGTCGCTGCTGAAAAATCCGCGCATCGACCAGATTTTCCTCAAGCAATTTCCAGACAGCGCCGGCATCAAGGCGGTGTACCAGGCGCTGGTGGCGGCGCCGGCTGAAGTCAAGCGCTTGCACAGCGGGCGTTTGCTCGGCTACCAATACGAATGCACGCTGCATGCCTACGAAAGTTTCCCGCTGGACCAGACGCTGGGTTTGACGGTGGGGCCGCAAGAGGCGATCTTGCCATTCCACGTCCATTTCGATTTCAGCGCGATGCCGGGTGAAGAACTGGTCGACAATTCGAGTATTGCGCCGGAAAAAATTGCCATCCTCGGCGGCGGCGTCGCGGCTATGACCACGGCGTATTATTTGACCGACCAGGCCGGCTGGCAAAACAAGTACGACATCACCGTCTATCAATTGGGCTGGCGCCTGGGCGGCAAGGGCGCCAGCGGGCGTAATCGCGACGCCGGCCAGCGCATCGAAGAACACGGCCTGCATATCTGGTTCGGCTTTTACGCCAACGCGTTCAAGATGATCAAGCAAGCTTATGCCAGCTTGAACCGGCCGGCCGGCGCGCCGCTGGCGACGTGGAAAGATGCGTTCAAGCAGCACGATTACGTGGCCGTGTCGGAAGATGTCGAAGGGCACTGGCGCAACTGGTCGATCGTGTTCCCGACCTTGCCGGGCGAACCGGGCGAGGGCGGCGAAAGCCTGACGCTGTGGCAAATGGCGGTGGCCATGGTCGGCTGGCTCGAAGCGTGGATCCAGGAAATTCGCAAAGTGGCCGATGTGGCCCGCTGGTCCGCGCCGACCACGGCCAATGGCGCCTGGCCCGGCTGGTTGCGTAACTTGGCCGATGAAGTGATGGAACAGGCCGATGAGCTGGGGCTGGATATGACGTTGTCGGTCGGCGCGCTGGCCGCACTGGTCACTAAGCTGGCGCCCGATTCGCGGCGCCACGACAGCGCCAAGCACCAATTGCTGGCCAGTACCCTGCATGGCATTCGCGGCTGGCTGCATTTGCGCTACCGCTCGCTGGTCAATACCAACGACGAGCTGCGGCGTTTGTTCATTTGCCTGGACCTGGGCATCACCGTCATGAAGGGACTGTTCGAGGACGGCGTGCTGAAGCATGGCTTCGATGTCATCAACGACATCGATTTCCGCGACTGGCTGCGCAAGCATGGCGGCGATGAAAAACTGTGCATCGATTCGGCGCCGGTGCGCGGCTTTTACGATCTGGTGTTCGCCTACGAAGGCGGCGATTTCGCCAGGCCGAATATCGAGGCCGGCACCCTGCTGCGCGCGATGGCGCGCATCGGCCTGGCCTATAAGGGCGGCATCATGTTCAAGATGCAGGCCGGCATGGGCGACACCATTTTTACGCCGCTGTACCAGGTGTTGAAAGAGCGCGGCGTCCAATTCAAGTTTTTCCAGCGCATCGAGGAACTGGTGCCGGACGGAAGTACCGTCGGCCGCATCCGCCTGACCGAACAAGTGGCGCTGGCCAGGCCGGAGCAGGGCTACCAGCCGCTGGTGCCGGTCAAGGGGCTCGATTGCTGGCCGAGCCAGCCGGACTACGCCCAAATCGAGCCCCTGCAAGCAGCCTTGCTGCAAGAAAAACAGGTCAACCTGGAATCGTACTGGAGCGACTGGCCGCAACGCTATGAAGAGAAATTCGGCCAGCCGCTGCCGACCACGATATTGAAAAAAGGCGTGGATTTCGACCAGGTGGTGTTCGGTATCTCGATCGGTTCGCTGGCGGCGCTGTGTCCGCAGTTGCTGGAGCGCAGTCCCGCATTAAAAAACGCATCCGACAAGGTCAAGACCGTCGCCACCCAGGCCTATCAGGTGTGGCTGAACAAGGATATCAGCCAGCTCGGCTGGAACTATTTGCCGGAAAACCAGCAGCCGGTGCTGAGCGCATTTACCGAACCGTACGATACGTGGGCGCCGATGGACCAGTTGCTGGAGCGCGAAGATTGGCCGGCCGGCCATGCGCCGAAAAACGTCTCGTATTTTTGCAGCGCCTTGCCGGTCGACGACTATCCGCCGATTACCGACAGCGATTTTCCGGCCCGTTGCGCCGAGCGCGCCAGGCAGGGCGCGCTGCATCAACTGGGGCAGCAGATCAGCGCCTTGTGGCCGGCCGCCGGTCCGGCCGGCGCATTCCCCTGGCATTGGCTGCATGATGCCGGCGAGGCCAGGGAGGCCAGCGGTCCGGCCCGTTTCGACAGCCAGTACTGGCGCGCCAATGTCGATCCATCCGAGCGCTACGTGATGTCGGTGGTGAACAGCACGCAATACCGGCTGGCCACCGACCAGTCGGGCTTCTCCAATCTGTATTTGACCGGCGACTGGATCAGGACCGGCTTGAACGCCGGCTGTGTCGAAGCGGCGGTGATGGCCGGCATGCAGACCGCGCGCGCGATGACCGGTTATCCGCAGGTGATACAGGGCGAGACGGATTTTTAGGCGCAACGTTGCTGCCGCTGGCCTGAATGATAGGCTGGAGAGTGTCTGGACGATTGGTGGCGACTCAGAGATAATTGACAACGGCATGGAAGTTGGTTTAGCCCAGAATGGGCCAACAGCGATCGCCTGAATGAGGTATGGGGAAACTATGAAGAACTGCTTTTTCGGCGTCACATTCATGTTGCTGATGGTAAATGCATCCGCTTGCAAGTTCGCTGCGCGTTCCCTTGAGCAGCGGGTTGCAGGAGCGGAAGAAATATTCATCGCCAATCTTCTTGAGAGCAAAGTCATGCCTATCGATGACCGTCATAAGTGGCCGTGGAGAGAGGGACGTTTTCAAGTGAAGCAAACGCTGAAGGGCGGTGAGCAACCTGAGGAAATCATGCTTGCAACGGGCTTGGGGGGAGGAGATTGTGGGGTAAGAATGATGGTTTTGCGCAACTACGTGATATTTAAAGGACGCCAGGATACTGACATTGCCGACCCAAGTGGTACACGTGTTATTGAAGATGTTGAGGTGGAAGAATTAACGGAAAAAATCCAGTCGATAATGTGCCAGCAACAACATGGTGAATCCTGAATCTGAGACCTGTGGCCCCGGGATGACGGCAAATGGGGGAAGGCAAAAAACGCAGGGGGCATACGGCCGAGTTCTGGCTATCGTTAAAGTTAGGCTCACATCGTTTACGCAGAAAATCAATCAGTTGGCGTATGTTGGCTTTATTCCATTTTTTGTCTGCGCGTCAAAGTTAAGTTCGCAAATGGGGCGCGCCGCTCCAGTCCACGCTGGTAGGAGGTGCCTGGTTGTTCTGCTCGCCATACTTGATTTAAGGCCACGCGGTTTTGGTGACAGAGGGCGGGTGAGAATGTGGTGGCCCCCGTGCCACTAGCCGCCTCCTCCAGCTGGACCTTACCAGCAAGTCCAAGGTCACAACGGTTGTGAAAAAAGATGACTAACTAGCAAAGCGCCTTGAGCGCGGCCGCTTCGTCTGGTCACAGGCGTAGCTGTCGATGCTGCTCGAAGGGATCGACTGGCGGCGGCCAGAACGCATCTAGCGACCGACGTCAGCGGCATTAACACGGCTGAGCTAAATAGCAGCCATTCCCTGCGGCGTGGCTTCGCCAATTGGGCAGCATCCAAAAGATGGGATGTCAAAAACCTCATGGAATACGTTGGCTGGCGCGATATGAAGTCGGCACTGCGCTACGTCGAGGCGGTTGACGCGTTTAGCAGGAATCGCTTTGAACGTGCCTTGGTGGAAGTGCCTTCCTCACAGACCTTCAATAGAATGAGCGAGAAAATGGGAGTTGAGGTTGTAAGCCCAAACCGACGGAAATCGACCAGTTAGCTAAAACTTAGTTGGGGGTATAGCGTGGCGCGACCAAGGATTTGACTACCGGCTCGCATTTCGTTGTCGCATCCCTGAACGTGCACTTTCAATATAAATTCCGTCAAGGCAATGCACGATCTCGTCGATCGAGGATGTCAACATAGCCTGACTCATGTGGCCGTAAGCGAGTAGGAAGCCGTCTACTTTCGGGGCGGTCGCGAATTGTCTGACCGTATCGAAACGAATATCCTTCTTTTGCAGAGTCGCCTTCAACGTGCGATCGAGTTCATGGGTACAACCGCGTACCACGACGTGCAATCCACCTTCGTCGCCCAGCACGGCGATTCGATCGCAATATCGCCCTAATCGGCTGCGTATCAGATCGCGCAACGCGGCGTAATGACGCCGCACCCTACGCAGATGTCGGTCAAGTTCACCCGAACGAAATAGCGATTCCATTACCTTTTGCGCGGTCCAGGAGGCATGCAGCCGCTCGCGCTCAATGAGGCCGGCCAGTGCCGCCGCGGCATGCTGCGGCGCGACGACGAACCCTAGCCGCAGCGCCGGACTGACCGCTTTGGCAAAAGTGCTTAGGAGCAGCGTACTTTCAGGTGCACTGCTAAAAATCGGCGGATAGTTTGTTCCCGCGTAGTTGAATTCGCAGTCGTACTCGTTCTCGAGAATCAGCGTGCCGTGAGTGCGCGCAGCGTCAATCAGCGCCCGTCGCCGCTGCCCGGACAGACGTCCCCCCATCGGATATTGATGCGCCGGCGTGATGTGGAGCAGAACCGGTGTTGCATCGCCCCTAAACGCTTCTTCGACGCACATGCCGTTTTCATCGACAGGAACATGACGCAACCACGCGCCGGCCCGAGAGAATGAAAGCGCCGCATTCGCATATCCAGGATCTTCCGTCGCGCAGCAATCGCCGGGACGTACCAACGCGCGCGCAATCAGGTCAAGCGCCTGCCCGGTACCCTGCGTGACGACGATCTGCCCGACTGTCACGCGCACCGAGCGATGCTTTTCGAGCCATTCGACGATCGCACGCCTGATACCGGCGTCGCCACGCGGATCGCCATAGTCCTGAGGCGGTAGATGACGCCCCGCTTCGCGGCATGCAGTGCGCCATGCGTTCAGCGGCAGCGCATGCGCATGCGCCTGTCCCGGCCGCCAGTCGAAGGCTGCTTCGCGCGGATCCGAAGCGCTCCCGGATTGCAGCCTATGCCGCTGCAAAACCACCGGCGTAGAGATTTCTCCCGACCTCGCATGCCCCGACACGACTGCACGGGAAGCGACAAACGTACCGTGGCGACCACGCCCCTCTATCAGGCCGTCTGCGATTAACTCGTCGTAAGCCTCGACGATGCAGTTGCGTGCGATCCCGAACTGCGTCGCCAGTTGCCGGCTTGGCGGCAAGCGTGTGCCGCCGGGCAGTGCGCCGCTGTGGATGCGCGCTCTCAACTGTTCGGCGACCAGACGAAACGTTGGCGTGCCGCTGCGTCGATCAAGTTCGAGGCCGAGCAACGCGGGTGTGTGAGGTGTGGACGATGTGCGCGCAGCCATAAATGCTCAAAAATCCCTTGATATTGGTTCTTTAAAATTACGACAGAATAGATAGAATCTGCAATCCAAACATACCACAAGGAGCTTGGTCATGCAATTACGCATTATCACGGACGATTTCACGAGTGCGCTGGATGGCACTGCGTGCTTCGCGCAATGCGGCTGGGATACGGCCGTGTTGATCGCAGCCGAAGGCATGAATGATGCGGCAATCGCCAGCATCGATACGCGCACCCGTGAAAGTTCGGGAGCCCATGCCGCGAGCACGGTGTCGGCGGCGGCGACGGCATGGAGCAACGCGGACGTATTGATCAAACAGTTCGATTCCACGTTACGTGGCTTCATCCCTCAGGAATGCCTCGCGGCACAGATGGCGTCCGGCCGGCGCAAGCTGCTGATCGCGCCTGCGTTTCCTTCCGCGGGACGTAGCACTGAAAGCGGCAGCGTGTACGTCGACGGCGTGCCGGTCCATCTGACTGCGTTTGCTCAGGACCCTACGCATCCGGTTACGGTGTCGAACCTGCCGGAGCTTTTCAGGGCGCACGGGGTTGCCGTCAAGGTCGCACGCGATGCCGCAGATGCGCGCGCGTTGCTCGGCACGCATGCCGCCGTCGTCGTTGACGCACGATCGGAAGAAGATCTGGATGAACTGGTCAGGAACTTCATCTCCGCGCCCGATCTGCTGTGGGCCGGGTCCACCGGGCTGCTGCGCTCGATGGCGCGTGTGCTCCCGCCGCCCCAATCCGCACTGCACGCCGTCGATGCGATACGGGCGGCGGCTGAAATAAGGGCACGGCGTCCGTGGCTGCTGGTAGGCAGTCTCAATCCGCGTTCGCGGCGACAACTTGGAGTGGCCCGCGCGCGGCACGGCGTAAATGCGCTGGCGACGGGCGCAACGTACTCTGCGCAGCAAGGGGCGCTTCACGACATCGTACTGCAGATCGTGCATCTGCTGGGCACGGGGGCCTGCGATGGATTGGTCGTGACAGGTGGCGAGACCGCGCGGCGGATCGTCGATGCGTTGCCTGCGACCTCGCTGCGCGTGTGCCGTGAAGTAGAACCCGGCACACCGCTCGTGCTGGTTCAACCCGCAACATCGGCGTTTCCGATGGTGACCAAGGCCGGTGGTTTCGGCGACGACCAGGCGCTCCTCAGGTGCCTGGATGCGTTAACAGGAGTAGAGCAATGAAGCTAATAGCCGTCACGATGGGCGACGCAACCGGCATCGGCCCCGAAATCGTAGTGAAGACGTTCGCCGACGTGGGATTCATCAAAAGCCATGCCACATTTGTCATCGGGGATGCGGGAGTACTGCGCCGGCAGACAGCTGCGCTTGGTCTGCCGCTAGACATCGTCACAGTAAGCGCAATCAATCAGATCGCCCCACGTCCCGGTGTACTGGAAGTACTGAACACAAGCGACCTACCCAGAGATCTTCCGCAAGGCAAGATTAGTGCGCTGGCTGGCAAGGCGGCGTTCGACGCCATCCGCACTGCGATCGAGTTTGCCATACGCAAGGAAATCGCGGGCATCTGCACGGCGCCGATCCACAAGGAAGCGCTGGCCGCCGCGCAGGTTCCGTATCCGGGTCACACGGAAATGCTGGCAGAGCTTTCCGGCACCCGCGACTACGCGATGATGCTCGTCAATCCGACGCTGCGGACCATTCTGGTGACCGTCCACTGCGCATTGTCCGAAGCGATCGCCAGGCTTTCGATTGAAAACGAGTTGCGCATTATCCGGCTCGCACATCGAACGTTGCGTGACCTCGGGATCGACCGACCGCGCATCGCGGTTGCAGGTCTGAATCCGCATGCAGGAGAAGGAGGATTGTTCGGACGCGAGGATATCGACATCATCGAGCCGGCCATCCAGGCTGCGCGCACTGAGGGCATTGACGCCAGCGGCCCGTGGCCCGGCGACACCGTGTTCATGAACGCACGCCGTGGAAAATTCGACATCGTTGTGGCCCAATATCATGACCAAGGTTTGATTCCAGTCAAGCTTGCCGGTATGGAAGACGGCGTAAACATCACGGTCGGCCTGCCTTTTGTGCGTACGAGTCCAGACCACGGTACCGCTTTCGATATCGCCGGTCAAGGTATAGCCGATCCGTCTAGCCTGAAAATTGCACTTGAAACTGCACACCGATTTATCCGTCCCTAACCGAAACCAACATCTACTTTTGCGGAGCAAAAAATGTCTCACTTCATTCTGATGTTAACAAACAACGACGTTACGGTTGACAATGCGCTATCCGCCTATGAGAGTATGCGCGATAGCCAAATCCGTTACGTCGGCTTTAAAGATATAGGGTTACCTGTACCTGAACTAAAGCTACTTGCTGATCGCATTCGCGCCGATGGTCGCGAGGTAATGTTGGAAGTGGTCGCGACCAGCGACGCCTCGGAGATGGAATCCGTGCAGGCAGCGCTTGAAATCGGAGTCGATTATTTGTTGGGTGGCCGTCATGTCGATGAAACGCTGAAATTGTTGCGTGGTTCGTCAGTCAAGTACTATCCATTTGCAGGTCGCACAAAAGGACATCCGACGATTCTGGAAGGCACAATGGAAGAGATTGTGGAAGACGCCAAGCGTCTCGCGTCTTTGCCTGGCGTGCACGGCCTGGATTTGCTGGCTTACCGGTTTTCCGGCGAAGGTGATCCTGCATTTCTTACCCGACGCGTAGTCGAAGCAGTTGATGTGCCAATCATTGCCGCCGGCAGCATTGACAGCGCAGCGCGAGTTAATGCAATGATCGACACGGGAGCTTGGGGTTTTACAGTTGGCAGTGCAATTTTTCAAGGCGCTTTCGTGAGTCGTCTGCTGCAGGCGCAGGTGAACACCATTTTTCAAATTGATGGAGTGAAGGCATGATCAACAAAGGCAATCATGGCGATTCTTCCAGATCACGAGCATAGTCGATTTATCGACCGAATTACGTTTCACAAACATACATCAAGTCGGCATCGCGCTGGGGGCGTGCCGCGTGGACATAAGGCGGCTCGCTCCCATCCGGATGGGCGTGAACCGCCCCGGCTTTCGTTGAGGCCGGTTAGTGTGAGTCAGGCCAGGATGGCTTGACTGCGCAGTTGCTTGTAATAGTTTGCCTCAGCTTCCGCCGGCGGTATATAGCCGAGCGGTTCCAGCAGTCGATGATGGTTAAACCAGGACACCCATTCCAGAGCCGCCAGTTCGACGGCCTCGCCTCACGCTCTTGCTGGCGGACCCAGCGACGCAGCGTTTCAGACATGCAGCCGATCCTGGCTGCAATCGATGGGATAGTTGCCCACTGCGATTCGTACTGGCTGCCGGCTTCGCTGACCATGCGCACGGCGCGTTCGATGACTTCGGGGGAATATTTGGGTTGCTTTTTCATGACTCAATTCTCTCAAACAATGGAGCCTCTACAAAACCCCGGGCGGTTCAGCTATGCCTTCGAACCATGCCCGAGATACGCGCCCATCCTGAGCAACTGCGCTTCGGCCTCGCCGATGCGCCGCACCGCGGCTTCGCCGCCGCGCGCCACCAGCAATTCGGCCAGGCTTTCGGCCAGCGCCACGCCGGCCACGATCGACGGGAAGAACGACGGGCTGCTGACGGCGATCGGCAGCACCAGGTCGGCCTGCAAGGCCGCCGGCGCCGCGTCGCTGTCGCTGATCACCACCAGCTTGCAGCCGATGCGGCGCGCTTCGCCGGCCACCACCAGCGCTTCCGATGAATACGGCGCGAAGCTGGCCAGCAGCACCACGTGATCCGGTGCGATGGCGCGCAAGCCCATTTCCAGGCTGCCGCTGCTGGCGCCGAGCAGATGCACGCCGGGACGGAACAGCCGGTACAGGTACTGGAACGACAGCGCGATCGGGTGCGAGGCGCGGAAACCGGCGACATGGACCTGCGCGGCCTGTTCCAGCAGGCTGGCCGCCGCCGGCAACGCCGTGTGGTTGCGGGCTTCGGTGGCGTCCAGGTTTTGGCGCTGGGCGCCGAATACCTCGCTGATCAGGCTGTCCGGCTGGCTTTGGCGCGTGATGGCGCTGGCTTTTTTCGCATAGCCTTCCGGCTGGCTGCGCACCCGGCCGACAAATACTTCCTTCAGCGCGGGCCAGCCGGCAAAACCGAAATGCTGCGCCAGCCGCACCAGCGTCGACGATTGTACGCCGGCGCTGCGCGCCACGCTGCGCATCGAGCTGACGGCGATCTCGTCCGGATGGTCGATCAGGTAGCGCGCGCCGGCCTGGAATTGCGGACTCAGTTCGGCAAACCCGGCCTTGGCCTGTTGCATGAAGCTGGCGTAATCCAGCACGACGGCTTGCTCGGGCATTGCTGCGACTCCTGGCGACGTTGAAGAAGGACAAATGTTACCGCATGGAAGTATGCCCATGCTGCCTTTTTCATGTGAAATTCATCAAATGTATCTTTTATTTTATATTTGCATCAAATGTTGCATGCGCGAATATTCCTCCCTATAATTGACCGGTCGCCGCCGCCGCGGCCCATCGGGGAAATCATCCATGTCTTTTGCCGCTACATCTCACGTTTTTCATCGCCACCTGCGCGCCGCCTATCCGACCGCCGTGCGCGGCGAGGGCATTTATCTGGTCGACAGCGGCGGCAAGCGCTACCTGGATGCGTCGGGCGGCGCGGCCGTGTCGTGCCTGGGCCACAGCGATGCGGCGGTGATCGCCGCGCTCCGCGAGCAGGCCGGCCAGCTGGCGTACGCGCACAGCTCGTTTTTCACCACCGAGCCGATGGAGCAACTGGCCGACTTCCTGGTCGAGCGCGCGCCGCAGGGCATCGATAGCGTGTACTTCGTGTCCGGCGGTTCGGAGGCGGTCGAAACGGCGCTGAAACTGGCGCGCCAATATTTTGTCGAACGGGGCGAGGGCCGGCGCCGCCATGTGATTGCACGGCGCCAGAGTTATCACGGCAATACGCTGGGTGCGCTGGCGGCGGGCGGCAATGCGTGGCGCCGCAAGCAGTTCGATCCGCTGCTGATCCCGGTCGAGCACATCGCGCCGTGCTACGCCTACCGCGACCGGCTGGAAGGCGAGAGCGACGCGGATTATGTCGGCCGATTGGCGCAGGAGCTGGAAGACACCATCGCCCGTCTCGGCGCCGATAATGTGCTGGCCTTCATCGCCGAACCGGTGGTCGGCGCGACGCTGGGCGCGGTGCCGGCGCTGCCCGGTTACTTGCGGCGCATGGCCGGGATTTGCCGGCGCCACGGCGTGCTGCTGATCCTCGACGAAGTCATGTGCGGCATGGGCCGCACCGGCACCTTGTTCGCCTGCGAACAGGATGGCGTCACGGCCGACCTGATCTGCATCGCCAAGGGCCTGGGCGCCGGTTACCAGCCGATCGGCGCGGTGCTGGTGTCGGGGCAAATCCGCGACACGATACGCGACGGTTCCGGTTTTTTCCAGCATGGACACACCTATATCGGCCACGCCACCGCGTGCGCGGCGGCGCTGGCGGTACAGCGCCAGGTCGAACAGCGCGGCTTGCTGGCCCGCGTGAACCAGCAGGGCGCGGCACTGGAGCAGCGCCTGCGGGCGCGTTTCGGCGGCCATCCGCACGTCGGCGACATCCGTGGCCGGGGCTTGTTTTACGGCCTGGAAATGGTGCGTGACCGGGCGACCAAAGCGCCGTTCGATCCCGCGTTGAAGCTGCATGCGCGCATCAAGCAGCAGGCCATGGACGCCGGCCTGATGTGCTACCCGATGGGCGGCACGCTCGACGGCGCGCGCGGCGACCATATCTTGCTGGCGCCGCCGTTCATCGTCGACGAGGCGCAGCTCGACGAGATCGTCGATCTGCTGGCGCTGGCCATCGAGCGCGCGCTCGATGAGGTGTTAGCGGGAGCGACCGCATGAAGGCGCAGCAACGCTTGCCGGCCTTCGACGCCGGAGCCATGAGCCAGCAGCAGCGCCAGGTGCTGGACGATATACTGTCCGGCCCGCGCGGCAACCTCGACGGCCCGTTCCTCGGCTGGATACACAGCCCGGAACTGGCCGGCCACGCACAGGAACTGGGCGCCTTTTGCCGCTACCGCACCGGCTTGCCGCCCAAATTGTCGGAACTGGCGATCCTGGTCACGGCGGCCAAATGGCGCTGCCAGGCCGAATGGCATATCCATTATCCGATTGCCATCGCTGCCGGGCTCGATGCGCGGCTGGCCGAAGCGCTGCGCGGCGGCGCCGAACCGGCGGCGCTGGACCATGACGAACGGCTGGTGTGGACCTTCGCCACCGAACTGTACGACAGCAAGCGCGTCGGCGATGCCACCTATGCCGCGCTGGTCGACCGATTCGGCTTGCAGGTGGCGGTCAACCTGGCCGCCTTGCTGGGATATTACTCATTGGTCGCGATGACCTTGAATGTGTTCAATATGCGCGCCGAAGGCCAGCAAGAGCTGCCATTTGAAGATTAATGTGTTGGTAATGTCTCAGTAATGTTGTGCTTGTCAAAATGCAAGAGACCGAACCCGCGCTGGTCTTGACGACAGCGGGTTCGTCACTTATATCGACACAGATAACCTTTTTAAGGCACAACATGCACTATCGTCGTTTTATCCTCAGTTTCCTTGCCGGACTGGCTATCTTGCCTGCGCTGGCGGCCGCCCAGGCGACTCCGAACACCATTCTGCTGTGGCCGGGCGCGCCGCCGGATGGCCCCGGCCCGGGCGGCGCCGTGCACCAGACTGCCAAGGGCTCGATCACCAATGTCAGCAAGCCTTACATGATCGTGCACCGTCCCGCGCAGCCGAACGGCGTGGCGGTGCTGGTGATCAGCGGCGGCGGTTATGCGCATATCGAGAGCGGCACCGAGAGCGGACCGGCCGCCAACTGGCTGCAAGCGCAGGGCGTCACCGCGTTCGAACTGGTGTACCGCCTGCCGCAGGAAGGCTGGGCCACCACCACCGTGCCGTTCGAGGATGCGCAGCGGGCGATGCGCATCATCCGCAGCCGCGCCGGCGATTTCGGCATCGATCCGGAGCGCATCGGCGTGATGGGCTTTTCGGCCGGCGGCCACCTGGCCGGCATGACGGCCGCGACTTCCGACGTGCAGCGTTATGCGCCGATCGACTCGGTCGACAGCCTGTCGGCGCGGCCGGCGTTCGCGGCGCTGCTGTATCCGGTGCTGACCATGCTGGCGCCGTTTAATCATACCAACTCGCACAAGCAATTGTTGGGCGACCATCCGACGGTGGCCGAGGAAAAGGCCGATTCGGTTGAAGAGCAAGCCGGCACCGACATGCCGCCGACCTTCCTGGCGCAGGCGCTGGACGATCCGATTTCGCCGATCGACAACAGCTTGCTGATGTTTAACGCGCTGCGTCCGCTGAACGTGCCGGCCGAGATGCATGTATTCCAGGTCGGCGAACACGGCTGGGGCCTGGGGGCGGCCGGCACCGAAGTGGCCGCGTGGCCGGGCTTGTTCACCTCGTGGGCCAGGCAGAACGGCATCCTGAAGTAATCTTGACGCGTTCATCCCGGTTACAGTTTGATACCGGGATTAACGCAGCGGTAATGTGCGCAGCCCGGCGAGACTGTACTATGTGGAACGCCGGGCCAGCAACGACGTGAGCAAGGGGCCGGCATCTTATTCATCCACCCAGCGAGGCCCCGCATGCCAGCACGCCGATTTTTCCTGCCTTTATTGACCGTCGCCAGCCTGGCTATCTTGCCGACCGTGGCCAGCGCGCAATCGCGCGACGACATCATCCGCCTGTGGCCGGGCGCGCCGCCGGATGGTCCGGGACCGGGCGGCGCCGAGCGCCAGAGCGCCAAGGGCTCGATCACCAATGTGGCGCAACCCTATCTGATCGTGCACCGCGCCGCGCGGCCGAACGGCGTCGCGGTGCTGGTCATCAGCGGCGGCGGTTATGCGCATATCGAAAACGGCAAGGAAAGCGGCCCGGCCGCCAACTGGCTGCAAGCGCAGGGCGTCAGCGCGTTCGAACTGGTGTACCGGCTGCCGCAGGAAGGCTGGGCCAGCAGCGCCGTGCCGTTCCAGGATGCGCAGCGGGCGATGCGCATCATCCGCAGTCGCGCCGGCGAATTCGGCATCGATCCGAAGCGCATCGGCGTGATGGGCTTTTCGGCCGGCGGCCACCTGGCCGGCATGACGGCCGCCAGGCCCGACGCGCAGCGTTATGCGCCGGTCGACGGCGCCGACCGCTTGAGCGCGCGGCCGGCGTTCGCGGCGCTGATTTATCCGGTGCTGACGATGCAGCCGCCGTTCAACAAGACCCATTCGAAGAAGGAAATCCTCGGCCAGCACGCCAGCCATGCCGAGGAAAACGCGTATTCGGTCGAGTTGCAGGCCGGCCCCGACATGCCGCCGACGTTCCTGGCGCAGGCGCTGGACGATCCGATCTCGCCGGTCGATAACAGCCTGCTGATGTTTGCCGCGCTGCGCAACTTGAATGTGCCGGCCGAGATGCATGTGTTCCAGTCGGGCGGCCATGGCTGGGGACTGGGCGCCGGCAAGGGCACGGTACGGGCATGGCCGGACTTGTTCGCGTCATGGAGCCGGCTGAACGGGTTCTGGGAATAACTAGGCTTGCAAGTCGTCGCAGGCTTCCTTGAGTGCCGCGTCGACTTCCGGAAAACCCAGCGCGACCTGGTCCAGGTCGCCGTTGGTGGCCAGGTTTTCCATGCGCTTGCACAGATTGTGCAGCGCCGGCCGGCTCAGGTAGGAGGCGCTGCCTTTCAGCGCATGGAAGGCGGCCGCCACCGCGTTGGCGTTGTTGGCTTGCAGCGCGTCGCGCGCCAGTTGCAAGCGGCGCGGCGCTTCATCCAGGAATGCTTGCGTGATGCGCTGCATGTGCTGGTGCGACAGGCCGACCAGCGGCACGATGCGGATCGCATGGTCGTCGCACTCGCCATCGTGCCGGCCGTGCTGGCCAGCCTTGCCGTCGAGCCCATCGAACTCGTTTGAAATGCCGAATTGCAGCGCCAGTTCTTCTTCGCGGGCGGTTTTTTTGGCGCGTGGCGGCGGCATCGTCGGGCTCAGCAAACGGCCCCGGCTCAGCAGCATCATGATCACATGGTCGATCTGGTCGTACAGCAGGCGTTCGTCGACCGGCTTGCTGAGGAAGCTGTCCATGCCGGCCGCCAGGTAGCGCTGGCGGTCATGTTCGCTGGCGTTGGCGGTCAGCGCGATCACCGGGATGGCCGGATCGGGCACCGGGTATTCGGGACTGCCGCCTATCCTGATCAGGCGCGTGGTCTGTTCGCCATCCATCAGCGGCATGCGGCCATCCATCAGCACCACGTCGAAATCCGAGGCGCTCAGCGCCTGCAATGCCTCGAGACCGTTTTCGACGATCTTGACGTCGTGGCCCATGCCTTCGAGCAGCGTGCCGATGATGATCTGGTTGGTGCGCACGTCTTCGGCGCATAGCGCGCGCAGGCGGTAGGCGTGGCGTTCGCGGCGCGGCGCCAGCCGCGGGTCGGGCGGCGGCGCGGCGCCGATGTGCAGCGGCAGGCTGAAACGGAAGCGCGAACCGACGCCGAGCCGGCTGTCGACGCCGATGCTGCCGCCCATTAATTCCACCAATTCCTTGCAGATCGCCAAGCCCAGGCCGGTGCCGCCGTAGCGCCGGGTGGTCGAATGGTCGGCCTGCTCGAATTTCTGGAACAGCCGCGGCAGGATTTCCGGCGCGATGCCGGGGCCGGTATCGCTGATGATGAACTCGATATTCACTATCCCGGCGCGGCCGTTGCGGGCCGGCTTGCCCATCTTGACTTCGAGTAGCACTTCGCCGCTGGCGGTAAACTTGATGCCGTTGCCGAGCAGATTGATCAGGATCTGGCGCAGCCGGGTCGGGTCGGCCCGTACATAACGCGGCAAGTCCAGCGCCAAGTCGCTGCGCAGCAGCAGGCTCTTGGCGTCGGCCTGGCTCTGGACGATGCCGGTGGCGTCGCCGATCAGCGCCAGCAAATCGAAATCCAGCGTTTCCAGCGCCAGCTTGCCGGCATCGATCTTCGAAAAGTCGAGGATGTCGTTCAAGATCGCCAGCAGCGACTCGCTGTTGTGCAAGCCGATGCGCAGGTATTCCTCGGTACGGCCGCGTACCGACTGGTCGCGCAGCGCGAACTTGAGCATGCCGATCACGCCGGCCAGCGGGGTGCGGATGTCGTGGCTCATCGCCGACAGGAAATCGATGCGGTGGCGGCTGACCACTTCCGCGTGTTCCTTGGCCAGCGTCAGCTTGTCGTTGGTATGGGTCAGTTCCACCGTGCGTTCGCGGACCCGTTGTTCCAGGTGGTTGCGCAGCACGCGGATCTGGTCGGCCAGCGCGAACGCCAGCAGCAAGCCGTCCAGCGTGCCGCCCAGCAGCGTGAGTAACTGGGCATTGTCGACCAGCGCCGGTGCCAAGCCTACATTGGACGGCAGGATGAACAGGCCGGGCAGCATCAGCGCGATAAAAGCCAGCACGAAAAAGCGCGCCGGCTGGTAACCCTTGCGCCACACCACGATGCCGGACGCCAGCGCCAGCGTCATCCAGATTGAAATGACGATGGTGGCCAGCGTATGCGCATAACTGAGGTAGAAAAAGCAGCTTGGCAGCACTAGCAGCGGCAGCACCAGGTTGACGCGGCTGATTTTTTCCAGCAGCGGCGAAAATTCGCCCAGGCGCAGGAAGTTGTTATAAAACAGGGTGCTCAATACCGGCAGCAGGAAGAACGGCACATAGTGCAGCTCCAGCTGATGCCAGTCGAACAGGTCGGTGAACACATGGAAAGTGATGGCCCACGCCATGCCATAAGTCATCACATACAGTGCGTAATAAAACGACGATTTATCGCGAGTGATCGAAAAGATGAAAAAGTTGAACAGGCCCAGCGCCAGCAGCGCGCCGATCGAGGCTACGGTCAGGAAATTTTCCCTGGCCACCAGGCGGCGATAAACGTCGCGCGGAACCACTGAAAAGACCGGCGCGCGCGCAAAATACGGGCTCGAAAAATGCACCAGCACGCGATAGGTCGTGCCCGGGACCAGCGTCACGTCCTTGCCGTAATGCAGCAGGTATTCATGCGGCTGGCGGTAGCCGGACAGCAGCCGCAGCGGCGCAGCGCCGCTGTTGTCGTAGATGCGGGTATCGATCCGGTCGATCAGCGTATCGTTCGGATCGAACACCCACGCCGGCTGGTCGCTGTCGTTGCGCAACTCGGCGTACAGCCAGTAACTGCCGCCGAACAGGTTCACTTTCGGCACCGGCTGCAATGTCGCCAGCCAAGCGGGCAGGGCGGCCGCATCGGCTGGCGGCAGGTCGTCGCCGGCCTGGAACAGTTGTCCGCGATTGCCGATTTTTTGGCTGGCGCCGTCCTGCAACACCAGCGCGGCGGCCGACGCCGGCGCCGGCACGGCCCACAGCAGCATCAGTCCCAGCATCAGGCCCGGCAGCATGCTGCCCACGATGCGGCACAGCCGGCGCCATGACGGGCGGCGCGCGATTCTGGAGGCGGTTGGCAATAGCGGCATCTGGCGTGCTGGTTCTGGAATGGTCTGGCTGGGTAAGTGCCGCGCGCTGCAAGGTAAGCTCATTTTAATCGACAAAGGATATCCGCGCCGGGATTCGATCCGGCGTGCGCCGGGGCGCCAACGGCGGGCCTGGATGAGTGTGGGGCGGACGCTGTATCATGCTGCTTTCCTTTTGCATTCCAGGATATTGACTCATGCTGCTGATCAGTCCCGAACAGTTTGCCGGCTTCCTTGGCGCCGCGCTGCTCATCACCGTTTCTCCCGGTCCCGACAACCTGATGGTGCTTGGCGTCGGCATGTCGCGCGGGCGCAGGCAGGGCATGGTCTTCGGCCTCGGCTGCGCGCTGGGCTGCCTCAGCCACACGCTGCTGGCGACGCTGGGCGTCAGCGCGCTGATCGCCGCGTCGCCGGCCGCGTTCACCGCGCTCAAGATCTGCGGCGGCCTGTACCTGGTCTGGCTCGGCATCGGCGCGCTGCGCAGCCGTGGCGGCACCAGCGTCGATGGCGCGCTGCAAGTGCAAGAGTCCTCCGCCCGCTTATTCGCCAAGGGCTTGCTGGCCAACAGTATCAATCCGAAAGTCGTGCTGTTTTTCCTGGCCTTCCTGCCGCAATTCGTCGATGCCGGCCGCGGCGGCGTCGGCTGGCAAACCGCGCAACTGGGCTTGATCTTCACGGCCCAGGCGTGCGTGCTGTTTGGCTTGCTGGGTTATTTTTCCGGCGCGGTCGGCAAATGGATCAACCGCCACCCGTCCGCCGGCCTGTGGCTGGACCGGGTTGCCGGGACGATCTTCATCAGCCTCGGCGTGCGGCTGATGGTGGCGCGCTGACTGTTACAGCTTCACCGCGACCAGCTTGAACTGCAAGTCCATCTGGTCTTGCACCGCGATCGCGCCGCCCAGCACGGCAAACGGCACCAGGCCGAAATCGGTCTGCTTCAGGCTGACCTTGCCTTGCACGGTCAGGCCGCCGGCCGCGTCTGTCTCGATGCGGGTGGGAATGGCCACCTCGCGCGTCACGCCATGCAGCGTGATCGCCGCGTGCAGCAGGCTGTCGCCGCCGGCACGCGTCACATGCACCTGCACCCACGGATAGTTATCCGCGTCGAGCACCTTGGCCAGCATATTGTGGCGCGTGCCTTCGATCGCTTCCTTCGATGGCTGGGTGTCGAAGCCGGCCTCCTTGCGCAGCGCCCCTTCATCGACCGTCATCTGATCGAGCCGGAAACGGAAGTCGGCGCGGTCGCGGCCGGGCGCCGCGTAACCCTGCACGTCGCGGCTGGCCACCACATGGTCGTGGCCGAGCCGCGCCAGGCGGCCGCCACGGTACACCACGATGGTGATCAGCGACGCTTGCGGGGCTATCCGCAGCACACTGTCGCCGGCCTTGGCGGCGTCCAGGTAGTAACTTTCCGGAAAGTCGCTGACGGCGGCGGATACCACCGGTCCGGCTGGCGGCGTGACGGCCAGCGGCGCGCAGGCGGCCAGGCACAGCGCGGCCGCCAGGCAGGCTGCGCGGCGCGGGGAGTGGTTGGGCAAACGGGTGCGCAAGAACATCGGTCGAACTCCTGGTGAACAGCGTGACAGCGATAATGGCGCTGGCCGGCATGCGGTTTTTTGTCGCGATTTTTGTTACTATCTTAATCGATTTCGCAGCACTAGGAAACTGTTGCAATTAAAGTCATTGAAACTATGGCAGGCAGGCCTGATTTGTTTGCTCAAGGTCATGCGCCGGTCATATCCGCCGGGTATGATGTTTCTGTTGGCACAGCAGGCGCCGCGCTGGTCACTGCCCTCCGGGAGGTGCGGGATCGCGGCGTTTGACTCAGCAGGTTAGCCGGTGACCTCAAGCATCGGCACCAATTCCATGCCCCTGCCCGCGGTGGGGGCATTCAAGAAAAATGCCAGGCTTAATGAAGTCCTAAGCCTGCGCGATGCAACTTCTGGCAAAGTACTTACATGGCGCACGGATAAACCGGGCCCAAGGTTGCCGGACACCACATGACCGGCACAGATTCGGAATGGCGCTGCCGAGACAGCGAGTTCAGTGATTATCCCTACGCTCTGATACAGCGTTTTAGCCGGTTGCCGCGTTGAGCGAAACCGGCTTTTTTTCGCCCGTGACTTTACGAAAAACGCCACAGGCGGTTTGCCCGTGGCGGGATGGCATGCGCTTACTTCGGCAACTTGGCCAGCCACGCATCGATCGCCGGCAAGCGTTCCTTGCGTACCTTGATGCGGTACTGGATGCCGGCCACCGCGGCTTGCGCTTCGCCGCGCGCCTCCGCGGCCAGCTTGGCCTGGGCATAGGCTTGCAGCTTGCCGACCATGGCCGGATCGGCCGACGTGGCCGCCAGGCGCGAGAGATAACGGCTCAGCGAGCTGTAATCGACACGTTCCTCGACTTGTTTTTGATGTGCCAGCGCAAAGTCGAAGGCCAGGTCGGGATGCAGGTAGGAGACCCGGCTGATCATCGCCGCGCTGTTGGTCAGTCCCGGTTCATCGGTCAGCGCCAGTTCCAGCGCGCGCTGCGCCAGCGCGACGTCCTTGCTGGCGCCCAGCAATTCATACAGGCGGCTCTTGATCACCTGGCTTTTTTCCTGCTGCGCGGAGGCGCGCAGCGCATCCCAGGCGGCCGCATCGGCATTTTGCGCCACCACCGACAGTATGACCTTGCGCAAGGCCGGCGGCAGCGCCGTCGCATCGCTGTGTTGCGCGGCGTAGCGGCGGCGCGCTTCGGCGATCACGGCCGGGTCGCCCAGGTCGCTCAAGGTCAGGATCAGCGTCGAGCGCAAGTTGGCGACCGTGCTCGATTCGTCAGGCCGGATGGTCCAGCCGGTCCTGGCCAGCACCGGCGCCAGCCGCGCGATGGCGTAATCGCCAAAGGCTTTCTGGCGCGCCGGATCGGCCGCGTACAGGTGATGGATGTCGTTCAGCGTCGAGGCGATCCGGCCCCACACCTGGCTATCGGCGTCGAGCGGGGTGGCATTGACCAGGTCGAGCACGTCGGAGGCCGGCTGCAAGCCGGCCTGGCCCAGCGCCTGCGTATCGGCCAGCAAGCCCAATTGGTCGATCGGCGCCAGCCCGGCGAAACCGGCCGCCAGCCTGGCGAAACCGGCTGGCTGGTACAGTGTGCGGAAATAACCGCTCTGGCCGGCGTTGACCAGCACCGCGCCGCAGCCCGGCACATCCAGGCTGGCCTTGCCATTGGTGACCAGCACCCGCGCCACGCCGGTATTGCCGATGGTTTGCGCGATCACCGGCACGCGCCACGACAAGGCTTTTTTATTCGGCTGGTCCTTGCTGAATTCCGTCTGGGTCAGCGTGACGCGGGTCCGGCCGTTGCGGCACACGGCGTCGCCGACGCTGATCATCGGAATGCCCGGTTGCAGCGTGAAATCGTGGGCGATCGCGGTGATCGGCTTGTGCGCCGCTTTTTCCACCGCGCGCCACAAGTCGTCCGACACGGTATTGCCGTAGGCGTGGGCCTTCATGTAGCCGCGTACGCCGTCGCGCCAGCCGTCGCTGCCGACATAGGCTTCCAGCATGCGGATTACCGCCTGCCCCTTGTCGTAGGTGATGGTATCGAAGGCCTGGCTGGCTTGCTCCACCGTCGCGATGCGCTGCACCACCGGGTGGGTGGTCGACAGGGCGTCCTTGGCCATTGCTCCTTCGCGTCCGGCCACCGCTTCCAGCTTGGTATTCCATTCCGGGTGCAGCAGCTCGGTGGTGCGGCCTTCCATCCACGAGGCGAAACCCTCGTTCAGCCACAGGTCGTCCCACCAGCGCATCGTGACCAGGTCGCCAAACCACTGGTGCGCCGTTTCATGCGCCATGGTGGTGAAGATGTTTTGCTTGTCGGCCACGGTCGAGAAGGCCGGGTCGAGCAGCAGCGCCTGTTCGAAGGTGAATACGGCGCCCCAGTTTTCCATCGCGCCGAAGAATTGGCTGCGGCCCGGCGCGGCGATATTGTCGAGTTTCGGCAGCGGGTAGCGCACGCCGAAATAATCGTTATATTCGCGCAGCACCGCCGCGCTTTCGTCGAGCGCGAACTTGCCTTGCTCCAGCGCGCCGCGCCGGGTGACGACGCCGATCTCGGTGCCGTCGACCTGCTTGGCGGCGCGCTCGAAATCGCCGACGCCGAAGAACAGCAGGTAGGTCGACATCTTCGGCGTGATGCCGAACTTGACCAGCTTGCGGCCGTCGCCGAGGTCGGCGCTGCTGGCCACCGGCATGTTGCTCAGTGCCATTTCATCGCTTGGCACGGTCGTTTCCAGCGAGAACGTGGCCTTGTAGTTCGGTTCATCCCACGACGGAATCAGGCCGCGCGCGTCGGAATTCTCGAATTGGGTGTACAGCGCGCGCTTGCGGCCTTGCGGCGTATCGTAGTCGAGGAAGAACAGGCCGGTGGCCTGGCTGCGGATCTTGCCGCTGTAATCGAGGCTCAGTTGGTAATTGCCCTTGGCCAGCGGCTTGGCGAAGTGGAATGTCGCGGTTTGCCGTTCGGCGTCGCTGACGATCTTGTCGGCCGCCTGCGCCGCCAGGCCCGGCTTGCCGGTGCCGCTGATCGATGCGCCGGCAAATACCAGGTCGACCGCGTTCAGCGTGATTGAGCTGGTCGGTTCGCTCACGGCCAGCGTGATGGCGACCTTGGCCTTGAACGTGGCGGCCTGGGCGTCCGGTGTCAGCGACAGCGCGTAATGGCTGGGGATGACGCCGCGTGGCAACTGGGTGGTGGTGCCGGACGAGGCGGCCGTGACCGGCGCGGCCAGTACGGCGGGGGCGCCGGCCAGGCCGATCAGCGTGAGGACGGCGGCGGAAATCAACTTGCGATGCATGGGATAGCCTTGTGGTTGGTCGACATGATGGTGAGGGAACCTCGCTGCGGTGAAGCAGCGTTTTCCGTCGAGCAATCTAAAGTGAAAGTACGCCAAAGTCAACGCGGCTGCGGCCTGATGCCAATTTGATATGGCCGAATACGCTTTCGTCATGGGAGTCGGGCATGCTCGATTGATACACGGCGGCGGCGCCCCAAATTGCCCCAATGTGGCGCTGGCGCTGGATGCGTCCGATTTGCGGTACGTGCTGCATACAACTGGACTTGTTAAAAGGGCAGCAAAAAGAAGTGTGGTTTTTACGACTCAATCCGGATGGGCGGATACGCGGCATCGTCGGCCCTGGCGCCGACGATGCCGCGGTGTGGCAGATGGATCCGGTGACTTTGCTTCAGTTGCCTGGTCCAGTTGCCTGTTTCAGCTGCGTATTTCAGCTGCGTATCTCAGTTGCTTACTTCAGTTCATTCAGCAGGAAGGTGTAGGTCAGCGCCCACATCTGCGCCTGCTGGTCGTTATTGGCCGCGCCGGCGTGGCCGCCTTCGGTGTTTTCCCAGTACAGCACGTCGTGTCCCTGCTGCGCCATTTTTGCCACCATCTTGCGCGCATGGCCGGGATGGACCCGGTCGTCGCGGGTCGAGGTGGTGAACAGCACGCGCGGATATCGTTGATCCTTCGCGACGTTCTGGTACGGCGAATATTTGCCGATGTAGGCCCATTGCGCCGGGTCGTCCGGATCGCCGTATTCGCCGATCCACGACGCGCCCGCCAGCAGCTTGCCGTAGCGCCGCATGTCCAGCAGCGGCACCTGGCACACCACCGCCTTGAACAGGTCCGGCCGCTGCACCAGCACCGCGCCGACCAGCAAGCCGCCATTGCTGCCGCCCATGATGCCCAGGTGGCGCGGGCTCGACAGCTTGCGCGCGATGAGGTCTTGCGCCACCGAGATGAAATCGTCATAGGCGCGCTGGCGCTGTTCCTTCAGGGCCGCCTGGTGCCAGCGCGGGCCGAATTCGCCGCCGCCGCGGATATTGGCCAGCACGTACACGCCGCCGTTATCCAGCCATGCTTGTCCGGTGACGCCGCTGTAAAACGGTTTCAGCGAGATTTCAAAACCGCCGTAGCCATACAGCACGGTCGGATTCCTGCCGTCGAATCGGGTGTCCTTGCCCATGATGACGAAGTACGGCACCTTGGTGCCGTCTGGCGACGTCGCTTGATACTGCTGCACGGTGTACGGCGCGGCGTCGAAAAAGGCCGGCAGGGATTTGACGGGATGGCGCTGGTCGCTGCCGGCGCTCGCCAGGTACAGCGTGGTCGGTGTCAGGAAATCGTTCACGCTGAGGAAGTACTGGTCCGAGCCGATCGGATCGAGCGCGCGGGTTTCCAGCGTGCCGAACGCCGGCGCATCGACCGCGCGGCGCTGCCATGCGCCATCGATGCGACGCCATTCGACCAGCCGGTTCCTGACATTGTCGAGCACATTGATCAGCAGCGCGGATCGGGTCGCGGTGACCCCGTCCAGCGAGCTGGTGGACGTCGGGGTAAACAGCACCTCGAAGTTGCGCCCGCCTTTCATGAAGCGCTGGAAATCGGTGGCCAGCAGCGCGCCTTGCGGATAGGTTCGGTCGCCGACGGACCAGTCCGAGCGCAGCGTGATGATCAGCTGGTCGCGCACCGTGCTGGCGTTGGCGTCGTCCGGTTTCGGCACCTTGACCAGGCTGGCGCCGTCGCGCAGGAATAGTTCGCTGCTGTAGAAATCGACCTGGCGTTCGATGAATTGCGCTTCATGGCCGGGCGTGACATCCTGGTAGGCGCCGACGCCGAGGTCGTCCGCCGCGGCTTCATACACGGTGCGCGCTTCGGCCAGCGGCGTGCCGCGGCGCCATTCCTTGACGATGCGCGGGTAGCCGGAACTGGTCATCGAGCCGGGGCCGAAATCGGTCGACACGAACACGGTATTTTCGTCGATCCACGAAGCGCCGCCTTTCGCTTCCGGCAAGATGAAACCGTCGCTCACAAAAGCGCGCGTGGCGACATCGTATTCGCGCACCACGCAGGCGTCGCCGCCGCCGCGCGACAGCGAAACCAGGCAGCGTTCTTCTTGCGGATACAGGCAGGCGACGCCGGCCCAGACCCAGTTCTCCTGTTCGCTGGCCGCCAGCTGGTCGAGGTCGATCACGGTGTCCCATGCCGGTTCCGGCAATTGATACTGCTCCAGCGTGGTGCGGCGCCAGATGCCGCGCACATGCCGGGCGTCGCGCCAGAAATTGTAATAAAACTCGCCATGCTTGCTGACATGCGGGATGCGCTCGCTGGAATTGAGGATGGTTTTCAGTTGCCCGTTCAGCGCGGCGAATTGGGGCCGGCCTTCCAGTTCGCTGGTGCTGATCTTGTTATGCCGCCTGACCCATGCCAGTTGCCGCTCGCCGGCCACGTCTTCCAGCCATTGGTGGGGATCGTCCGCCTGCGCCGGGGTAGGTTCGCTATCGTTGGGCATCGCTGGTCTTTCGTAGTAAGAAGGAAAGGGCCGCTTACCGGATGAAGCGGCCAGAACGCTACTGTGCCATGAATTTTGCCCTGCTGCAGGGTTTAACGGTGGGCGGGCGTTGGTTGCGTCATCGTTTGTTGCGTCGCCGTCCGCTGCGTCACCCACACCGGCGCCGACCACAGCACCTTGCCGTCGTCCTGGGTCAGCCGCGCGTAATAAAAATGTTCGCCATCGGACGGCGTCAGCGTGATCGTCGCCGCCGTTGACAAGGGCGTCACGCTGCCGTTGGCGCCAGGCACGCCCTGGAAGATGGTGACCGCGCTGGCGCTGCGTCCGGCCTGATTGCTGAAACCGACGCTCAAGGACAGCGGGCCGCTGTTGCCGAAGCGCTCGCCCATGATGTGGCCGTTGGCGGTCAGCACCAGTTGCGACTGCTTGTCCATCGTCGCGAACACGCGGCGCGCCTGGATCGCCTGCAGCAGGCTGTCGCGGCTCAACGGCGTGTCGTTGGGGATCAGGATGCCGGTGCGGTTGCTGTACGACGCGCCCCAGTTGGCGCAATGGTTGTCCTGGTTGCTGCTGAACGCCACGTGGAAACCGGCCGCCAGCGCCTTGTTGCACGCCAGTTCGTAATTGCTGCGGCGGCTTTCGGTTTCGGTGGTATTGACCGAAAAGGCCGACGTATTCATCACTTCGCACAAGGCCATGGCCTGGTCGCCGTCCTGGCTGTAGCCGAAAGGCAAACCGCCGACGACGAATTGGCCGCTCAGCGCCGGATGGTTGAACTGGCCGATCCAGCCGCGTTGCGCCATCAGTGCGTACAGCCCGGCGTAATCGCCTTTCTCCGTGTAAGTGTCGGCCAGTAATTGTCCGCTGTCATTCATTTCCCAACCGAGTAATTGATTGCTATTGAAAATATTCAAGTGGCCGCCGCCTTTGATGACGCCCCATTCCATGCCGTACAGCGCGACAAAGCCAGGGTGGGCGGCGGTAAATTCGGCCGCCGCCGCCAGGCCGCTCTGATACAGCGCGCGTACCAGCAGCGGGTCGGCGCTGCGGTTGGTGCGGTCCGAACCGTCATACATATGGTTGTGTTCGGATGTCATCAAGCTGTCCAGGCCGTGATCCAGCGCATATTGGTAGGCATCCTTCGGGCCGAACGGCGCGCTTTGCGGCGCCTGCGCGCCATGGCAGCCGGCCAGCGGGCCGCCGCCGTCGCTATGATTGGTCTGGCTGTGCAAGTTCGCGTACACCACCGTGTAGGGCAGCGCGCCGGCCGCCGGCGCCCACTGCAGCGACGGGCCGGCCAGCGCCTGGAAGCCCGGCATCGCCAGCGGCGCCAGCTGGCCGACGGATATCGTCCAGCGCTGTTCGATGCTGTCCTGTGCATTGCTCGACAGTATTTCCTCGACGCCGTTCAGGCTGGCGCCGGCCAGCGCCGCTCCGGCGTCGCGCGCCAGTGCCCGCAAGCGCAATTGATATATGCCGGCGGATAGGCCGCCTGGCAAGGTTTTGCCATCGGCGCGGCCATCCCAGCGCAGTGCGATATCGACCGGCCGTTCCAGCAATGCCTGGTCACCGAACCAGCTGCGCACGGCGGCGCCGTCGGGATCGAGCAAGTCCAGCCGCCAGCTGACCCGTTGCGGCTGGTCGGCCATCGGATACGCGAATTGCAGCGAGATAGTGCGCGCCCGGTTGTCGCCTGGCGCGCGGTACGGCGCTTGCAGCGTGGCCTCGAATTCGCGGTGCTCATGCGGCGCGGCGGCCAGCGCGGCAGGGGCCGGCAGGGCGCAGCAAGCCAGCAAGCCGAACGCTGCTATCTTGACGGTGTGATACTTGAGTCGGTTGAGCATTTTTCCCTCCAGATCGAAATCCGAACGTACTCAACCATTTGACATGCCTGACTTGATATTGGTTCAACTCTTATTGATACTTTTTTAATTCTTCTGCAAGATGTGAACGCTGTTGCTTCCTCACATCAAGCCACCCGTTTTACCCCCAGCCAAGCGTCAATTCGTGCAGGTAAATATGTTTGCAGGAAACTTTGATAGTATTCTTGTTTAAATTAGTTGCCTATACACTAGTTTTCTTTCACAGAATCAGAATAAAGCGATCGACGATGCATACCCTGGTCAAGGGCTGGACGGTTTCAAAGACAAAAATATGGGGCGCCGGACTGGTGCTGGCGCTGGCCGCCGGCGGCGGCCTGTCTGTTGCAGTGAGCCGCGCGGTCGAGGACGACGCGCGGCTGCGCTTCGACGCGCAAACGCATAATATTCAGCATAGCCTGTCGACGCGGGTCAATTCCTACGCCAACCTGTTGCGCGGCGTGGCGGCGGCGTTCAACGCCGCCGATGGCTTGACGCGCCGCCAATTCCACGATTATGCCGCCGGCCTGGAATTGGCCGAGCATTACCCGGCGATCGAAGCGCTCAGCTATATGCAGATCGTTACCGATGCCCAGCGCGATACGTTCGAAGCATCGGTGCGCAACGACCGCAGCTTGCAGCCCGGCGGTTATCCGGACTTTACGATCAAGCCGCCCGGCCGCCGGCCGCAGTATGGCGTGCTGACCTATATCGAGCCGATGGATGCGGCGGCCGACCGCTTCGGCATCGACTTGTACGCCAATCCGCTGGTGACCGGTACGCTGGCCCATATGCGCGACAGCGGCAAGCCGGGCAGTTCGGGCCAGGTGATCATGGTGCCGTGGCCGAGGTCGCATGTCGGCATGGCGCTGCGCCTGGCGGTGTACCGCAAGGGGGCGCCGCTGCCGGACCTGGCCGCGCGGCGCGCCGCCTACATCGGATCGGTCGGGGTCGGCTTCAGCGTGCCGAAGCTGGCGCAGGGCGCGCTGGAACAATTGCCGATGCCGCGCGTGAATTTGCTGCTGTATGCGGCCGCGCCCGGCGCGCCGCTGGCCGCCTCCGGCGGCGGGCTGGCCATCGAGCCGGGCGACCGGCTGCTGTTTAACGACAGCAAGCTGCGGGCGCGGGCCGAGCCGACTTCGCGCGGCCGCGGCGGCGAGTATTTCGACGCCTTGTTGCCGGTCGATTTCAACGGCAGCATGTGGAAAGCCCATTTCGTGATGCGCAAGGCCGATTTGTATACCGGCTACGACCTGGTTTTCCCGTGGCTGGCGCTGTTCGGCGGCATGGCCGGCACCTTGCTGGTGTACGCCTGTTTCTTCACGCTGTATGCGTCGCGCCGCAACGCGATGAAGCAGCGTACCCTGCTTGACACGGTACTCGACAATATCGATGCGAATGTCTACATGAAGGATGGCCAGCGGCGCTATATCTACGTCAATGCGCGCATGGCGGCGGTGATGGGCTTGCCGGTGTCCGGCATTATCGGCAAGCTGGACCGCGAACTGATGTCGCCGCAGCAGGCCGACGCCGCGTGGCGCCTCGACAAGCGGGTACTGGACGAGTGCAGCAAGCATACCGGCGAAGAGCAATATATCGATCCGGCCGGACAAGTGCATTATTTATGGACCGTCAAGGTGCCGCTGGCCGACGAATACCAGGTGGCCGGCGTGATCGGCCTGTCGACCGACGTCACCGAACTGCATGCGCTGAAGGAGCAGGCCGACGCCGCCAGCCGCGCCAAGAGCGACTTCCTGTCGAACATGAGCCATGAAATCCGCACGCCGCTGAACAGCATCATCGGCATGGCGCACCTGGCGCTGAAATCGGTCAGCGATCCGCGCCAGCGCGATTACCTGCAAAAAGTCTATCACTCGGGCCAGCATTTGCTGGGGCTGATCAACGATATCCTCGATTTCTCCAAGATCGAGGCCGGCATGCTGGAACTGGAAGTGCTCGATTTCCGGCTCGACAGCCTGCTGGCGAACATCTCCGGCCAACTGGGCCAGGGCGCGTCGCTGAAGGGACTGGCGCTGGTATTCCAGATCGGCCCGGGACTGTCGCAGCAAATGCGCGGCGATCCGCTGCGGCTGGAGCAGGTGCTGCTGAACCTGACCAGCAACGCGATCAAGTTTTCCGACAACGGCCAGATCGTGATCCGCGCCCGGCTGCTGGAAGAGCGCGCCGGCCACAGCGTGGTGCGTTTCGAGGTGCAGGATTTCGGCATCGGCATGACGGAACAGGAAGTGTCGCAATTGTTCCGCTCCTTCCACCAGGCCGACCCGTCGACCACCCGCAAATACGGCGGCAGCGGGCTGGGGCTGGCGATCAGCAAGCAATTGGCGGAACTGATGGGCGGCAAGGTCGGCGTCGACAGCCGGCCCGGCGCCGGCAGCACCTTCTGGTTCACCGCGCAATTGCAGAAATGCCTGGAAGCGCCGGTCGAAAACGACGACGCCCTGCAATCGGGCGTGCTCGATGCGATCCGCGGCGCGGCTATCTTGCTGGTCGAAGATAACATCTTCAGCCAGCAGGTCGGCCAGGAATTGCTGGAAGACGCGGGCGCCACGGTCTGCGTCGCCAATAATGGCCGCGAAGCGCTGGACTTGCTGTTCAAGGAACGCTTCGATTGCGTGCTGATGGACGTGCAGATGCCGGTGATGGACGGTTTCGAAACCACCCGTCTGATCCGCGCCGAACCGCGCCTGAAGGACGTGCTGGTGATCGCGATGACCGCCAATGCCGGCAGCGAAGACCGGGTGCGCTGCCTCGACGCGGGCATGGATGAATTTGTCACCAAGCCGATCGCGCCGCACCTGCTGTTCGCGGTGCTGGCCAAATGGTTCCGCCGCCGCGGCGGCATCCAGCCGCGGCCGCATGCCGGCAAAGGCGGCTTGCCGGCCGCGCCGGCTTCGGCCCCGGTTTTGGCTTCGGCTCCGGCCGCCGCCGTCGCGCCGCGTCCGGCCGGCGACCCCGGCGTGTTCGACCTCGATGCGCTGGGCCTCACTTTCAGCAACGATCCCGTCAAGATGCGCAAATACGCCTTGCTGTTCCTCGACGCGGCGCGCGACAGCATGGAGGAAATGACGCTGGCGATGGCGCGCGACGATTTATTGCAACTGGCCGAACTGGGCCACCGCACCAAATCGTCGGCCAAGGCGGTCGGCGCGACCGGTTTCGCGGCGCTGTGCCAGGCGCTGGAAACGCTGCGCCACGGCGGCGACCGGGAACAGGCGGCCGAGATGCTGGCCCGCATGCAGCCGGCGTTGCAGCGCCTGAGCGAACACATCGCGCTGGAATTTGGCGAACAGTTTCCCGATTCGGCGCTGCAAGGGCGATAATAGGCGTTTGCTTGATTATCGCGACAAAACATGGCCGCCAGCGTGACTCCGGGATTACTCATTTTGCACGGCAACCAGCTGGAGCAGTTGCGCGCCGCGGTGTTCCAGTGGCTGCGCAATCATCCGCTGGCGCCGCTGGAAACCGACATCTTCCTGGTGCAGTCGAACGGCGTGGCCGAATGGCTGAAGATCGCGCTGGCCGAGGAAATCGGCGTGTGCGCCGCGACCCGCATCGCCTTGCCGGCGCGGCTGCTGTGGGAAAGCTATCGCGGCATGCTGGGCCGCGAGCGGGTGCCGGGCCGCTCGCCATTCGACAAGTCGCCGCTGACCTGGCGTTTGATGCGGCTGTTGCCGGCCTTGCTGGAGCAGCCGGTATTCGCGCCGCTGCGTTATTTCCTGGCCGACGGCGATGCAGAACGGCGCTTGCAGCTGGCCGAACGGCTGGCCGACTTGTTCGACCAGTACCAGGTCTACCGCGCCGACTGGCTGGAAGACTGGGCCAGCGGCCTGGACCAGCTGCGCGGCGCGCGCGGCGCGCCGCTGATGCTGAAGGACGACCAGCGCTGGCAGGCGCAATTGTGGCGCGAAATTAACAGCAGCGTCGAGCCGCAGCAACGGGCTTCCGGCCGGGCCACCATCCACACCGAATTTTTGCGCGCCATCGCCGCCGGCGCAGTGCCGGCCGGGCGCTTGCCGCGCCGCGTGGTGCTGTTCGGCGTGTCGGCGCTGCCGTATCAGAATTTGCAGGCGCTGGCGGCGCTGGCCAGCCACACCCAGGTGCTGCTGGCGGTGCCCAATCCGTGCCAGTTTTATTGGGGCGACATCATCGAGGGGCGCGACTTGCTGCGCGCCGCCTACAAGCGCCAGCAGCAAAAGAACGGCAGCGACCTGGCGCAGATCCCGCTGGAAGAATTGCACGCCCACAGCCATCCGCTGCTGGCCAGCTGGGGCCGGCAGGGCCGCGACTTCATCCGCATGCTCGATGAATTCGATGAAGCGGCAGCGGCGGCCGGGCGCGACGACAGCCTGCGCATCGATTTGTTCAGCGCAGAGGACGGCGCCAGCCTGCTGGCCCAGGTGCACGCGGCGATCCGCGAATTGCGTCCGTTGAGCGAGCATGCCGGCCTGCCGCCGGAAGGGGGCGACCGTTCGATCGAATTCCATGTCGCCCACAGCGTGCAGCGCGAAGTCGAAGTGCTGCACGACCAGTTGCTGCTGATGTTCAGCCGCAGCGAGGAAACCGGCTTGCGTCCGCGCGACGTGGTGGTGATGGTGCCCGACATCGATACGTTTACCGCCGCGATCCACGCGGTGTTCGGCCAGCACAAGCGCAACGACGCCCGTTTCATTCCGTTCGAGATCGGCGACGTCAAGGACCGCAGCGTCAATCCGCTGCTGGTGGCGCTGGAATGGCTGCTGCGCCTGCCGCAGCAGCGCTGCCGCCAGAGCGAGGTGCGCGACTTGCTGGACGTGCCGGCGCTGGCCGCGCGCTTCGGCCTGGGCGACGACGACTTGCCGACGCTGGGCGCGTGGATCGAGGGTGCGCGGGTGCGCTGGGGACTCGACCAGCAGCATCGCAGCGGCCTCGGGCTGGGCGCCGCGCTGGAACAGAATACCTGGATCTTCGGCATGCGCCGCATGCTGCTCGGCTACGCCAGCGGCGACGGCGGCAGCTTCGGCGGCATCGAGCCGTACGCCGAAGTGGGCGGGCTGGACGCCGCGCTGGCCGGCTCGCTGGCGCAACTGGTGGAAGCGCTGCTGCACTGGCGCGCCGTGCTGGCCCGGGTGCATACGCCGTCCGACTGGGGCGTGCTGGCGCGCGGCTTGCTGGCGGCATTTTTCAAGCCTGGCGACGAAGCCGACCGGCTCACGCTGGCGCAGCTGGAAGAAGCGCTGCAAGGCTGGCTGGAAACCTGCGACAGCGCCGCCTTCGATGAAGACGTGCCGCTGGCGGTGTTGCGCGAAGCGTGGCTGGGCGCGCTCGACGAGCCGACGCTGAACCATCAATTCGTCTCCGGCGGCGTGACCTTTTGCACCTTGATGCCGATGCGGGCGGTGCCGTTCCGCATCGTCTGCCTGCTCGGCATGAACGACGGCGATTTTCCGCGCCGCGCGCCGAAGGCCGATTTCGACTTGCTGGCGCAGCCGGGCATGGCGCGTCCCGGCGACCGTTCGCGGCGCGACGACGACCGCTACCTGATGCTGGAAGCGCTGCTGGCCGCGCGCGACAAGCTGTATGTCAGCTGGGTCGGGCGCAATGTGCGCGACAACAGCGAGCAGCCGCCGTCGGTGCTGGTGTCGCAATTGCGCGATTACCTGCAAGCCGGCTGGAACCTCGATTTACCCGCGCTGACCACCGAACATGCGTTGCAGCCGTTCAGCCGCCGCTATTTCGAGGGCGGCGGCTTGCTGACCTATGCCGGCGAATGGCGCGCCGCCCATGCCGATGCCGCCGCAGCGGACGCCGCCGCCTTGCCGCCGTTCGAGATCGAACCCGGCCTGCGCCTGAAGTTGAGCGAACTGGCCAGCTTCATGCGCCAGCCGGTCAAGTATTTTTTCCGGCGCCGCCTCAGCGTGACCTTTGCCGACATGGCCCTGGTCGGCGAAGACGAAGAACCGTTCGCGCTGAACGCGCTGGAACGCTACTTGCTGGAAGACACCCTGCTGGACCAGGCCAGCCAGCCGGAAGCGCTGGACCAGGTGCGGGCCAGCCTGTTCGAACGGGCTGAAAAACTGCACCGCGAAGGCGTGCTGCCGATCGGCCTGATCGGCAGGCAGTGGCAAATCCAGCTGGTCGATGCGCTGGTGCCGGTGCGCAGCGCCTGGCTGAGATTGTGCGAACGCTTTCCGCAGCCGGCCGACAAACAGGCGATCGTCCTCGATTTCGACGGCTTGCGCATCGAGGATTGGCTGGACCGGCTGCGCAGCGACGGCCATGGCAACACGGCGTGGCTGATGCAGATTTCATCGAAGATACTGGACCAGGCGGGCCAGCCGCGCGGCGACAAATTGATGCTGATGTGGCTGCGCCAGCTGGCCGCCGCCGCGCAGGGCTATCCGGTCACCGGCCACCTGGTGGCGCGCGACGCCGTCGTCAGCATGCCGCCGCTGGCGCAAGCGGCATCGCGGCAGGCGCTGGGCGCCTTGCTGGCCTTGTGGCGCGAAGGCATGAACCATCCGCTGCCGACCGCCTGCAAGACCGCGCTGGCGCTGGTGCTGGAGGGCGATCCGCGCAGCGTCTACGATGGCGGTTTCGAGATTGCCGGCGAGTCCGGCGAACTGTGCCTGGCGCGCCTGTGGCCGGATTTCGCGGCGCTGTCGGCCGAGCAAGCGTGGGCCGACTGCAGCCGGGAATTGTATGGCCCGCTGGTGGCCTGGATGAAAGAGCATATCGCCATCGCGGCGATCGGCGGCGCTGAAGAGGGAGAGGGCGCATGAGCAGCCAATTGCTGCAACCGTTGAGTTTTCCGCTGCACGGCTCGCGCCTGATCGAAGCGAGCGCCGGCACCGGCAAGACCTGGACCATCGCCGCGCTGTACGTGCGGCTGGTGCTGGGCCATGGCGGCGCGCAGGGTTTTACGCGGCCGCTGCTGCCGGCCGACATCCTGGTGATGACCTTCACCCGCGCCGCCACGCGCGAACTGTCGAACCGGGTGCGCCAGCGGCTGGTCGAGGCGGCGGCTTATTTCCGCGGCGAGGCCAGTCGCGGCGACGATTACCTCGATGCGCTGCTGGAATCCTACCCTGACTACAGCGAACGGCAAAAGGCGGCGCACCGGCTGATGCTGGCCGCCGAAACCATGGACGAGGCGGCGATCTTCACCATCGACGCGTGGTGCCAGCGCATGTTGCGCGAGCATGCGTTCGACAGCGGCAGCCTGTTCGACGAAGAACTGGTCAGCGACGAACAGGCGCTGTTCGAGGATGCGGCCCACGATTACTGGCGCCAGCAAGTCTATCCCTTGAACGCGGTCGCGCTGGAAGCGCTGCTGGCGTGCTGGAACGATGTCGGGGTGCTCAAGAAAACCATCCGCGAACTGGCCCGGCGCGCCGCCAGCCTGGACACCGGTGCCGATGAGGCGCTGGGCGCCTTGATCGGCCGGGTGCAGGCCGAGCAGCAGGCGCGGCTGGCGCAACTGAAACAGGGCTGGCTGGAACGGGCCGACCGCATGGAACAATGGATCGCCCGGCAGCGCGAGCTGTCGCCGAAGTGTTTTAACGGCACCAAGATGAAGCCGGAATCGTTGCTCAAATGGTTCGACGGCTTGCGGGCCTGGGCCGGCCAGCCTCACCTGGTCAGGCCGGACATCAGCGACACCGCGTGGCGCCGGCTGACGCCGGACGGCATCGCCGACGCGTACGCCAGGAATTTCACGGCCGAGGTGCCGGACGATTTCGACGCGACCGCCGCGCTGGCCGCCGCGCTGGCGCAGATCCAGCCGCTGGCGCATGCGCTGTACCGGCACGCGGCCGGCAAGATCGCCGCGCGCATCGAGGAATTAAAACGCCGCGCGCGCCAGTTCGGGTTCGCCGACATGCTGCTGCGCCTGCAAGCCGCGCTGCAAGGCGAAAACGGCGCCGCGCTGCGCCAGCGCATCGTCGACCAGTATCCGCTGGTCATGGTCGATGAATTCCAGGATACCGCGCCGGGCCAGTATCGGATTTTCGACTTGCTGTACCGGGTCGCCGGCAACGATCCGGCGCTGGGCCTGTTCCTGATCGGCGACCCGAAACAGTCGATTTACGGCTTTCGCGGCGCCGACATCCAGAGCTACCTGGCGGCGCGCCGCGCCACCGCCGGCCGGCATTACCAGCTGGGCACCAATTACCGCTCGACCGAACCGCTGGTGGCGGCGGTCAACCAGCTGTTCCTGCACGCCGAAGGTTCCGAACATTTCGCTGGTTTTACCGCCGGCGCCTTCCGCTACCGCAATGAGCGGGAAAATCCGCTGCCGTTCGAGGCCGTCCGCGCCAAGGGCCGCGGCGACCGGCTGGTGACTGGCGACGGCCCGCTGCCCGCCTTGAGCGTGACGCTGGCCAGCGATGAAAACCTGAAGGGCGACGGCTACCGCGATTATTTCGCGCAGCACTGCGCCGAACATATCGTCGCCTTGCTGAACGATCCGCTGGCCGGTTTTGACGGCCAGAACGGCCTGGTACGGCTGCAGCCGGCCGATATCGCGGTGCTGGTGCGCGACCGCCGCGAAGCGGCCGCGATCCGCCGCGCGCTGCAGCAGCGCAAGGTCGCCAGCGTGTATTTGTCGGACAAGGATTCGGTGATCGACAGCGAAGAGGCGGCCGACGTGCTGCGCTGGCTGCACGCGCTGGCCAATCCGCTCGATGGCGCGCTGGCACGGGCCGCGTTCGCGACGCGCACCATCGGCTTGCCGCTGGCCGCACTGGCGGCCTTGTCGAGCAACGAACTGGAATGGGAACAGCGCGTCGAACAATTGAAGGGCTTGCACCTGGTCTGGCAGCGCCAGGGCGTGCTGGCGATGCTGCGCCGCTTCATCCATGAACTGAAATTGCCGTCGGCGCTGCTGCGACAGCCGGGCGGCGAACGGCGCCTGACCAATTTGCTGCACCTGGCCGAATTGTTGCAATCGGCCAGCCGCCAGCTCGATGGCGAACAGGCGCTGATACGCTGGCTGGCCGAGCAGATAGCTGGCGGCGGCGACGGCCAGGGCGACAGCGGCGAACGGGTGCTGCGCCTTGAAAGCGACGCCGAACTGGTCAAGGTGGTGACGGTGCACAAGTCCAAGGGCCTGGAGTATCCGCTGGTGTATCTGCCGTTCGCGGTCACCGCGCGCAAGGCCGAGCGGCGCAACCGCAGCTTCTTCGAATATACCGACGGCGACGGCGTGCGCCAGATCGACATGGCCCTGAGCGACGACGCGTTGGAAGCGGTCGAGGCGGCGCGCATCGAAGAAGATTTGCGGCTGCTGTACGTGGCGCTGACGCGCGCCCGCCACTACCTGTGGCTGGGCGTGGCGGCGCTGGCCAGCCGCAAGGCCGGCGACAATGTGCTGCACGAATCGGCGCTCGGCTATTTGCTGGCCGGCGGCGAAAAATTGCCGGCCGCCGAATTGCTGCCGCGCTGGCAGCGCTTGCGGCAAGTGTGCGGCGACATCGCCATCGCCGTGGCCGGCCAGCCCGAAAAAATGACGCCGTTGAAGCGTCTTGAATTGCGTCCGGCGCTGGGCGATGCGGCGTTATTTGGCGGACGGTTCGAACGCGACTGGACGGTCGGCAGTTTTACCTCGCTGACGCGGCAGATCGGCGCCGCCAATGCGCATGTGCCGCAACTGGCGCGCGATGAAACCCTGCTGGAAGACGACGACAGCACAGAGGCGATGCGCACCGACGACGCGCCGTGGCACCGTTTTCCGCGCGGCTCGGTGCCGGGCAACTTCCTGCATGAGCAACTGGAGTGGATGGGCCAGGAAGGCTTCGCCATCATCCACGACGACACCTTCGACAGCCGGCTGGCCGCGCGCTGCGAGCGGGCCGGCTGGGGCCACCGCCAGGACGATACCATCATCTGGCTGCGCGCGGTGGCCGAAACGCCGCTGCCGCTGCTGGGCGCCGCGCTGTGCGAGATCGCATCGCTGCTGCCGGAAATGGAATTCTGGTTCCCCAGCGAGCGCTTGAATACCGCCGCGCTGGACCAGCTGTGCAGTGCGCATCTGCTGGGCGAAACGCCGCGTCCGGCCTTGCCGCGGCGCCAGCTGCACGGCATGCTGAAAGGGTATGCCGACCTGGTCATCGAACGCGACGGCCGCTACTGGGTGCTCGACTACAAATCGAATTTCCTCGGGACCGGCGATGGCGCCTACCATCGGCAGGCGCTGGCCAACGGCATGGCGCAGCACCGCTACGATATCCAGGGCGCGGTCTACCTGCTGGCGCTGCACCGCTTGCTGCGCAGCCGCCTGGGCGACAGCTACGATCCGCAACAGCACCTGGGCGGCGCGCTGTTCCTGTTTTTGCGCGGCATCGCCAACCCGCATACCCACGGCTGTTACTGGCTGGCGCCGGACACCGCGCTGCTCGACGGCCTGGACCGATTACTCGATGAGCCCCACCATGAAGATTGAGCGCCGCCATGCCGACCTGGCGATCAGCAGCGAAGTACTGTTCGAACACCTGGCCAGCCTGACCGAGGGCGGCCATTTGCGCCGCCTCGGCGGCGCGTTCGCGCGTTTCATCGCATCGCTCGGCCAGGCGACGCCGGCGCTGCTGGTCGCCTGCGTGGCGCTGTCCGAACTGGAAGGGCGCGGCCATAGCTGCCTGATGCTGGACGAACTGGTGCATCAGCCGTCGCACATGATGGGATGGACCGATGAACAGTGGCGCGCCTTGCTGGCCGCGTCCGGCCCGCTGCCGAAAAACCTGAAGGCGTGGCTGGCCTTGCTGCAAGAGTCGCGGCAAGTGTGGCGGGTCGGCGACTTCGACTTCCAGCAGCCGCTGGTGCTCGACGGCGAGCGCTTGTATCTGCGCCGCTACTGGCGCGATGAAACGCTGGTCGGACGGGCCATCGGCCGGCGCGCGCTGGCCGCGCGCATACCGGACCTGGCCAAGGTGCGCGCGTGGCTGGATAGGTTGTTCGACCAGCCGGCCAAGGATGGCGGGCCGGACTGGCAAAAGATCGCCTGCGCCATCGCGCTGCGGGGCACTGTCACCATCATCACCGGCGGTCCCGGCACCGGCAAGACATATACGGTGGCCAGTTTGCTGGCCTTGCTGTTCGCGGTGGCGCCGAATCCCGAGCAATTGCGCATCGCCATGGCGGCGCCGACCGGCAAGGCGGCGGCGCGCCTGAAGCAATCGATCGACCAGGCGCTGGCCAGCCTGCAGGCGAAGGCCGGCGAGCTGGACTTGTCCGGGCTGACCCGGCGCATCGGCGCGGCGCGTACCTTGCACAGCCTGCTCGGCGCGCGGCCCGACACCCGCGCCTTCCAGCACCACGCCGGCAATCCGCTCGACGTCGATGTGCTGATCGTCGATGAAGCGTCGATGGTGCATCTGGAAATGATGGCCGCGCTGCTGGACGCGTTGCCGGACAACGCCATCTTGATACTGCTCGGCGACAAGGATCAGCTGGCGTCGGTCGAAGCGGGCGCGGTGCTGGGCGACCTGTGCCACGACGCGCAGGCGGGCGGATATTCGGCCGATACGCTGGCGTATGCGCAAGCGGCCAGCGGCCAGCGCATACCGGACCAGTTCCTCGGCGAGCTGGGGCCGCTGGCCCAGCAAACCGTGATGCTGCGCCACAGCCACCGCTTCAGCGGCCCGATCGGCGCGCTGGCGCTGGCCGTCAATCAGGGCGATACCGAGGCTGCGCTGGCGGTCTTGCAGAGCGATAGCGGCGCCAAGGTGGCCTGGATCGAAGCGGCGCAGCAAAACCAGGTGCTGCAACTGGCGCTGCATGGACGCGATGGCGCGCCCGGCGGCTACCAGCCGTATTTGCGCTTGCTGCAGTTGCGGCAACAACAGGGGGAAGACGGGCAGGAACATGAGGAGTGGGTGCGCTCGGTGCTGAAAAGCTTCGAGCAATTCCGCATCCTGTGCGCGGTGCGCGACGGCGAATGGGGCGTGTCCGGCTTGAACACGGCCATCGAAGTCAGCCTCGAGCGGGCCGGCTTGATCCGCCGCGCCGAATGGTATCTCGGCCGGCCGGTGATGGTTACCCGCAACGACTACGGCACCGGCGTGTTCAACGGCGACATCGGCCTGACCTTGCGCGACCCGGCCCGGCCGGATTCGCTGCGCGTATATTTCCTCGAAGGCGAGGCGGTGCGCAGCGTGCTGGCGACCCGCTTGCGCCAGGTAGAAACGGCGTTCGCGATGACGGTGCACAAATCGCAGGGTTCGGAATTCAGGCATACCGTGCTGGTCTTGCCGAAAGAGGGCGGCGTCATGCTGGCGCGCGAACTGGTCTACACCGGCATCACCCGCGCGCGCGACTTTTTCACGCTGGTCACGCCGGCCAGGGCAGTGCTGCTCGACGCGGTGCTGCGGCGTACCCAGCGCGCCAGCGGCTTACGGGGATGGATACGCCGATAACGTATGGCATCCGCAACGGCGGAGAGTTGCGCCGACTTGCGTTCCGATCAGCCGGAACAGAAATAGCTTGCCGACCGCCATTGCCGGTCTTGCCGGCGCCGCCCCTCGGCGCTCATTTCCTTTGATCACGTCGACTGTTGGCGGCCATCGTTCAAGGCCGTTTTCTGCACCGGATTGGATTGGCTTCCCATTGCTATTTCTATCGCCAGATAATTCAATGACGGTTTTATTTTCAATGAATATTCTCTAAGGATATTGGCTATATTCTTGGGAATAATTCATTTTCATTTTGGAACTATTCCTTTGTAATGGCGCACCAATATAAAGTTCGTGGCAGTGTATTTTTTATTGCCACCGTTTTTTTGATGCATCTCTTTTGAGTCACATTGTCGTTATATAAGGAGAATCCATGAATAACACACAGTTCGCGTATTTGATGAATGCGCTATTGCAAAACCTGAAGATAGCGGCACCGGGCAATCTCAATCAAAAAGTCTGCACGGTCAATTTCAATCAGCAATTGAGTATCCACTTTGTCCATCATTCGCCAGGGTTTGTCGATGTGATTTGCGAAGCGGGGATATTGTCGGCGCCAAATTCGGCCATCGTCCTGAGAGAACTATTGGCATTGAATAGCCTGGATGGCGATGCCTGGCCGATCAGCGTCACGCTGCATAACGCATCGAATAATCTGGTGGTATGGAGCAGGCAGGAATTGGCCAAGCTGGATGTTTCAACCTTGCTGGAAGTTGTACGCTATATCCATGCCAAGGCTGCGATGGTTCGTCTGCATGTCGAGAAAACGCTGGCGCTGGGCGAAGCGAGAAAGTCTTCCACCATGTTCCGTATGGCGCAATTGAATCGTAATGTAAATAAATAATCTAATTGTAGACGTATTTTATTTTCGAGAAAACGATAAAGGAGCATCAGCATGCATAGCAACAATGGCATCCATGGTAATTACGGTCACAACACACCGCCTGTCAACTTCCCGGCAGGCGCTTATGCGCCGCGCACGCCGCAGGGAAATCCTGCCTATCCGGGCGCCAGCGCTTCGCATAGCTTGCCGCCTGTGCCGCATGCCGTTTATTACCGGTCGCCATACGCTGCCGCACCCACATCGCATCCCATGCAGGCCAGTTCGGCAAGCGCCCATCCCGAGTATGCTTTTTATCCTGCGGCTCCGCAGGCGCCGGCCGGCCACAGTCATCACAGTCATTACAGCCAGCAAAGCCGCCATCACCATGCTGCGCCGATTGCGGCCGCGCCTGTTGGCTACAGCCAATCGCAATCGGTGGCCCACACGCATGGTATCGGCCAGGCAGCCGGCAATAGCGCCGCCGACGCCATGTCCGCTTATTTACGGGCGCATGAAGGTCAATTTAATTATGAGTTCGGGAATTATCCCCATACCGAAGATTGGCACCGCAAGGCTGGATTCAGGAAGGCTATCGGTAATTTGCCTTGCAAGAAAGGGAAAGACAGTACCGTCTTGAATTGCTGGGGGCTGGTCTTTTATGCGCAATATCAGGCAGGCGTTTTGGATAAGCATCAATTGCGCCAGCGCACTGCTGATAACCGTACCCAAAACCGTCATTTGAAGGGAAACGACTATACCCGTGCGACAGGACATAATTTGCGCCGTGATCTGGTCGCTCATGCCCCGCTGTACGAGGCAAGACATTTTAATTTCAATAATGTCCCAGAAGGCAGTACGGTTTTATTCTTGCAAAAACATGCGAATGGTGAGATTTTGCCGTCCCATGCGGCAGTCATGCTGGATCATGGCCAAATGGGACATTTGATACAAGCGACAGCCAGCAGCTTTGCCTTGTCGCGGCCGGCAATTGCCCATGGCAAGCTCGAAATCACCGACCCGCATGCCGTCGCGCAGGTAGCCCACGAAATGATGGGGCATGGCAGTACGCTGCTGGTCGCGCATACCAATGGGCCGCAATCTTTTGTTGGCGAGAATCTCGGTCATTAGAATATGGCGGCTGATGCGATGCTGATTTTCGGGCGCGGAGAAAGCGGCCGCCTTACTGTATGGATTGGCGATAGCCGTTTTGATTAATCGCACCTGAGCATCTTGACGGTTTTTCAGCGTCGCACACCAGATCCACCCGATGGGATTGCTATTGCTCATGCTGCCGCCTCCGTCTGAGTGTATCGAGCAAGCATGGCAGCAATCGGTCCGTGATAACGTTTCCATTAGGCAATGGTTAGCTCGGCAGCCTTGCTCAAAGCCCTCTATAATTTAGTGCCGCCGCACGGCATGGCTGAGTGCGCGGCAAGATAACTGATCAATTGAGGAGAGCTGCATGGAATATCGGGAACTTGGCCGTACTGGCTGGAATATATCGACGGTCAGTTTTGGCTCGTGGGCCATCGGCGGCACCTGGGGCGACGTCGACGATGCTGAATCGCTGGCCGCGCTGCATGGCGCGCTTGATGCCGGCGTGAACTTTTTCGATACCGCCGACGTATATGGCGATGGCCGCAGCGAGCGTTTGCTGGCGCAATTGAAGAAAGAACGCGGCGGCGATTTTTATATCGCGTCGAAAGCGGGCCGCCGCCTGAACCCGCACGTGGCGTCCGGCTACAACCGCGACAACCTGACCGCGTTTGTCGAGCGCAGCCTGAAAAATCTCGATACCGAGGCGATCGACCTGCTGCAATTGCATTGCCCGCCGACCGATGTGTATTACATGCCGGAAACGTTCGCAGTGCTGGACGACCTGGTCAAGGCGGGCAAGCTGCGCCATTACGGGGTCAGCGTCGAACGGGTCGAAGAGGCGTTGAAGGCGATTGACTATCCGAACGTGCAAAGCGTGCAAATCATCTACAACATCTTCCGCCAGCGTCCGCAAGACTTGTTCTTCGATGAAGCGATACGCCGCCAGGTCGGCATTCTGGCGCGCCTGCCGCTGTCGTCCGGCATGTTGACCGGCAAATTCACGTCGGCCAGCCATTTCGCGGCCGATGACCACCGCCAATTCAACCGCCAGGGCGAGGCGTTCGACCGTGGCGAGACTTTCTCGGGCTTCGATTTCGAACGCGGCCTGCGGGCGGTGGAATCGTTGCGTGGCATCTTGCCGCCTGGTATGTCGCTGGTGCAATTGGCCCTGCGCTGGCTGTTGATGGCGCCCGCCGTCACCTGTGCCATCGCCGGCGCAAAACGCATCAGTCAGGTCGCCGAAAACGTCAGCGCGGCCGATTTGCCGCGATTGACGCCGGAAGTGATGCAGGCGATCGCGGCGATCTACGAAACGCAAATCAAGCAGCACGTGCATCATTACTGGTAATAAAGAAAAACGCCCCTTGCGATGCAAGGGGCGTTAGTGTCCGGCGGGTCTTCGGCGACTGTTTCCAGTGATTAACCCGCCGCGTGGCGGCGTTTCGAGTTCTTGCCCGAACGATGTTTGTAGCGGGTCGAGACCGGCACCACTTTTGCCTCGTCATCGCCGTCGGCGCTGGCCAGGAAGCGGCGGATATTGAGCGCATCCATCATGCGCGCCGAATTGGCCTTGGCGTTCAGCAGCACCAGCGTGGCGTGGCGGCCGGCCGACTTGATGCGCATGATCAGGCAGCGGCCCGCTTCTTCGGTGTAGCCGGTTTTCGACAGGCCGATATCCCAGCCCTTGGCGCCGACCAGGCGGTTGGAATTGTGGTATTCCACCTTGCGGCCATTGATCTGGATGATGTCCTTGGAATCGGTGGTGATGCGGCGGATGTCCGGGTAGGCCGACGCGGCGGTGGCCATCTTCAGCAAATCGGCGGCGGTCGAGCGGTTGTGCGGCGACAGGCCGGTCGGCTCTTCGATCACGGTCTGGGTCATGTGCAGCGCCTTGATCTTGGCGTTGACCGCCACCGCGAACGCAGTCAGGCCGCCCGGGTAGGTGCGCGCCAGCGACGCGGCGGCGCGGTTGTCGGACGACATCAGCGCCAGTTGCAAGACGTCGTGGCGGCTGATGGTGGCGCCGACCGGCACCCGCGAGGTGCTGTGCTTGAGCATGTCGACATCGTTCTTGTCGATGCTGATCGGCTCATCCATGTCGGGCTTGGAATCGAGCACCACCATGGCGGTCATCAATTTGGTCAGCGAGGCGATCGGCGCGACGAGATTGGCATTTTTTTCAAGCAATACTTTGCCGGTGCCGTCTTCGACCACCAGCACCGATTGCGAGCCGAGCGGTACCGCGGCGACGGCTGCGGCGCTTGATAGTGTCATCAACGCGGTAGCGATTATTTTCTTGAGCATTGGGTGGTTTGGGAATGAATTGTATGGGCAAATGGCGCGGCGTGCAGCGGGCAATGCGCACACATTTGTTTTATAGTAATTTTGTATATCTTTGGGGCAACATTCGGCTAGAGGAGACAATACCATCAAAGCGGAATCGATGTCCATGAAATAAAGACCAGTTCAGTGCGCTTTAAGCAAAAAAAAGCCCCGCTGGGGCGGGGCGATTGGCGATGAGAAACGTAACAGTGTTACTGAATTTTCGCGATGGAAACTTCGGTCGACTTGACCAGGGCAATCACTTCGCTGCCGACCTTCAGGTCGAGGTCCTTGATCGAGCGCGACGTGATCACCGAAGTGACGATGCCATGCGCGGTTTCGACATCGACCTCGGACACTACCGGCCCGAAGATAATTTCCTTGATCTTGCCACGGAATTGATTGCGTACATTGATTTCTGAAATTGCCATATGCTGTGCCCTTTAAAGTGTGGCTGCTGAGCCGTAGTGCTACATTACGGCGATTGCAGCGATTAGCAAACGAATCGATTTGCATATTCATATGCGAAAAACGAAAAACCGGAGCGTGCTCCGGTTTTTTTATGCATAAGGACGCTTCAGTTTACTTCTGATAAATCTTGTCGAACTCGGCGCCGTCGTCGAAGTGTTTTTTCTGCGCTTGTTTCCAGCCGCCGAAGACCTCATCGACAGTGAACAGGCTGATCGGCTTGAAGTTCGCGGCGTATTTCCTGGCGGCGGTTTCCGAACGCGGACGCAGGAAGTGCTGGGCCACCAGTTCCTGGCCAGGTTCCGAGTACAGGTATTGCAGGTAGGCGGTGGCTTGCTTGCGGATGCCGCGGCGGTCGACTACTTTATCGACCACGGCGACCGGCGATTCGGCCAGGATCGAGGCAGGCGGGTAGACCACTTCGAAGTTGTCGCCGAATTCCTTGCGCACCAGTTGCACTTCGTTTTCAAACGTCACCAGCACGTCGCCGATTTCACGCTGCGTAAAAGTGGTGGTGGCTCCGCGGCCGCCGCCATCGAGCACCGGCACGTTCTTGAACAGGCGGGCCACCAGGTCGCGCGCCTGGGCTTCGGTGCCGCCTTTCTTGATGACCGAACCCCATGCCGCCAGGTAAGTGTAGCGGCCATTGCCGGAAGTCTTGGGATTCGGCACGATAACCTTGATGCCGGGCTTGGCCAGGTCGTCCCAGTTCTTGATTTGTTTCGGATTGCCTTTGCGCACCAGATAGACCATGGTCGAATAAAACGGCGCCGCATTGTTGGGGAATTTCTTGTTCCAGTCGGCGCTGACCAGGCCGCGGTCGACCAGCAAATCGATGTCGTTAGCCTGGTTCATCGTCACCACCGACGCTTCCAGGCCGTCGGCGACCGAGCGCGCCTGCTTGCTGGAACCGCCGTGCGACTGCTTGATGGTCAGCGTTTCGCCGGTACTTTTCTTCCATTCGGCGATGAAGGCCGGGTTGACGTCCTTGAACAGTTCGCGCATGACATCGTAGGAAACGTTCAGCAACACCACCGGTTCCTCGGCGTGCGCCGCGACCGGCATGCCCACGGCGGCGACCGTTGCGGCGGCCAGGGTGGCGCCGAGCAGGCGGCGGCGGACGGTGTTGCTCAACTTCGAAAGCGCGTTTTTAGCAGGCATGGTCAACCCTTATTGTGAAAATAGACAGTCATGGTCTAAAATTCTGGCCGGAAATGAAACGAATTTTTCGTAATATGCTTAGACCCGAATCGGCATGTCGGGCTGCGATTGCAAAAAACGTATATGTTTTTTTGGAATGATTCGTGGGAAAAATGCTCGGCACGGCTTAGTGTGAAGCCTTGCATCAGAGCAGAAGCGCGGCCGGCGACACGCTGTCAAAAGCCGGTTTTTGCCGCTTGGTGTATAGTCGGATGGCGTATCGAAAGGCTGTACCTGCCTGATGCCGCGACAGGAATAGCTAAAGGAATAATTTGTGAGCACACATGAGTCTTGAAATTCGTATTGCAACATCGGCTGACGCGTTTGACGCATGCACTGTTTTGCGCCGTTCGATCAGCGAATGCTGCACCATCGACCATTGCAACGACCCGACCATCCTCGAAGCGTGGCTGGGTAATAAAACGCCGCAAATGGTGGCTTGCTGGTTTGGCTCGCCGACCAATTTTTCATTGGTCGCGGTGCGGGACGGCAAGGTGGTGGGCGTCGCCTTGCTGACCCGCGCCGGCAAGCTGGCCTTATGTTATTTGTTGCCGGAAGCGCAGCGCCAAGGCGCCGGCAAGGCTTTGCTGGAACGGATGGAGCTGCAAGCGAAGGAGTGGAATATCAAGGCCTTGCAACTGCATAGCACGGCCACCGGCGTAGCGTTTTTCGCCAGCCAGGGTTATGTACATGAGGGAAATGTGCGTTCGCCATATGGGGTGGAAACGATTTTCTTCTGGAAGCTGCTTGATGGCAGCGCCTGTGTCGCCAAGAGCGCCGAAGCCAAGCGCAAGCGTTTTTGCAACTGCAACGGCGCCTGAGCTGTCGGCGGGCTTTTCTTCAGCAGTAAAGTAGCTGGCGGGTCCGCGAGGGCGCCGCGGCCAGCGCTTCTCCCCCCACGAACATTTTCAATTCGCCCGGCGCGAAGGCGATCCATTGCTCGTTCGACGTCAGCGGATGGGTCGCGATGACGGCGATGCGGTCATCCAGGTGATTGTGTTTCCTGAAATCGATGCTGCGTTCGCAATCGATCAGCTTGGCCACCGAGAACGGGTATTCGCGCACCACGTAATGCAAATGCGTGGAGCAATGGGCGAACAGGGTGTCGCCATCCGACAAGAGAAAATTGAAGGTGCCGTGCCCGGCGATGTCGGTGGCGATGCCCGCGATGGCCTCGAACAGGATGTCGCGGCTTGGCTGGCGGTCTGGAAAACGCTGGCGCAAGCCGGCCAGCAAATGGCAAAAAGCCCGTTCGCTGTCGGTGTCGCCATGGGCCAGGTAGGCCGCGTCGGCCGGCGCCTGCCAGGTTTTCAGGTCGCCATTGTGGGCGAACGACCAGGTCTTGCCCCACAGTTCGCGGATGAACGGGTGGCTGTTTTCCAGCGCGATGCGGCCCTGGGTGGCTTTGCGGATATGCGCCACGATGGTTTTCGCCTTGACCGGGTTGTCGCGTATCGTCGCCGCCAGCGGCGAATCGATCGACGACAGGTGGTCGGTGTACAGCGTGCAGCCTTCGCTGGAATGGAAGGCGATGCCCCAGCCATCCTTGTGTTCGCCGGTCCGTCCGCCCCGTTCGGCGAACCCTTCGAAGGAAAACCCCAGCGCCGCTGGCTTGCTGCTATTCATTGCTAATAATTGGCACATGGGCCGGTCCTTCACTGATGCGATGACGAATGCTGTTGCTTGTGGAGACAGTAAAGCTTGCGGCAGCGGGCCGGAAGGAATGTTTTTGTATATCGATATGCGGCGGGCGCTTATTTGCTAAACGTATATCAAATGCCGAAACGATTCGTTCTCCTTTTAAGCGGCCCCGATTATTCTGCACACTTTGGCGCCGGCGGCGATCCGCAAGGGTGGACCAGATCGCAGGCGCTGCTTGATGTAGGAGTCTCGATGACATTCCCTGTCCTGAATAATTATCTGGCGCGCTTGTCGCATGAAACCCAGGCCGCCACCAGCGTGTGGCTCGATGTCGACGGCAAGGCGCAGGGCCGCTTTTTCAATTGCACCATGACCAGCGCGTTCCAGCCGTTGCGCCAGTTCGACAGCGGCGTGGCGGTCGCCTTCGAAGGCCTGGCGCGCAGCGTGTCGGCGGCCGACGAGGGCTTGTCGCTGTGGCGCCTGCTGGACCATGCGGCCAGCGACGATGAGTCGGTCGAGCTGGACCGCTTGTGCCGCATGCTGCATGCGATTAATTTCTTCCGCCAGCCGGAAGCCGGGCAATCCGACCTGTACCTGAATGTGCATGACCGGCTGCTGAGCGCGGTCAGCAGCAATCACGGCCACGCGTTCCAGCGCATCCTCGACGCGCTCGGCTTGCCGATCGGACGCATCGTGCTGCAATTGCCGGCGGTAACGCCGAACCAGGGCTGGCTGCTTAATTACGTGGCCGACAATTACCGCCGCAACGGTTTCCGGCTGGCGGTGAATGTGTCCAGCGTGCATGAGGCGCTGGGCCTGGTCGAGCGGCTGCGTCCGGACGCCTTCAAGCTCGACGCCGGCAACCTGGCCGATGAAGCGGCGGCGGCCAGGCTGGTGACGCTGTGCCATGAGAACAGCATCCGTGTCGTGTTCAAGCGGCTGGAATCGAACAAGGCGCTGGAAGCGGTGCAGCGCATCGCCCAGGCGGCCGCCGTGCCGGTGTATGCGCAAGGTTATTTGCTGGACCGGCCGACCTCGGTCTTGCAAGCCGCGCAGCAAAATGCAGTCAAGCTGGCCGCCGCGGCGTGAATCAGACTCAGGCGCCAAGCTTAAATGACGCTTAAGAGTATCGGGCCGGGTGGAGCAGGGCCGATACAATAGGCGCGCAGGGTTTTTCTTCCCCCAACTATGCGCTATAGTAAGTACATTGATTTAATGGACTAGCTATGGCATCGCGCAGAAATTTTCTACAAAACGGATTGGGCCTGGCTGCGCTGGGCGTGATTTCGGTTCCACTGGTCGGTTGCGCCACCCGCGTACCGCTCAACGACACGTCGGCCACGCTGGCCGGTGCCGCGCCGAGACTGCCGGCCGCACCGCAAGCCGCGCTCGTTTCAGCGGTGCCTGCCAGGCCGGCAGCCAGCGCCGGCAATGCGCCTTCGCGCATCGTGCAATCGTCGTCGCCGATCAGCGAACTGGCGCCGCCACCCGATATTTTCGACGCCCAGGCCTTGCTCGACCAGGATTTCTGGCTGCGCCCGCGGGTGCTGGAAGTGACCCGTCCGGCCAGCCGCGAGCGGGCCAAGCTGCTGTACTGGAAAGACGGCGTCGTGATCGACTCGGCCTACCAGGACCTGTGCCATTTGCTGCGCGACGTGAATGGCAAGGAAACCGCCAAGATCGATCCGAAATTGCTGGAAACCTTGTGGGGCACGCAAGCCTTCGTGGCACGCTACGGCATCGATGAGCCGCTGGAAATCCTGTCCGGTTACCGCACGCCGGCGTCCAACGCCAAGCTGCGCGAAGCGGGCATTCCGGCCGCGCGCCAGTCGCTGCACATGGTCGGCAAGGCCGCCGATATCCGCGTCTCCAGCCTGACCCCGGACGTGCTGGGCGGCCTGGTGCGCAGTTTCCGCCAGGGCGGCGTCGGTTTTTATTACCGCAACAGCGCGCGCGGCGGCTGGATCCATGCCGACACCGGCTTGAAACGCACCTGGAAGGGTTGAGTTGCGCTTGCCGTGCCGTGGCGCCGGTGTGCGCCGATGAAGTTTTCCAGCAATAACATCGAACTGTTCCTGGCGGTGGTCGACTGCGGCTCGTTTTCGGCCGCCGCGCGCAAGCTGAACCGGGCGCCGTCGGCGGTCAGCATGGCGCTCGCCAATATCGAGGCCGAACTGGGGATCGCCTTGTTCGACCGCGGCCAGCGCGAGGCGTTGCCGACCCCGGCCGCGCTGGCGCTGATTCCCCATGCGCGGCTGATTTCCGGCCAGCTCAGGCAATTGCACCTGCATGCGATCGAATTGTCGCAAGGCCTGGAAAGCAGGGTGTCGCTGGCGATCGCGACGGAAGTCGAAAAGCGCCATTTCCTGGCCGCCATCAAGGCGCTGGCGCTGCGTTATCCCTTGCTCGATATCGAAGTGCTGAGCGGCCCGCAAGACGAGGTGCTGGACTTGCTGCATCGCGGCCGGGTCAGCGCCTGCCTGGCGTTTGGCGGACTGCAAATTAATAATGAGGAACAATTCCACCTGGTCGGCGCCGAATCGCTGGTGGCCACCATGTCGCCGCGCCATCCCGCCTTGGGCGGCGCAGGGCAGGCGGTGTATATCGAAGACCTGGTGCAAGTGCGCCAGATCGTCGTCGCCAGCCGCGACTTGCCGCTGGCCGATGCGCGCACGCTGGTCGGCCAGGCCAGCTGGCGCACCGACAGCCTGGGCATGGCGATCGACATGGTGGAAGCGGGCCTCGGCTGGGCCAACCTGCCGCTGTCGGTGATACGGCCGCTGCTGGAAGATGGCCGGCTCAGGCGGATCGAGTTCAAGAATACCCGCAACGGCCTGTTTTGTCCGGTGCACATCGTCTGGATGCACAACGCGCCGCTGGGCAAGGCCGCGCGTGAATTCGTGCAGCTGCTGAGCCAGGCTTATTGAGCGCTAGCGGCGCTGCGGGAGCGTGCCTGCTGGCACGGCCGGCGCGCAGCTGTGGCCTTGCCGGGCGCCGATCTGGAGATTGCGGCCGGCGTACAGGCCGACGATGGCCATCAGCACGCCGAGGCAGGCGCACAAGCTCAGCGGCGCGTTCCAGCCGCCCGTGGCCTGATGCGCCTTGCCGATCAATGGCGGGCCGGCGGCGGCAAAGAAATAACCGATGCATTGCGCCATCCCGGAGAGTGCGGCGGCGCCGCCGGCATTGGCGGTGCGCAGGCCGATCAGGGCCAGCGCCAGCACCAGTCCGCCCCCGGCGCCGACCCCGAACAACACGATCCAGATGAGCGCATGGACCGGCGCCAGTACAAAACCCAGCAATCCAACCACCATGCTGCAGGCCAGCAGGCAGGCGGGCGCGCGCTGGTCGCGCAGCCTCGGCGCCAGCGGAATCAGCACCAGGCCGGGAAGCGCCGTCGCCAGCAGCAGCACGCCATGCAAGGACGCCGCTTCGGCGGTCGAATAAGCGGCCGTATCGCGCAGGATCGACGGCAGCCAGCTGACGCCGACGTAGTACAGCAAGCAGTCGAGTCCGAGGTAGGCGGTCACCTGCCACGCGATCGGCGCGCGCCAGACCGCATCGTGCGGCTGGCTGGCCGCCGCCGGCTGCGGGCCTGGCGGCTGGCGGCGCGGTAATTGCGGCAGCCACAACAAGGCGGCGAGCGCGGTCAGTAGCAAGGGCAGGCGCGAGACGAGGCGCCAGTCGGCATGCAGCGCGTGCGACAAGGGAATCACGATGGCCGAGCTGGCCGCCGCCGCGACGCCCATCGACAGGACATACAGGGCGGTCAGCGAAGCCGCCTGCGCGGGGAAGTCGCGCTTCAGCAGGCTCGGCAGCAATACGTTGCCGAGCGCGATGCCGGCGCCGATGATCACGGTCCCCGCATACAGCGGCGCGACGCCGCCGGCGGCGCGCAGCAGCAGGCCGGCCGCGATGACGGCGAGGGCGCCGAACAGCGTGCGCTCGATGCCGCACCGCCTGGCCAGGCCGGCGGCGAACGGCGAGACGGCCGCGAAGGCCAGCAGTGGCAGCGTGATCAGCAAACCGGCCTGGCCGGCGCCGAGTGCATAGCGGTTCCTGAGTTCTTCCAGCAATGGCGCAATGCTGGTAAAGGGCGCGCGCAAATTCATGGCAATCAGCAAAATGCCGATGACCATCAAGATCGGCCGCTTGCTGGCGGTCGGGATGGCGGGGAGACGGGCCATGGATGCCTCTTGAAAAAATAAAGCACACAGCTTAACGCTTGCCGGCCTGTTCGAATTTGGATATTCTGACCAGATATCACTTAATTCGGACAATCTTGATGTCGGCCCTCGCCACGCTACGCGCCAATAACGATCTGGACAACATCCCCCAGCCAGCGATTGCGCTGCGGGCCCATGCGATGGATGGCGACCGCGATCCGGCGCTGCACCGCCACCGCAAGGGACAATTAGTGCTTGCCCTGCGCGGCAGCGTGATTTGCGAAGTGCCGCATGGATACTGGATGGTGCCGCCGCATTGCGGCGTCTGGATACCTGGAGGAATGTCCCACAGCATGCGCGTGACGGCGGACACCGACCTGTGCCTGCTCTGCGTGGAGCCGGCGGCGGCCGTGCTGCCCGAGGACTGCTGCACCTTGACGATCACGCCGCTGCTGCGCGAAATGATCTTGCGGCTGGTTACATTAGCGCAGAGCTACGCCGTGGACAGCCCGACGGCGCGGCTGGTCGGCGTCATGCTCGACGAGCTGGGGCGAATGCCGATCGAGCAATTGTATTTTCCCATCTCGGATCATCCGACGCTGCGCCGGCTGGCCGATGCACTGCTGCAGGCGCCGGCCGATCGCAGGACGGCCCGCGAATGGGCGGCCTGGCTGGCGCTCAGCGAGAGGACGCTGGCCCGGCTGGTGCGGCAGCAGACGGGCATGACTTTTGGCCGTTGGCGGCAGCAGCTGCAGATTATCGTTGCGTTAAGGTGGCTGTACTCCGGGCTGCGGGTACAGCGGGTCGCGGAAGACCTGGGCTATGAATCCGTCAGCGCCTTCATCACGATGTTCAAGAAGGCGCTTGGCGCCTCGCCGGCGAAATATCTGGCCAGGACTGCGCGCTAGGACTGCGCGCTAATAAGCAGGCACGGTCCAATCAAGACGGCGCAGCGTGAGCAATCCGCGCACCTTGCAATGGCGGGACGGCTAGGCCCGGACCCGATTGACTTGTTTGGCGGAATCCGGTTCGCCAAAGACGCGGTCGAACGCCCATGTAAACAGGAAGCTGTAGAGCGGGATGATCAGCATCAGCGCAAAATCGAGCAAGAACGCTTGCCACAGGCTGATCCGCATCCACCACGCGATCAAGGGAATCAGGTACAGCACCAGCGTGAGCTGGAAACCGATGGCGTGGGCAACCCGGCGCAGCACGGTGCGCGCGCGCGACACCTGGCGCCGTTCCCACGCCTCGAACGCGATATTGTAGAAAAAATTCCAGGTCATCGCGAGGGTGGTGATCATCACCGCCAGCGGCCCGGTGCTGCTGGCGGCCGAGCCGGACAGCCACGACAGCCACAGCGTTGACATGGTCAGGCCGCATACTTCGAAGGCCGCGACATACGTGATTCTTCTTTTAAGGCCCTGCATGAAAATCCCCTGCGTAAATGATGTCAGGGATTGTAAAGTCAGGGATATTGACGGGGAAAGTCAATAGCTATCAGTTTTTCTGACAAGTATTGCGTGGGCCTGATATTTATTCGTAATTATTCGCACTAATACGGTGTAGTCGGCCCCCGCTAGCCGGCCCCCGCTAGCCGGCCCCCGCTCGTCGGTCGCACCAATTTCCCACAGTGAGGTCGAACAGAGGATAATGATGCCTTAGCCACATGAGCCAGACCAGCATGACAGACGCGATAGAAAACGATTCCGATAATCATCAATCAGCCGCCGACTATGACGGCCCAGCCAAACCGCGCTTCCGGCCCCGTCCGTGGCAGCACCTGGAAACCCCGCACGATGTCGAAGTGTGGATCGAGGAACACAATCTGAGCCTGCGCGAACATATCCGGCCGCATGAAACCGGCTTCGGCGTTTGTTTTACGCTGGCCGAGGGCGGCGATATTTACATGCAGACCAGCAGCGACGGCGCGGTAGTGCTGGATGTGACGGCCGATGCGGAGTGGATTACGCCGCTCATTTGCGCGGCGACCCAGGCCGAGGCGCCAGGCACTTCCTTGTGGATTTTGCCGGACGATAAACTGATCCAGTTGCTGATCGGCTTGAGCAGCCTGGTGGCCAGCACCACGCTGGTGGTCGGCCATCATTTCGGCGCCAAGCGGCGTTATGCGCGTTAATTGCGTTAGTTTCCCCGCTGACAGCGTTTTTGCGCTATAAAAGCAGGGTCTGCCGTTAGTTCAAGGAGTGCTATTCTTATGCGTAGTAAAATTCACTATACCTCGCGCCGCCGTTCGGTGCTGACCGCGCTCAAATTGGCCGTGTTTGTCCTCGCGTCCAGTGCCGCGATGCTGGCCTGGTCGGCCGATTTGCTCGATACCGTCAAGGCGCGCGGCACCTTGAAGATCGCGATGGAGGGGACTTACCCTCCGTTCAATTTCAAGGATGCCAAGACCGGCCAGCTGAGCGGCTACGATGTCGATGTCGCCAAGCTGCTGGCCGCCAGGCTCGGCTTGAAACCCGAATTCGTCAATACCGAATGGAGCGCGATCCTGGCCGGACTGGCCGCCAAAAAATACGACGTGATCGTCAGCCAGGTCGGCATCACGGCGCAGCGCCAGCAAGTCTTCGACTTTTCGGAGCCGTACACCTATTCCGGTCCGCAATTGATTCAACGCAAGAATGACACGGCGATGTATGCCAGCCTGGACGATTTGAAGGGCAAGAAACTGGGCGCCGGGCAGGGCAGTGTGTTTGAACAGCAAGCCAAAGCCGTACCCGGCATCACCGTCAAGAGTTATGCGGTGGCCGCCGAAACGCTGCAAGATTTGTCGGTCGGCCGCATCGACGCCGCGCTGAACGACAGCCTGATGTCGGCCTACCTGCTGAAAAACGCCAACTTGCCGCTGAAGGCCGGCGCGCGGGTCGGCAAGGTCGAACGCATGGGCATTCCCTTCCACAAGGATAATCCGCTGTTCAAGGCCGCGCTGAACAAGGCGCTGGCCGAGATCAGCGCCGACGGCAGCCTGAAGCAAGTGTCGCTGAAGTGGTTCGGCGTCGACGTCAGCAAAGCGCCACAGTAAGAAAGTCACAGGAAAGCCGGAATCGATGGATTTATTGGAGTTGTTGCGCCAGGCGGCGCCGTTGTTGCTGCTGGGCGCGGGTTATACCGTGTTGTTTGCGATTGCTTCGATGCTGGGCGGCTTGTTGCTGGGTTTTCCGGTCGCGATCATGCGCATCTTGCCGTGGGCCTGGCTGCGCTGGCCGGCCGCGCTATATGTCAGCCTGATGCGCGGCACGCCGCTGCTGGTGCAGATTTTCGTGATTTATTATGGCTTGCCCAGCATCGGCATCGAATTCACGCCATTGACGGCGGGCGTGCTGGCGCTCAGCCTGAATTCCGGAGCGTTCCTGTCGGAAAGCCTGCGCGGCGCGATACAGGGCGTCAGCCAAGGGCAGTGGCGCGCCAGTTTCAGTCTCGGGCTCGGTTACCGGCAAACCGTGCAATACATCGTCTTGCCGCAAGCGCTGCGCATCGCCGTGCCGGCCATGAGCAATACCTTGACCAGCCTGATCAAGGACACGTCGCTGGTGTCGGTGATCACGGTGACGGAATTGATGCTGACCACCCGCGAATTGATCGCCACCACCTTCCAGCCGCTGCCGCTGTACCTAGCGGCCGCTGCCGTCTATTGGTGCTTGAGCCTGCTGTTCGAAGCGTTGCAGCGTTATATCGAGAAACGCCTGAACCGGACCGGCGCATGAATTTGTGGTAAAAAAGAACACATACATGCTAGCGGGCCGCTGTTGGCCGACAGCCTCTTGCATGTAATCCGCTCTGAGCGCATAGTTTAGTGGCCGCGCGGCGCCGTGACGCCGCTGGCTTTTGCGCGAAGGAAACATATGGACCAGGATCTCCATGGCACCTATCCGCAGCATGCGATGCTGGCGACGATGAGCGGCGCCGGCTTGTCCGATCCGTATTGCCTGGACGATGCCGCATTCAGCCCGGAACGCTTGCGTCATGAACGCGAGCAAGCCTATTTCAACGATATTTATTTGCTGGCGCCGGTGGCTTATTTTGTGCTGGGCTTCGATACCACGATCTTGCAAGTAAACCTGCTCGGCGCCGAGTTGCTGGGCGTCACCCGCGCACATCCGGGCCATATCCATTTCCGCCAATTCGTCAGCGCGCCGTTCCTGCATGACTTCGACGACTTCGTGCAACATGCGTTGAACAGCAGCCAGCCGGAACGCATGCAGTTAAAACTGCTGCGCACGCCGCAAGACCAGGGCTTGCCGGTCAGCCTGCTGGCCAGCGTCGACGGCAGCGGCCAGGCGCTGCGCGTGGTGGTCGAGCAAGCCGAGGGCAAGCAGGCCGCGCTGGAGCGCAGCGAGGAGCGCTTCCGGCGCATCGTCCACAGCGCCGAGGAAGGCATCTGGGAACTCGACGCGTCGGCGCTGACCAGTTTTGTCAATCCGAAGATGGCGCGCATGCTGGGTTACAGCATCGAAGAGATGCTGGGCAAGCCGCTGCTCGCGTTCATGGACGATGAAGGCCGCACGCTGCTGGAGCGCCATGTCGCGCGGCGCCAGGAGGGCGTCGCCGAACGTCATGAATTCAAATTCCTGCGCAAGGATGGCGCCGCCCTGTGGGCCACGCTGGCGACCAATCCGATTTTCGATGGCGGCGGCGCCTGCCTCGGCGCGCTGGCGCTGGTCAGCGACATCACCGAGCGCAAGGAAAGCGCCGAACGGATCTGGCGCCAGGCCAATTTTGATGAATTGACATCCTTGCCGAACCGCCATATGTTCCTCGACCGCCTGCGCAATGAAGCGCGCAAGGCCAAGCGCGACGGACGTTTCCTGGCGCTGCTGTTCATCGACCTCGACGGCTTCAAGCAAGTCAACGACCAGTTGGGACATGACAAGGGCGACCTGCTGCTGGCCGAGGCGGCGCAGCGCATCGCCGAGGGCATCCGCGCCAGCGACACCGTGGCGCGCCTCGGCGGCGATGAATTCACGGTGATACTGTCCGGTTTCGAACAACTGGCCGGGGTCGAGCGGGTCGTGCAAGAGGTCATCGGCAGCCTGGCGCGGCCGTTCGTGGTGGAGGGCGACCATGCGCAGATTTCGGCCAGCATCGGCATCGCGCTGTACCCGGCCGACGCCAGCGATACCGACAGCCTGTTGCGCCATGCCGACCAGGCCATGTACGCGGCCAAGAACGCCGGCCGCAACCGTTACAGCTATTTCACGCCGGCGGTGCAGGCGGCGGCCCAGCTGAGGCTGCGCACGGCCGGCGACTTGCGGCAGGCTTTGCAGCAAGAGCAATTTGAAATCCATTACCAGCCTATCGTCAATTTGCAGACTGGAGCCATCCACCGTGCCGAGGCGCTGCTGCGCTGGCGCCATCCGCGGCGCGGTTTGCTGAGTCCGGCCGACTTCATTCCGTATGCCGAAAGCGGCGGCCTGATGATCGAGATCGGCGACTGGGTATTCCGCCAGGCGGTACGGCAAGTCAGGCAATGGCAGCTTGACCTCGATCCGGTTTTCCAGGTCAGCGTCAACAAGTCGCCGCTGGAGTTTCGCGGCGACACGGCGTTTTACCAGGCGTGGACCGATTACCTGGAACAACAGGGCTTGCCGCCCTGTTCGATTGCCATCGAAATCACCGAAGGCGTGCTGCTCGACGAGGCGTGCGGCGTGCTGGAGCGTTTGCGCCAGTTCCGCGCGATGGGGCTGGAAGTGGCGCTGGACGATTTCGGCACCGGCTACGCGTCGCTGTCCTGCCTGCGCAAATTCGATATCGATTATCTGAAGATCGATCCTTCGTTCGTGCAGGAACTGGCAGCGGACGGCAACGGCGGCGAGCTGGTGCTGTGCGAAGCGATTATTGCACTGGCGCACAAGCTAGGCGTGAAAGTGGTCGCCGAAGGCGTTGAAACCGAGCACCAGCGCAGCTTGCTGGCCGGCGCCGGCTGCGATTATGCGCAGGGATATCTGTTTGCGCAGCCGATGCCGGCGCAGCAATTGGCGGCGCTGGTGCGAAGCGCCGGGAAGCCGGATGACGCCAAGAACCTATCCCAGTAGGGGCGTCGTCTGATGGCTGCTCGTCAGCAGAGCGGTCAAGGCGTGAGGAGGATGCATGGCGCGCCATGCTACGACGAAGCAAGTCATATATGACGGCCGTACCCACCCTGTTGAGGCGTTGCCGGCAGGCGATGTATTCTCTAGCGGGACAGGTTTTTAGCGCAGGCGCAGCAGCGACAGTACCCGTTCGCGGCTCATGCCGGCCAGCGCCGAGGTGATGGCCAGCAAGGAGTCGTAGCCGGATTCGCCGGCCTTGCTGGTGAATTTCTGCGCCAGCGTGACCATGCCGGCGCCGCCTTGCGGCGGTTGCACGGTGGCGACCCGTTGCGCCACTTGCGACAATGCCATGCCGACGCTGTCGCGCGCCTTTTGCAGGCGGCCCAGTGCCTGCACCACTTGCTGCAAGGTGGCGCGCAGCGCTTCGGTGTCGCTGCTGCTCCAGGTTTCCGGCGCCAGCGCGGCCGGTTCGGCGTCGGTCTTGACGCGGTTTAATTGTCCGGCAGGGAAGCGGATGCCGCTGCCGCGCACCGACAAGGTATCGCGCACCGACGCCCACGACGCTTCCGGCGTGCTGAATACCAGCTCGCCGTCAGCGCCCAGCTTGACGCGCACGTTCGACGGCGTCAGCGCCTGGTTGAAGCGGGCGCTGATTTCTTCGGCGCTCAAGCCCGGCTCGATGGTTGCCGAACGCAGGGCCTGGCTGGCGCCGCCGACGGAAAAAGCCAGCACTTCGGTGCCGCCGCTTTGCAAATTGGCCATCGTCAAGCCGCGAATGCCGAAATTCTGGGCGGCTGGCTGCGCACCGCTGTAATTGAGTTGCGGGTCCAGCGTGCCGCCGGTGGCGTTGCTGCGTTGGCGCCAGGTGTTGCTGAACTGGCGCAGGCGCGCCTCGACCTGGCCCTCGCGGCCCTGGCGCGCCGCCAGTTTGGCGGCCAGTTCGCTTTTCAATGCCTGCAACTGGCTGGTGCTGCGTTCCAGGTAGTCCAGCGTCTGCTGGGCGCTGGAAATTTCCCCCTGCAACTGGTGATCCCAATTGCTCAAGCCCCGCCTCAGCTGCGCCGATGGCACCGCCGGCGCGGCGTCGCCGCGCTCGCGCTGCGCTGCGCCGGCAACGCCGTCAGCCGGCTCATCGATGACACGGGCGGCGCCGGCGTTTTTAGCGGGCAGTCCCGAAGAGGTGGAAAGCGGGGCGATTTGCATGATCGTCAGAGAACATCGAAGAGGGACAGGTTGCCGACTTTGGCGTAGGCCTTATAGGTGGCTTGCAGCGCGGTCTGGTAGCCGCTCAGGTCCATCGACGCCTCGGCCAGGTTGGTGGCCGACAAGTCCCTCAGGGTCAGCTGGTTCGACAGCGACACATTGTCCAGGTTGTTATTCAATGTGGTCAGGATGTTTTGCGCGCCGCCGAAAATCGCGACCTTGCTCGACAGTAAATCCCTGCCGTCGTCGGTGCCGTTCAGCGCGGCGGTCAGTACGCTGCGCACCGCCGGGTCGTTGGCGTTGACGCCGGGCGCGGACAGGGTGGTGACGGCGCTGTCGATTTTGTTGAGCCAAACTTCCAGCTGGCTGACGTCGACATTGGCCGCTTGCGTGATGCCATTGCCGACCACCACCACCTGGGTATCGGTATTGCCGGTATAGGTATAACGCGAACCGACCGGGCGGGTCGGGTCGTAGCTCAGTGCCGGCGTGTCGGTGGCGGTGCCGGAAAACATGTAGCGGCCTTCCTGGTCTTTCTGGTTGGCGGTATAAAACACGCTGTCGCGCATCGAGCGCAGCGACGCGGTCATCGCGTTCAGGTCGTCCGGCGCGTTGGTGCCGTTGGACGCCCAGACCAGCTGGTCGCGCACCTGGCCCATGTCGGTGATCATGCTCGACAAATAATTTTCATTTTTCAGCAAGCGGGTTTGTACCGAGGCGATGTTTTTCTGATATTGCCCGATCATCGCCTCTTCGTTGTTCAGGCGGGAAATCCGCACATTGTCGACCGGATCATCGGAAGGCAGCTGGATCCGCTTGCCCGTCGCGATTTGCTGGGTCAGGAAGTTGATGCGCTCCTGATTTGCCTGCAATGCGACATTAATCATGGATTGGTACTGGCCGCTGACGATACGCATAATCTTCTCCTTAACCCATCATTGCCAAAGTGGCTTCAAACAGCGAATTGGCCACCGAAATGACTTTCATATTGGCGTTGTACATTTGCTGGAACTGGACCAGGTTGCCCGCTTCCTCGTCCTTGTCGACGCCGCTGGTCGATTTCCAGTCGTTGACCGCCTGCGCGCGCACCGTGTCGGCGGTCTTCAGCAAGTCCTGGTTTTGTTTGCTGGCGATGCCGAGCTTGCCGACCAGCTGGGTGTCCGCGTCGCCGATCAGCACCGAGCCGACCCAGTTGACATCGATGCTCTGGTTCTTGATATCGATCAGCTTTTGCAAGTTGCCGCTATCGCCGGCCACGCCGTTCGACGACAGCGCCAGGTCGGTCGCCTTGAAGTTGGGCGTCAGTTGCATCTTGCCATTGAGGTAGCTTAACAGCGGGCCGCCGGCGGCGCCGGCGCTGGTCCTGCCCAGCGCCAGCTGGTCGTTGATCTTCTTGGTCAGGCTGGTGGCCATATCGGTGATCGATTGCTGCAGCGGCTGCAGGGTATTTTTTTCATATTCGCCCAGGCCGCCCAATTGGCCGCCCACCGCCACATTGTCGACGCCAAACGTCGAATTGGTGAACTGCAAGCTCAGGGTTTGCTCGCCCGCCGCGTTCAGGCTGCTCGACATGGTGGCCGCGGTGGAGCCGATCACAAGCGGCTGGCCGGTTTTCAGCGACAGGCTGCGCGAACCGTCCGGCTGGTCGGTCACATCCAGCGCCATTTGCGACGACAGGCCGTCGATCAACTGGTCGCGCGCATCGATCAGCGCCGAGATATTGGTGTCGGAAGAGCCGACGGAACTGATTTGCTTGTTCAGCGCGGCAATGCTCGACAGTGCGGTATTGACTTGCGGCAGAATCGTGCTGCGCTGCTGGTGCACCGACAGCAGCTGGTTATTCAGCACATTGCTGATGCTGTTGAAATGCTGGGCCATCGCATCGGCCGCCGTCACGATTTGCTGGCGCAGCGGGGTCGAGGTCGGGTCGACCGCCGCCGCGTTGAGCGCCTGGAAAAAACCGTTGATGCCGGAGCTGATGCTCGATTTGTCATCGCCCATGACGCGTTCGAGCGCCGTCAGGTAGGGCTGGGTCTGCGAGCGGAAGCCCTGGTCGGACGCGGCGCGCCACATTTGCTGGCTTTTGTAGGCATCGCTGAAACGCAGCAGCGCGCTGACATTCACGCCGTCGCCTGCGGAACGCACGCCCCGGCTCGCGCCAATCGAGCTCAACAAAACGCCCTGGCGGGTGTAGCCCGGTGTCTGCATGTTGGCGATATTCTGGCTGGTGGCGTTCAACCCGGCTTGGGCGGCGATACCGCCTGACAATGCATTACTAATGATGCTCATTGGGCAATCTTCTTTCCTGGTAAAGGCGGCGCGGCGCGCCATGAATTGCGGTTAACCTGGACAGGCGACGCTTTAAGCCGGTTTATTAAGTGTGCCGGCAAGATTGTCTGGCGCCGGGCCATGCCCGGCCGTTGGCGTGGCGCCGCGCGGCTTGGCGGCGGCTGGCGGCGGCAGCAACTGGCGCAGGATCGCATCGGCGATGCCGAAGGCGCGCTGGCCGGCCATCTTGTCGGCCACCAGGTTGTCGGCCATTTCCAGCATGTCGCTGTTGACCGGATCTTTATAGGTGCTGTCTTCGGCAGCCAGTTCACGGGTGCTCGAACGCATCTGGCGCAGCATGTGCGAAATGAAAAACGCTTCGAACTTGACCGCCGCCTCGGTCGCCTTGGCGGCGTAGCGCGCATCCTGGGCCGGCGCCACGGCGTCTTGCTTGTCATTGTCGGCGCCGCCGGCCAGCTTGCCCAATTGCTCGATAGTCATCAGATCACCACCAGTTCGCCTTCGATCGCGCCGGCCTGGTCGAGCGCCTGCAGGATCGCCATGATATCGTCGGGCGACGCGCCCAGGCTGTTGACCACGTCGATAATCGATTGCAGCTTGGCGCCGGCCGGCCATTTGAACATCTGGCCGGAACCCTGGTCCACGCTGACCTTCGATTGCGGCGTGACGGTGGTCTGGCCGCGGCCGAACGGCGCCGGCTGGCTGACCGCCGAGTTTTCCGAAATCACCACCTTGAGCGAACCGTGGGTCACCGCGGCAGCCTTGACGCGCAAGCCGTCGGCGATCACCACCGTGCCGGTGCGCGAATTGAACACCACTTTCGGCGTGTCTTCGCCGACATCGATCGACAAGGCTTCCAGCTTGGCCATGAAGGCCACCCGCTGGGTCGGATTTTCCGGCGCGACCACGTCGACGCTGGTGGCGTCGGTGGTGGTGGCGACCGGACCGAAGCGGCGGTTGACGGCGTCGACGATATTGGTGGCGGTCTGGAAATGCGGATGGCGCAGATTCAGCGTGACGGTCGGCTTGGTCGAAAAGTCGGTGCCGATTTCGCGTTCGATATTGGCGCCGTTCGGAATCCGTCCCGAGGTCGGGGTATTCACGGTGACGCTGGAGCCGCTCCTGCCGGTGGCGTTCAAGCCGCCGACCACCACGTTGCCCTGCGCCAGCGCATAGGTTTCATTATTGGCGGCCCGCAATTCGGTCAGCAGCAGGGTGCCACCGCGCAAGCTCTTGGCGTCGCCCAGCGACGAGACGGTGACATCGATGCTCTGGCCGCGCCGGTAACCCGGAGGAAATACCGCGCTGACCATCACCGTGGCCACGTTCTTGCTTTTCGAATCGGCGCCGTCGGGCAGCTTGACGCCGAACTGCTTCAGCATGTTCAGCACCGACTGGCTGGAAAACTTGACCTGGGTGCTGTCGCCGCTGTTGTTCAAGCCGACCACCAGGCCGTAGCCGACCAGCGGATTGTCGCGCACGCCTTCGATGCTGACCAGGTTGCGCAGCACTTGCGCGGCCGAAGCCGGGACCGGCAAGAGCAGGCAGGACAGCAGGGCCAGCGCGATGAGAGGGAGGGCGGGGTGACGCAATGTCATAAAATTCCTTAAAACGGCATCCACGGACCGACGAAGAAGCGCGTCAGCCAGCCCGGCGTATTGGCTTCGGCCAAGGTGCCTTGCGCCGAGTAGGCGATCCGTGCATTGGCGATGCGCAAGGACGAGACCTGGTTATTCGAATCGATGTCGGCCGAGCGCAGGTAGCCGCGCAGGCGCACGAATTCCTCGCCCTGGTTCAGGGTCAGGGTTTTTTCGCCCTGTACCCGCAGCAAGCCGTTCGGCAAGACTTCCTGCACGATCACGGTGATCGCGCCGGACAGCGCGTTTTGCTGGGTGCTGGTGGCATCGCCGGAAAAGCCGCGCTTGGCGGCGGCGTCGATTTCAGTTTTCGACAAGGTTTTGCCGAGCACCGTCAGCGGCGATATCGCCACGCTGGAACCCTTGTTGAACGAGGTGCCGGCCTTTTTGCTGGCCTGGGTGGTTTCCTGCAACGCCACCGTGACCACGTCGCCGACCCGGAAGGCGCGGCTGTCGGAGGTCAGCGCCAGGCCGGACTCGGGATTGTAGACGCCGCCGGAAATGCCGCCGCGCGGCGCGTTGCGCGCCATCGGCGGCGCTTCGTCGGCCGGATTGCCGCGCGGCGCCGGCGCCGGAGCGGCGCAGCCGGCCAGCGCCAGTACGGCCAGCAACGGAAGGACGGCCTTGCTCATCAGCGCGCCGCTTGCGACAGGTATTGCAGCATATTATCGGCCGCCGACAACACCTTGGTATTCATTTCATAGGTGCGCTGGGCGGCGATCATGTCGACCATTTCCTCGACCACTTGCACGTTCGAGCCTTCCAGCGAGAATTGCTTGAGCTTGCCCAAGGCGCCCTCGCCAGGGTTGCCTTCGGTCGGCGTGCCGCTCGACGCGGTTTCCTGGAACAGGTTTTCGCCCAGCGCCTGCAAGCCGGTCGGATTGATGAAACTGGTCAGCGTCAGCTGGCCCAGCTGGACCGGCGCGACGTTGCCCGGCACTTTGACGGACACCACGCCGTTTTCGCCGATGGTCAGGTCGGTGCCGTTGGCTGGAACGGTAATTTGCGGCACCAGCGGCAAGCCCTGGGCATTGGTCATCACGCCATTTTCGTTGACGCCGAGCTGGCCGGCGCGGGTGTAGGCGGCCTGGCCGTCCGGCCGCAGCACTTGCAAAAAGCCGTTGCCGGTGATGGCGACGTCGAGTTCGCGGCTGGTGGTTTGCGGGCTGCCGGTGGTAAATACTTTTTGCGTGCCGACCATGTGCGTGCCGTTACCCAATTGCACGCCCGAGGCCAGCGTATTGTCGGCGCGTTGCGCACCCGGTTGCTGCTCGACCTGGTAAAACAAGTCTTCGAACACGACCCGGTCGCGCTTGAAGCCGACCGTATTGACGTTGGCCAGGTTATTGGCGATGGCTTGCAGTTTTGCATCCTGGGCTTGCACCCCGGTCTTGCTGATCCACATTGCTGGATTCATAGTATTCCCCTGATTAATTCGCTGGCGGCTTAGGAACCCATCAGGCGGTTGCCCGATTGGGTCATGTCATCACTGGCCTTGAAGACCTTCATCTGCATTTCGAAGCTGCGGTTCAAGCTCATGGTGGCGACCATTTCCTCGACCGCCGACACGTTGCTGCCTTCCAGGTGGCCGCCGCTGACGCGCACCGCCGGATCGGCCGGCAAGTCGTCGCCGCTGCGGGCGACGATCAGTCCGGCCTCGTTCTTGGTCAGCTGGGCGCCGTCGGGATTGACCAGCTTGAGCTTGTCGATGGTCTGCATCAGCGCGCTGCCCGGCACTTGCACCGAGATGGTGCCGTCGACCCCGATCGCGACGCTGGTGTATTCCGGCAGCGTGATCGGACCGCCTTCGCCCAGCACCGGCCGGCCGTTGATGCTCAGCGTGCCGTTGGTATCGACCTGCATCGCGCCGGCGCGGGTATAGGCTTCGCCGTTCTGGACCTGCACCGTCAGGTAGCCGTTGCCGCTGACCGCCACGTCGAGGTCGCGGCCGGTTTCCTTGACCGTGCCGGAATGGGTGGCGATCGCGCTAGCCTGGGTCTGCGTCATGTGGCGGTCGTCGTAGCCGTAGCCGTTTTGCAGCGGCTGGGTAGTCGACACTTCCAGATTGGCGCGGAAGCCGGAGGTATCCATATTGGCCAGGTTGTTGGCGTGTACCTGCTGCGCCCGCAGGGCCCGGTCGGCCCCGCTCATGGCGGTGTAAATCAGCGCATCCATGTCAGCTTACCCTTTGCTTACAGTGCTTGCATCAGCGATTGCATCATCGCGCTCTCGGTCGAAATGACCTTCGAGTTGGCCTGGTAATTGCGCTGCGACGTCATCAGGCCCACCAGCTCGCTGGTGATGTCGACGTTCGACTGTTCCAGCGAGTTGGTCGACAGCTTGGCCGACATGCCGACGCCTGGACGGTCGTACAGCGCGTTGCCGGAAGCGGCCGAGGCGACCCAGCTGGTGTCGCTGACCGCGGTCAGTGCGGCTTCATCGGCGAACGTGGCCAGCGCGATGGTGCCGACATTCTGTTTCGAACCGTTGCTGTAGCTGGCCACCAGCGAACCGTCGCTGGCCAGTTCCACGCCGGTGTAGGTGCCGGACGTGCTGCCGTCCCACTTGTTGGCCGAGATGCTGGTGTCGCCGGCATACTGGGTGCTGCCGTTGTAGTTGATCGCCAGCGTGATGGGGTTGGCGCCGGCAATCGCGCCGCTGGTCAGCGGCACGGTGGCGAAGGTCGGCTGGTAGTCGGCCGGCACCGGCGTCGGCGGCGGATTGGTCGGGCCGTTGCCATTGATGGTGGCCAGCTGGCCCCTGGTGTCGAACGCCAGCTGGGTCACGCCGCCGACGGCCGTGTTGTCCAGCGTGTAATGCACTTCGACGGTGTTGGCGCCGGTTTTTACGAAATACTGGTTCAGCGTATGCGCCACGCCGAGCGAATCGTACAACTGCGAGGTCCTGGAGTCGTTGTAGGTCTGGCTGTCGCCCTTGTTGAACGTGCCGGTCTTGACCGACCATCCGGCCGACAGGTTGGTGGTGTACTCCAGCTTGGTGCTGGCCTGGGCCGGAATCTGGCCGGTCGGGATTTTCAGGTCGCCCACCGGGCCCAGCGCGGTGCTGCCCGGTACCGTGCCATAACCTTGCACTTTCCTGCCGTTGCTGTCGACCAGGTAGCCGTCGGAGCCCGCCTTGAAAATGCCGACCCGGCTGTAGCTCAGCGTGTTTTGCGCATCGCGGCTGACGAAGAAGCCGCGGCCGTCGATCGCCGCGTCGAGCCCGCGGCCGGTCTTCAGCACGCCGCCGCCCAGGTTGATGCTCTGGGACAGCGAGCCCACTTCAGCGCCGGTCGGGCGCGAGCCGGCGTACATCGCCGAGAAGTTGGCGCGGCTGCTCTTGAAGCCGAAGGTGCCGGCGTTGGCGATATTGTTACTGGTGGTGTTCAGTTGCTCGTTGATGGCCTGGATGCCGGACAGCGCGATGTCGAAACTCATGGTCGATTCCTCAAGTGAAGGACAATATCAAAATAGGGAGAAGGGATGGTTCAGGTTTTCTTGCCGTTGAAGCCGGTGATGTTATCCGGGGTGACATCACCGAGGTTGGACACATTCATCACGGCGCCGCCGCTGGCCAGCAGGCGCACGCTGTTGAGCTTGCCGGCAATATCGATGGTCGGCTTGTCCGAGCTGCTGGTGCTGACCGTCATCTTGTAGGTGCCCGGTGGCAAGCCCAGCGCCACCGGATCGATGGTGAACGGCACGCTGCCCGGTTCCTGCTTGCCGAGCTCGATCTTGTATTCCTTGTCGTCGGACCCCTTCAAGGTCACGGTGGTCTTGCTGCTCGCCGCCGCCAGCGTCACCGAACCGCTGATCTTGGCGTCGCTGGTCTTGACGGTGTCGGTTCTGGCCATCACTTCGGAACCGATTTGCGCGCCCAGCGCGATGATCTGGATGTTTTGCAGCGCATCGGCATTCGAGGCGGTCAGCGTGGCCAGGTTTTGCAGCGCCTCCATTTGCGCCTGCTGCGTCAATTGATTGACGAACTGCGCCGGGTCGGTCGGCGACAGCGGATCCTGGTTCTTGATCTGCGCCACCAGCAATTTGGTGAACATGTCCGAGGTGGCGCTGTTCTGCGACGGGTTCGGGTTATTGTTGCTGGCGTTGTTATTGTTGTTAAGCAAGTTGGTTTGCATGGTTTAAGTTTCGCCTAGTTTGAGTAAGGATTGCTGCATCGTCTTGATGCGGCCCAGCACTTCGACATTGCTTTCGAAGGCGCGCGACGCCGACATCATGTCGGCCATCTCGGCCACCGAGTTGACGTTCGGGTAAAACACCATGCCGTCGGCGTTGGCCATCGGATGGCCCGGTTCATACACCTTGCGCAGCGGTTCGTCGCTTTCGACCACGTCCAGCACCTGCACCCGCGCGCCATCCTGGGCGCCGCCATCGAACATGGCGGCGAATACCGGCTTGCGCGCGCGATAGGTTTCCGCTTCGGAACCGGCCACCGAATCGGCGTTGGCCAGGTTGCTGGCGATGGTATTGAGGCGCACGGTCTGCGCCGCCATCGCCGAACCGGCGATCTTGGAAATATCCTGGAAGCCCATCTTATTGTCCTGCGATGGCTTTGGCCAGGCCTTTCAGTTTCATGCTGGCGAAACTGAGGCTGGTCTGGAAATCGGAGGCGTTCTGCGAAAACGCCGCTTGTTCTACGCCGATCTCGACGGTGTTGCCGTCGCGGCTGGGATGGTAGGGTACCCGGTACAGCGACGCGGCGGCGTCGTCGACCGACAGGCCGCCTTCTTCGCGGTCTTGCAGTTGCTGCAGCGCGGCGCCGAAATCCATGTCCTTGGCCTGAAAACCAGGGGTGTTTTCGTTGGCGATATTGGCCGCCAGCACGCGCGTGCGGTCGGCCCGCAACTGCAACGCATCGGCGTGCACTCCCAGTGCTTCCTTGAAATTAATCCCCATGGTCATCCTTTGTCATAATGCCGGCCGGACACGAACGCGCCAAGCCGGCTGAAAATTGTTCCTGTGGGCATGTAAAATACGTTTGCCGCTCCAGGCATCGCCTGGCGCCCACGCTGATTGACTGTGTTATTTACTGTGACTAATAAGGTACACAATGACGTTTTCCACCGTGCCACCGGCGCCATCCCCGCGTGTTTCATTGCCGGGAAAGCGATCTATCTTGCTATCTTGCCTGTTTTTCACTGCCAGCCTCTATAGTAGTGCAGTCAACGCGGAATTGCCAGCCGACAATATATTAATCAGGGTGGAAAACGTTGCGCGAGAACAATTGGAACGACAGGCGGACGCCGCCAAACTGCTCGATCCGCAATTCGAGATTACTGTGGGCAAGACCGCGCGGCCGCTGGCCGCTTGCGCCAGGCCGGTGACCGTCGAGCCGGCCGACATGCGTTCGGCGACCCGCATGCGCCTGTCGGTGGTGTGTCCCGGCACGCCGGGCTGGCGCCAGGACGTGGTGGCGCGCGCGACGGTCTCGGCGCGGGTGGCGGTCAGCGCGGTGGCCTTGATGCCGGGCAAAGCGCTGGGGCCGGACGACGTTTTCCTGGAACGGCGCGACGTCTCGATGATCCCCGACAGCCTGTCCGACTTGCAAGCCTTGACCGGCCTGAGCAGCCGGCGCAGCCTGCGCGCCGGCGAAGTGCTGCGCCAGAGCCAGTTGACGGCGCAAGTGCTGGTCAAGCGCGGCGAAGCGGTGCGCATTGTCGCGCGCCGCGAACAGATCGAAGTGAGCATGGCGGGCGAGGCGATGGACCCTGGCGCCCAGGATGACGTGATACGGGTGCGCAACGCCGCCAGCGGCACGGTGATACGCGCCAGGGTGCTGGCGGCGGGGCAGGTCGAGCCGGCCGATATCCCGCTGAAATAGCTTCTTATTTGCTCTGTTGTTGCAGGCGGCTGGCCAGCCTGGCCAGCCTGGCCAGCTTGTCGGCATAGGCCGGGTCGGTGGCGTAGCCGCCGCGCGCCAGGCCTTGGGCAAAGGCGCCGGCGTCGCTGCCGGCGCCCAGCGCCGCCTTGTAGCGCGGGTTATCCAGCAGCACTTGCGCATAGTCGCGGAATGCGCTGGCCTGGTCCGGATAGCTGCGGAAACGCTCGGTTTTCTTCAGCGCCGCGCCGCCTTCGTATTCGGTGGTCAGCGCGCTGGTCACGTCGCCCGACCATTGCTTGCCGGCCTTGACGCCAAACAGGTTGTTGCTGTCTTGTCCGCCTTGCCGCAACGGCCGCTGGCCCCAGCCCGATTCCAGCGCCGCGTGGGCGGCGACGATTTCCGGCGCCACGCCGAGGCGCGCGCCGGCTTCCTCGGCCCATGGCTTGATCGCGTCGAGGAATTGCTGCTGCAACTGGCTGTCGACGCCGCTTGAGCCGCCCTGGTTGATGGCCGCCAGCGCGCTGCCCGGCTGGCTGCGGCCCAGGTAGGCCAGGCCTTCCGGCGTCAGGGCCGGCGGGGGCGCTGCATGGCTGGCGGAACCGGCACCGATAAAGCCGTTCACTTCGTTCTGCACTTGCCGGAACACGCTGCTGAAACTGGCGCCGCCGGCGGCCGGAGTGCTGGCCATGGCCGGGGCGGTAGCCTGGGCAGGCTGGGTGGCGCTGGTCGGCGCGGTAAAGAAATCAGCCTGGCGCATAGGTATCGTCCTCGCCATGCAGCACGCGCTGCATGATGCTGTATTGTTCGGTCAATAAATGGCTGTTGCGCTGGTTCAGGCGCTTACATTCAAGCACCATTTGTTCCAGCGCTGCCCAGTCGGTTTCCAATTGCAAACGCGGTGCGCCTTGCAGCAATTCGATGATCTGGTTCATCGTGCCGCCGGCGCCGCTCAAGCCGCGCACCAGGCTGACCCGCTGGCGGCGGCGCTGTTCCATGCCGTCGACCGCGGCATTGATGCTCTCGGCCAGTGCCGACAGGCGCGCCGGCTGGTGGCGCAGCGCGGCCTGGAATTGCTGCTCCTGCAGCTCCAGCAGCGCGCCATAGGCGGCGATATCGTCGCTGACGCCGCGCAGCACGCGCGTCAGCGCCTGCGGGCGCGTCATCTTGGCGGCGCCGCTCATGATTCACCGCCGTGGAAGCGCTGGATCAAGCCGGCCAGCTTGCCGGCGTCGAACGGCAATTCGCCCTTGGCCAGCGCATCGCGCAGCAGGGCTACCCGTTCATGGTCGATATCCGGCATGGCGCGCAATGCGGCCATGGCTGGCTGCAATACCGCCGATTGCAGCGGCGTGGCGTTGCCGGCGCCTGCCGCCGCTCCGGGCGTGGCCTCGGCGGCGCTGTCGGCGGGGGCGGCGGCTGCGCTGCGTTCAATGGCGCGGGCGCCGCTGGCAGTGCCGCTGGAAATTTTCATACGCTGGCCCTTGGATTTAATCTGCATGTTCCGCCCGTCCTTTTTTTGCGCCTGCCGGATTGAGCCTGGAATTGAGTGCCGGATTCAGCTTGTCCCGCAATTGCTTCAGGACTGCCGGGTCCGGCTCGCCGACATCGATGTCCTGCGACTTCGACGGCTTGGCGCCCGGCACGCCGAACATCGCCGCCACGCTGTCGGCCTGGCCACGGGTCAGGATCAGCAATTCGATGCGCCGGTTGATACCGGCCGCCGCGTTGGTGGCGTCGAGCGGGGCGCGGTCGGCCATGCCGACCACTTGCAGCACGCTTTCCGGATTCATGCTACCGGCCAGCAATTGCGCGCGGGCCGACATGGCGCGGTTGCTCGACAGCGTCCAGTTGGAAAACGCTTCATAATCGTTGTTGGTGTACTGCATCGAGTCGGTATGGCCGACGATCAGCATCTGGTTTTCCATTTGCGCGAATACCGGTCCCATCTGGCGCAGCAATTTGCGGAAGCGGTCGGTCGGGATCGAACTGCCGCGCACGAACATGCCTTGCTTGTCGGTGTCGTGCAACATGACCCGCAAGCCGTACGGCGTGATGACCGATTGCAGGTTGTTCGACAGGCCGGCTTCGGCGCTCAGCTTGTCGAGCGCGCGCGACAGCGCGGCCAGGTCTTCCGGCGACTGGTAACTCATTTTCGGCTGCGCCTTGCCGTCGTTGGCCTGCTTGCCGGCGGTGGTCGTATTGCCGCTGTTTTGGCGCGGCAGCGGGAAGTGGTCGATCAGGCTGCCGCGCGGGCCGCCTTTCGGCTCCGGCATCACGCCCTGGCCTTCGCCCTGGCGGCTGGCGGCGCTCGAATCCATCATGATTTCCTTCATTGCCTGCTGTTCGCGCGCGGCCATCAGCCACAACACCAGGAACAGCGACAGCAAGGCCAGGCAAAAGTCGGCGAACGCGACTTTCCACGCGCCGCCATGGGCTTCTTCATCGTGCTTGCGGCTGGATCGCTTGATGATCGCCTGATCATGTTTTTCATGCGGCTTTAGCACGGCGCTCCCCTGGACGGCGCGGTTGTTCTTCGGCTTCGCCTTCGAGCGCATTGATCCAGTTTTCCAACTGGGCGAAACTAGGCTTGATATTCAATTGCACCAGGCGGCGGCCGGCGTCGATCGCCAGCAGCGGCGGCTTGCCGGCCACGTGGGTCACCAGCACGACTTTGACGCATTCCATGGTCGAGCTTTCTTCGCTGACCAGTTGCTTCATCATATTGCAGATCGGATCGAGCACGCCGTAGCAAAAGAAGATGCCGATGAAGGTGCCGACCATCGCCGCGCCGACTTTTTCGGAAATTTCCGCCGCGTCGGCGCCGTCGGCCACCGAGTTCATCGCCATCACGATGCCCAGCACCGCCGCCAGGATACCGAAGCCGGGCATCGCTTCGGCGATCTTGTGCAGCGATTTCGACGGTTGCAGCAACTCATCGTGGATCGCTTCCAGTTCCTGTTCCAGCACGCCTTCCAGTTCATGCGCATTGATCTTGCCCATCGCCATCAGGCGAAAGTTATCGACGATAAACGCCAGCAATTTCGGGTCTTCCAGGATCAGCGGGTAACGCTGGAACAGCGCGCTTTCCTTCGGCGCCTCGACGTGGGCGTCGAGCGCCTTCAGGCCGCCGGCGGCGGTTTGCAGCAATTCATACATCAGCAGCAGCAACTGGCGCTGGAATTCCGAACCTTGCTTCTTGTGCGTGACGATCTTGCGGATCTGGGTCACCATTTCGCCCAGCACATGCTTCGGATTGCCCAGCACCAGCGCGCCGAGGGCGGCGCCGATGATGATGATCAATTCGATCGGCTGCCAGATCGCATGGACGGTGCCGCCCATCATGGCGAAGCCCCCGAATACACATCCCATTACGATTAAGATACCGATAATCACCATATTGAACTGCCTTTCTGCGTCATTGTTGATACTGCATCACACCACATCACACTGCTGGATTAGCGCCGCGCCGCCGGGCTATCCGCCTTGCAGCACGGCTTTCATCTTGACCAGCGCCGCCTTGTTCAACTGGCACACGCGGGCGTCGGTCAAATCGAGCACGGCGGCGATTTCCTTGTAGCTGAGTTCGAATTCGTAATACATTTGCACCACCCGCTGCTCGCGCTCATTCAAGCCGCGCAAGGCCTGTTCCAGGCTGCGCCGCACCATCAGCAAGTCTTCCGGACTGGGCGCGCTGTCGCCGCCGCTGCCGATGCCGCCCTCCTGCAGCAGTTCGTCGAAACTGCCGAGCTGCTCGGCGTTTTCCGCCAACTGGTATTGCTGGTAGGCCTCGGCCGTGATGCCCAGCGCGGCGATGATTTCCTGCTCGCCCGGTTCGCGGCCCAGGCGCCGGGTCAGCGCGCGCACGCTGTCGCGCAGGCGGTGGCTTTCCTGGCGTACCGCGCGCGGCCGCCAATCCTGGCGCCGCAATTCATCCAGGATCGCGCCGCGGATGCGCAGGCTGGCGTAACCGCCGAAAGCCTGGTCCGGCACGCCGTAGCGGCGCAGTGCTTCAAGCAGACCCATCAAACCGATCTGCTCCATGTCGTCGCGGTCGACGGCGCCCGAAATCTGCGAATTGAGCTGGCGCACGATGCGCTTGACCAGCGGCGCATAGGCCAGCAAATGGCGCTGTTCCTCGGCCGCGTCGAGCACGGCGCCGGCGCCGGCATATTCCCCGGCGCCGTAAGCGTCGGCGTACTGGTCGGCATAAGCCGCGTCGCTCACCACCTTGTCTCCCGTGGCATCGGCTTGGGCTTACTCAATGATCAGCTTGCCGATCATGACTTCGGTAAATGGCTTGTCCATTTTTTCCTTGTCATAACTGGCATTGAAGGCGTGATTGATTTGTTCGGCGTACTGTTCCACCGTCATCGTTTGCGCCTTTTCCACTGGAAAGCTGGACAGCGCGCTGACGGCGATGCTGCGCATCAGCGGCAAATGTTCCTTGGTCAGCTTTTCCTTTTCCTCGGTGGTGGCGATCACCAGGTCGGCCGACAGGTAATGGCTTTCGGTGTCGCCGGGCATGCGCCGCAACATCACGATCACTTTGTCGAGGGTCAGGAATTTACGCGCCTTCTTGCCGGTTTCCGGCACTTTGACCGGCGCCGCCTGGGCCGCCGCGCCGGGCGCCGTCACCGGCTTGCCCAGATACCATACCGCGCCGCCGGCGGCGCCGGCCGCCAGTGCGGCCACCAGCACAAAAGCGCCTACCAGTTTCAGTTTTATATTCATCAGCTTTCCCGCTGGTTCATGGCGAAGCTGGCCGCCGGCTGGCCGCTATCGGACAGCGCGCGGCCCGGCTCATCTTCGTCGCGTTCGCGGCCGCCCTGGCGTTGCTGGCCGCGCGCATCGCCTTCGGCAAACGCTTGCGCCGCCGGGCTGCGCGGGGCAGGGCTGACATTCACCGAGACGTCGGCGTACTGGCGCTGCGCCAGATCACTGCGCAGGTTGTCGCCGATGCCTTGCAACTGGCGCAAGACTTCGCCGTTGGAGGCGCTCAGATTGACTTGCAGCGCGCCAGCCAGGTGGCGGATCGAAATTTCTATGCGGCCCAGCATCGGCGGATCGAGGCGGATCACCGCGTTCTCGCCCTGGCGTCCCAACTGCACTTGCAGACGCTCGCCGAGCGCTTCGCGCAGCGGCGCCTGCCATTGCGCCGGCTGG